>JAJRYE010000012.1 GCA_024275895.1 Alphaproteobacteria bacterium | reverse complement strand
TGCCCGCCGCTCTCACGCAGCCGCTTCGCCCGCGCCTTGATCACATCACCGGGCAGCCGGGGCATTTTCGCCGCCGGGGTTTGCGGGCGGGCGGAAAAGGGAAAGACATGCAGGAAATTCAAACCGCAATCCTCAATCAGCCGGACCGTGTTTGCAAACATGGCTTCGGTTTCGGTGGGAAACCCGGCGATCAGATCGGCGCCAAAAGCGATATCGGGGCGAATCTTCCTGACTCTGGCACAAAACTTTATCGCGTCCTCGCGGCTGTGGCGGCGCTTCATGCGCTTGAGGACAAGATTGTCACCGGCTTGCAGGGAAAGGTGTAAATGGGGCAGCAAGCGCTCTTCTTCGCCGATGAGCCGCATCAGCCGCGCATCGGTTTCCACCGGATCAAGCGAGCTCAGGCGCAGGCGTTCAAGCCCGGGGATTTGGTCAAGGATTTGCGAAACGAGAGCGCCCAGATTCAAATCCGGATCAAGATCAGGGCCATAGGCGGTAATATCAACCCCGGTCAGAACGACTTCGCGAAAACCCTTGTCCACCAATTGGCGGATTTGCGCCAGTATCTGCTCCGGTGTTGACGAGCGGGCATTGCCGCGGCCAAAGGGGATAATGCAGAAGGTGCAGCGGTGATTGCAGCCGTTTTGTACCTGAACAAAAGCGCGGGCACGCTGGCTGAATTCTTGCAGCGGCGGCGTGTTCATACGGGTTTCACGCATGATATCGCCGACCTGCACCCTTGCGCTGCCGTTGTTACGGGATGCGGAAAGCAGGGCGGGAATAAATTTTTCCTCATTGCCCAGCACCAGATCGACCTCGTCCATGGAGGCAAAGTTTTGCGGATCGGTCTGCGCTGCGCAGCCGGTGACGATAATGCGCGCCTGCGGGCTTTTGCGCCGCGCCTTGCGGATTGCCTGACGCGCCTGACGCACCGCCTCGCGGGTGACTGCGCAGGTGTTGAAAACAATGGCGTCTTGCAAAGAGTTCTCCCGGGCCTGCGAGCGGATAATCTGGGTCTCGGTGCTGTTCAGACGGCAGCCGAAGCTGTGAAATTCGGGCGCGCTCATGAAACCACCCCTTGCGCCTGAGCCGGTCTTTCAAGCTCAAGTGAGCCTTCATATTCCAGCTCATAAGCTCCGGTCATGATAATGTGATCATCTTTCTTACGCCATCTGATGCGCAAGGGTCCGCCCGGCAGGTTAACAATGACATCGCGGCTGGTTTTGTGCAGCCTCGGGGCGGCAACCCCGACGGCGCAGGCGGCGGTGCCGCAGGCTCTGGTGAGGCCCGCGCCGCGCTCCCAGACTTTCAGGCGGATTTCATCTTTCCCGGTGATTTGCGCCAGCGAGATATTGGCGCGCTCGGGAAACATGACATGGTTTTCCAGAAACGGGCCCAGAATGGCAAGATCATGGGCCTCGATATCCTTAACCCAGAATATGCAGTGGGGATTGCCGATATTGACCACGGAAGGCGAATGCAAAACCGGATTGCCGATCGGCCCCACCTGCAATTCGATGTGTCTTGTATCGGCAAATTCTTCCGCCAAGGGGATCTGGTCCCAGGCAAATTTGGGAACGCCCATATCGACGCTGATCTCATCCGGGTTATCGGCGCGGCTGCAAACCAGATTGCCGGCATTGGTGGCGATGGTGATTTGCGAAGCTGATGTTTCATCCAGAAACAGCGCCGCAATGCAGCGCGTGGCGTTGCCGCAGGCGTCAACCTCGTTGCCGTCGGCGTTCCATATGCGCATGAAGACATCGGCCTGATCGCTCGGCTCGATCCTGATGATCTGATCGCAGCCCACACCGCTGTGGCGATCGGCAATGGCGCGAAGGGTCGGGGCGTCAAGCGGAACGGGGTTTTGGCGCCCGTCAAACACGGCAAAATCATTGCCCAGCCCGTTCATCTTGCGGAAGGGTATGTGCGTCTTGGTGTTCATAACCGGTGTTATATGGTGCCTGGGGGTGTTTTCGCAATTTGTTTTCCCAAAGCTTCTCTCCATCACCGCTTGAATCTGGCTGAAAAATGCGCCATCACGTTTGTTATGGCTAATAATTCTTCCTTTCGCGTCCTGTTTGTCTGCCTTGGCAATATCTGCCGCTCGCCCATGGCGGAGGGGACATTCCGGGCGCAGGTTCAGGGTGAAAATCTGCAAGATAAAATCGGCACGGATTCGGCCGGCACCGGCTCATGGCATGTGGGCTCGCCGCCGGACCGGCGGGCGCAGGGCGAAATGGCCTCACGCGGCTATAATATTTCCGATTTGCGCGCCAGGCAGGTAAGCCGCGCCGATTTTGACGCTTTCGATCTGGTTCTGGCGATGGATTATGACAATCTTGAGGATTTGCAGAATCTGGCCGGGGCGCAATATGAGCACAAGGTGCAGCTGTTTCTTGACTTTGCCGATGGTGAGGCTGCCGATGAGGTGCCCGATCCTTATTATGGCGGTATGGGCGGCTTTGCGCATGTGCTTGATCTGGTGGAGGCGGCGTCCAGGGGGCTTCTGGCCCATGTCAGGGCCCGGCTTGATCCTGAAACGTAAACTCGTCCTCAATTGCATAAGGTCCGCCGCCGCCGGACGGGCGGGCAGAAAACAGCACAAAGCCCGGGACTTTAAAACAAGATGAACGAAACAGATTGTTGCGCTCAATAAATTTACCCACATCCGAGCGCGCTTTGGGCCTGAAACGCGCCAGAGTGACATGGGGCCGGTATTTGCGCCTTTCCAGCTCTACCCCGGTGCTTTTGATCGCATTGGCCTGGGCATTTTGAAGCTGCATCAGGCTCTCACAGGGTTTTAGCCCGGCATAGAGCGCCCTTGGCCTTGAAGTGCCAAAACAGCCCATACCTTGCAGTTGCAGGGTAAAAATGGCCGCCCGGACATTGCCCAGCGCCCGGATGATTTCATCTATCGCCTTGCCTTCAACCTCGCCAATAAAGCTTAATGTGATGTGGTAGGCCTCAGGCTGGATCCAGCGTCCGCCGTGGAGCCCGCCGCGCAGCCTGTCCAGCTCCTCCGCAATGATTCCGGGAATTTTCAAACCGGTAAAAAGTCGCATTTATTTCCCGTTTCCACTTGCCAGACGATCAAGCCGCAGCCGGTGCCGGTTATCGCTCAGGCGTAAGGACGCGCCCAGAACCGAAATAATGACGCCAAAGCCGGTGGCGCCGCTGATCAGGAACATGATGAGAATCTGGTATTTCACTGCCTCTTGCGGCGCAGCGCCGGCCAGAATCTGGCCCGTCATCATGCCCGGAAGCGAAACCAGGCCCATGACCGACATGGCGTTGATCAGCGGCATCAGGCCATTGCGCAGCGATTGCCGGATAACCCCCTGCATGGCCTTGTGGCGGCTCATTCCGAGGATAAGCCCGGCCTCGATGGCACCGGCTTCGCGGCGCACGGCGTTTGTCAGCGTATTGAGGCCAAGGCTGACCCCGGTCATGGTATTGCCGAGGATCATGCCCAGAATCGGGATCATATATTGCGGATGGTACCAGGGATCGGGGCGAATCTGGGTTGTGAGCGCCAGCAGGACAATAACCATTGAGGCCACCGTCATGGAGCCCGCGCCCAGCCCGGCGGACCAGAAGCCTTTCAGGGGTCTGTCCTGACGCGAAACAATTTCATAGCCGGCAAAGGCCACCATCACAAAAGCCGCCAGCAAGGTCCAGAATGGAGATGGTGCGGCAAACAGCCAGCTTAATATAGAACCGACCAGCAGCAACTGCACCACCATGCGGGTGACAGCGATGACAAGACGTTTGAGCAGGCCGAGCGAGAAGATCACCGAGAGAACACCGTTGATCATGAGCAGCAGTGAGGCAAGAAGCAGATCGGTATAGGACAGCATAATGTAGCTCATGAGAACGCCTCCGTTACAACCCCTTTGTTAATATGAAAAATGCGCTGGCATAAGCGGTTTGCCTGCTTCTTGTCATGGGTTGTCAGCAAAATGCTGACACCGTTGGAAAGCTGTGCTTTCAACAGGGCCTCAACACTCTTTCTTGCTTCTTCGTCAAGGGCGGAAGTGGGTTCGTCCAGCAGCAGCACTTTTGGCGCATGGGCCAGCAGACGGATCAGGGCAAGGCGCTGTGTTTCGCCGGTTGACAGACGGCTGACCGGCCAGTTCAGGCTCTCATCGGGAAGGTGCAGTTTGTGCAGCAAATCCAGAACACTATCCGATTTTTCTATATGATCACCGACGCTCTCGCCCCACCAGCCCGGCTGGGCGGGCAGAAAGCCGACCTTTTGGCGCCACAGCGGCGCGGGGGTTTGGCTTCTTTCATCGCCATTGGCTCTTACCCTGCCCTCATTGGGATCGAGATCAGCGACGGCGCGCAGGATGAGGGATTTGCCCGATCCTGACGGCCCCATCAGGGCAAGGCATTCCCCGTCATCAATGCGCAGTGAAACCGGGCTCAAGCCCGGACGGTGCAGGTTTACAATTTCAAGCATGTTTCCTCTTTAACATTACTAAAATGTAATGTCGGCCCGGCCAAGAGCATTCTTGCATTTTTTGGCAGGATTTCCCATATTAGCGTTGAGCGTCTGTATCGGCAGGCACGTAGGGACTAATTTTACATGAGGAATAGACATTCATGACTGGATTTGACAACAACAAATTCGCGCAGACGGACTATATCGCGCGCACCGGCATGGAGGGCATTGACGAGGGTCTTCGCGCCTATATGCTCAAAGTCTATAACTATATGGCTGTTGGTCTGGCGATCACGGGCGTGGTTGCCTATGCGTTTTTCTCCATGGCCGTAACCCAGGATCAGGCCGCCGCCGCGGCGCAGCTTCCCAACGGGGCGATGATCACCGAATTCGGTCGGCTGATTTTTGTCTCTCCCCTGAAATGGGTGATCATGCTGGCGCCGCTGGGTATGGTGTTCCTGCTCTCGGCGCGCATTAACAAGATGAGCGCCTCGGGGGCCCAGACCGCCTTTTGGGTGTTTGCCGCCCTGATGGGAGCTTCCCTTTCCTCGATCTTCCTGGTCTATACCCATGGCTCGATCGCGCGGGTGTTTTTCATCACCGCGGCGTCCTTCGGGGCCCTGAGCCTCTGGGGCTATACGACCAAGAAAGATATCTCCGGCTGGGGATCTTTCCTCTTCATGGGGCTGATCGGCATCATTATCGCCTCGGTCGTGAACATCTTTCTGGGCTCATCGGCGCTGCAATTTGCCATCTCGGTGATCGGCGTGCTAGTCTTTGCCGGTCTTACCGCCTATGACACCCAGCGCATCAAGCAGATGTATTACGCCGCCGATTCATCCGAGATTGTCGGCCGCAAGGCGATCATGGGCGCTCTGGCGCTTTACCTTGATTTCATCAACCTGTTCGTGATGCTGCTGTCGCTGTTTGGCAATCGCAACTAGGGATTGATTACAAGACGCCTCAAAGCCCGGCCATCGTGCCGGGCTTTGCTGTTTGAGAAACGGGGCTAAACCATCATGGATACTGAACCGATAACAACCTCCGTGCTGATCAAGGCGTCCGGTTTAGGCATCTCGTTTGGCGCAAGGTCCGTGCTGTCGAATGTGGATATTTGCGTTTCCCGGGGAGAAATTGTGACCCTGATCGGCCCCAACGGG
Organism: Alphaproteobacteria bacterium; assembly: GCA_024275895.1. Lineage (GTDB taxonomy): Bacteria > Pseudomonadota > Alphaproteobacteria > Rhizobiales > BM303 > BM303. The sequence goes on along the minus strand of JAJRYE010000012.1, from coordinate 18,336 downwards.
TCGGGCAAATCCACCCTGGTCAAAATTCTTCTGGGCATTTTGCAGGCTGATTGTGGCACAATCGAGCGGCGCAAGGGGTTGCGGGTTGGATATCTGCCGCAGAATTTTCCCTTGAGCGGGCGCATTCCTCTCAGCGTGGCGCGGCTGGTTGCTCTCAACGGGACCGCCCGGCGCGAAGCTGTTGTGGAGGCTCTGGCCGAGACCGGGATTTCGCATCTGATAGATACCGATGCCGGCGCGCTTTCGGGCGGTGAGTTTCAGCGCGCCATGCTGGCGAGGGCGATCCTGCGCAAGCCTGACCTGATGGTGCTGGACGAGCCGGTGCAGGGGGTGGATTTTGCCGGTGAAGCGCGGCTTTACCGGTTGATCCAGGAGATTAAAAACCGTTTGGGATGCGGAATCTTAATGGTCTCTCATGATCTGCATCTGGTGATGGGCGGCTCCGACAAGGTGATCTGTCTCAACCGGCATGTCTGTTGCGCCGGGGTGCCGGTCGAGGTGGCCAAACACCCCGAATATGTGCGCCTGTTTGGTCCCGAAGCACGCAATTTTGCCGTTTACACCCATCACCATGATCATATTCATGATGATGCGGGACATATCATTCGCGTATCGGAGGAGGACGGGGATGGATAATTTTATCCTTTATGCCCTGCTGGCCGGTTTGGGTATTGTTCTGAGCGCCGGGCCGCTTGGCTGTTTTATCGTCTGGCGGCAAATGGCGTTTTTTGGCGATACGGTGGCGCATGCGGCGCTTTTGGGCGTGGCGCTGGGCTTATTGCTGGATATGGATGTCACTCTCGGGGTCATTATCATTACCGCTCTGGTGACTTTGGCGCTGATTGTTCTTGGCAATCAACGCCTCATTGCAACAGACACCCTGCTGGGCATTCTGGCCCATGCGATGCTTGCCTTTGGCCTTATTGCCGCGGCGCTGCTCACCGGGGTCCGGGTTGATCTCATGGGCTATCTGTTCGGCGATATTCTGGCCATTTCCCGGACCGATCTTTACTGGATATATGCCATATCGGCTCTGGTGCTGGCCGTGACGGGGTTTTTGTGGAAACGGTTTTTGATGGCGACAATCCATGAGGAGCTGGCCATGGCTGAGGGGGTGCCGGTCAGGGATCTGAAAATTGTCCTGATGATTCTGACCGCGCTGACCATTGCCACCGCGATGAAAGTTGTCGGAATTTTGCTGATTACCGCCATGCTGATCATTCCGGCCGCCACGGCGCGGTTATTCGCCCGTTCGCCCGAGCAAATGGCGGCTCTTGCGATTGTTGCCGGGCTGGCCGGTTTTCTGGGTGGATTTGGCGGTGCCTTTGTGCTTGACTTGCCCGCCGGTCCCGCCATTGTGGCCACTCTTACACTGATGTTCCTGACCGGCTTTGGTGCGATGGGTATTCTTCAGGGCTATAAAAACACATGACAAATACTAATTCCGCCTCACCGCGGCACAAAACCATTCCGGTTCGGGTCGGAAATATCACCATTGGCGGTGGTGCGCCCATAGTCGTGCAAACCATGACCAATACGGATACAGCCGATGTCAAGGCGACGCTCAGGCAGGCTCTGGAGCTTGCCGCTGCGGGCGCGGAGCTGGTGCGCATAACCGTTGATCGGGATGAAGCCGCCAAAGCCGTACCGTATATTCGCGAGGCCATGCTCGATGCCGGTGTTGATGTGCCGCTCGTCGGTGATTTTCACTATATCGGCCATTCGCTGCTCAAATCCCACCCGGCCTGCGCGCAGGCGCTGGCGAAATATCGCATCAATCCGGGCAATGTGGGATTTGGCGATAAAAAAGATGCCCGCTTCGCCGCCATGATTGAAACCGCGCTCGAAAATGACAAACCGGTGCGCATCGGCGTCAACTGGGGCTCTCTGGATCAAAGCCTGCTGACCCGGCTGATGGAAGAAAACGCGCTCAGGCACAAACCGCATGATGCGCGCCATGTCATGCATGACGCGATTGTGCAATCGGCACTGCTCAGTGCCGCAAGGGCTGAAGAGCTGGGCATGCCGGCAAGCAAAATCGTTATTTCCGCCAAGGTTTCAAGGCTTCAGGATCTGATCAGCGTTTACCGTCTCGCCTCGCAGCGCTCGGTTTATGCGCTGCATCTGGGTCTGACGGAGGCGGGAATGGGCGACAGGGGCATTGTGGCTTCCAGCGCCGGGATGGGCATCTTGCTGCAGGAGGGCATTGGCGACACCATCCGGGTCTCACTCACGCCCGAGCCGGGCGGCGCGCGGGCGCGCGAGGTTCATGTTGCCCGGGAGCTGCTGCAGAGCATGGGGCTGCGCGCCTTTGCGCCGCAGGTTTCCGCCTGTCCGGGCTGCGGGCGCACCACAAGCGAGGCGTTTCAGGAACTGGCGGCGAATATTCAGGCCTATATCCGCAAGCGTCTGCCGGAATGGCAGACACGATACGCAGGTTTTGAGGATCTCAATGTCGCGGTGATGGGCTGTATCGTCAACGGACCGGGCGAGAGCAAACACGCCAATATCGGCATTTCCCTGCCCGGCACCGGGGAGGCGCCCAGCGCGCCGGTGTTTATTGACGGGCAAAAAGCGCTGACTTTGCGCGGGGATGAATTATCAGGACAATTTGAAGACATACTGGAAAACTACATCGCCAGAAACTACGACTTGACGGACAAGGCGGATCAGGATTGAAATCCCGGCAGAAATTGTATAGTTTTATACAAGGTCGGGGCCTGTCCGGCTCCAATGGTCCAACTTGCGTCAGAGCAATATAAGGAATTTGACCCTGAATACCGATACGATTTCGCACCCCGCCCCTGACGGGCCGCGTGCGCGCACCTCTTCTCGCATTGAGGTCGCCAGACTTAAAGATCTCATCACAGACACGCTCGAAAACTCCAAGGCTGAAGATGTCATCACCATTAACCTGCTGGGAAAAAGCACGATCGCCGATCAGATGATTGTTGCATCGGGAAATTCACGCACCCATGTTGGCGCCATTGCCGACAAGTTGCGCAAGGGCGTCCGCAAGGGCGGCTTCGGGCGGCCGCGTATCGAGGGCCTGCCCTATTGTGACTGGGTTCTGGTGGATTGCGGCGATGTGATCATCCATATCTTCCGGCCGGAAGTGCGTTCGTTTTACAATCTTGAAAAACTCTGGTCGATGGACAGTCCGCAAGAACAACGCGCGATCTGAGACCGTTTGACGTGAAAATCCATATCATTGCCATCGGCCGCATGAAGGCCGGGCCCGAGCAGGAGCTGCTTTCACGTTATATCGGACGGCTTGTAAATATGGGCCACGCCAGGGGGCTCACAGATGTGGTCATGCGGGAATTTGCCGAAAGCGCGGGGAAGGATGCGGCCGGGCGCAAACGAAAAGAGGCGCAAAACCTGATTGCAGCCCTTCCCAAAGGGGCCGTTATGGTGGCCCTTGATGAGGGTGGAGATTCCTTGCCGAGCTGGAAATTTGCCACCAGGATCGGCCGCTGGGCCGATCAGGGAATTCAGAACCTTGCTTTTGTTCTTGGCGGCGCTGATGGGCTGGACCGGCAAATTCTTGTCAAAGCGCAAAGCCTTCTTGCGCTCGGCCCCATGACCTGGCCGCACCAGATTGCACGTATTTTGCTCGCCGAGCAGCTATATCGCGCCATGGCGATTTTAAGCGGCCATCCTTATCACCGCTCTTGAGGCCGGCTTTGGGGAATTTATTGGTGATTAAGGTTCAGGGGGTTATTTTACTGCCATATTCAAGCGGACAGGCGTAAATTATCCTCATGCAGATTTCACGGTTCATGGTCCCGGGTTTGTTGCTGAGCGCCGGTTTGTGGGCGGCCCTGAGCCATCTGGCGCTTGCGGCGATGGACAAGACGGACAAGGATGCGCTCTTGCTCAAGCGATCGCAGGCGCCGGTGGAACTGCGCAAAATCGAGGACAAGCTGGGGGCGGCGGCGGCGCGGCGTAAAGAGCTTGAGATGGCTATTGAAGCTCTTCGCAGCGAAAAGAAGTCACTTGTTCAGGCGCTGGTTGAAGTTGCAGCCCGTATTCAGGACCATGAGGCGCGGATGAGCGCGGCGGAAAAACGCCTTGTACAGCTTGAGACGGAAAATCAGATTCTGGTGGTCAGGCTTGCGAGGCGGCGCGGGACCCTGGCCAATATGCTGGCCGCTTTGCAAAAACTTGAGCAGCATCCGCCGCCGGCGATTATCGTCAAGCCGGGAAATGTTCTTGGCGCTATCCGCAGCGCCATGCTTTTGTCGAAAGCGGTGCCTGAAATCAGGGCCGAGGCGAATGCGCTTTCGCGTGAACTTATCCGTATGGTGCGACTGCGCGAGGATATCACGGCGGAAAAACAAAGGCTGGAGCAAACTGCCCGGGATCTGGAAAAGGAGCGCTTGCGGATCGGCAATCTGCTGGAGTTGAAGAAGGAACTGGTCCGTAAAACCCGCAAAGAGGCAATTGCGCAGAATAAATATACCGAAAAACTGGCGAAAGAGGCGCGCAGCCTGAAAGATCTTATCGCCAAACTGAAACAACAGGCGTTGATCACCGCGCAAAAGCAACGGGCGGAGAAGGAGCGGGCTGAAAAAGAGGCGGCTGAAGCCAGATTTGCCTTGAGCAAGGAGGAAAAGAAAAGGCGCTCCAGACTGGCCATGCTGTCTCCGAGCCGTTTGAAACCGGCCCTGCCGTTTGAGAAGACCAAGGGCCATCTGGCCTATCCGGTCCGGGGGCTGCGCGTACGTATGTTTGGCGATGTGGAAAGCGGCGGCGACGCGGCGCAGGGGATTACGATCAAAACCCGCAAACAGGCGCAGGTTATCTCGCCCAATGACGGCTGGGTTGTGTATGCGGGTGAATTTCGCGGTTATGGTCAACTCTTGATCGTTGATGGCGGCAGCGGCTATCATGTGCTATTGGCAGGTATGGCGCGAATCAGTGTTGATGTCGGCCAGTTTGTTCTGGCGGGTGAGCCTGTCGGGACGATGGGCGATCATGCCGCGCGCAGTGCGGCGATAGGAACGGCGGAGGGGTCCGATGATCCCCTGCTCTATGTTGAGTTTCGGAAAAATGGTAACTCTATTGATCCCGGGCCCTGGTGGACCGGAAAAACACAAAAGGCAAAAGGCTGATGCGTAAATCTCTACTGACCGGCGCCGGTTTCTTTCTTCTCGGGCTTCTTGCCGCGACACTTATTAAACCGGCTGTTTATCCCCAGGTTGCCATAGGCGCCACAAACTCGAAGACCTATCAACTGCTCAATCTGTTCGGCGATGTTTTTGACCGGGTGCGGAGCGATTATGTCGAAAAGCCCGACGACAAGAAGCTGATTGAATCTGCCATTACCGGTATGCTCACCTCGCTTGATCCGCATTCGAGCTATATGAACGAAAAAAGCTTTAATGACATGAAGGTTCATACCCGCGGCGAATTTGGCGGCCTTGGCATTGAGGTCACCATGGAAAAGGGTGTGGTCAAGGTTGTAGCCCCGATCGACGGAACGCCGGCGGCGCGGGCGGGGATTCAGGCGGGCGATCTGATTACCCATCTGGATGATGAATCCATCATGGGGCTTACCCTTTCCCAGGCAGTGGATAAAATGCGTGGCCGGGTGAAGAGCCCGATTCTTCTGACCATTGTCCGCAAGGGCATGGATGAACCGCTGGAAATCCGTATTGTGCGCGATATCATCCGAATCCGTTCGGTGCGCTCGCGGCGTGAAAAGGATGTTGGCTATATCCGGATCACCACATTCAACGAACAGACCCATCAGGGGCTTGTCAAGGCGGTTAAAAAGTTGAGCAAGGAAATCGGACCGGATTTGAAGGGTTATATTGTTGATCTGAGAAACAATCCCGGCGGGCTTCTGGATCAGGCGATCGCGGTTTCGGACGATTTCCTCAACCGGGGCGAGATTGTCTCCACCCGTGGGCGCTCACGCGATGAAACCCACAGATATAACGCCCGCAAGGGGGATATCACCAATGGCAAACCGGTGATCGTACTGGTCAATGGCGGTTCGGCCTCGGCCTCGGAGATTGTCGCCGGGGCGTTGCAGGATCATAACCGGGCCACCGTTGTCGGCTCGCAATCCTTCGGCAAGGGTTCGGTGCAAACCATCATTCCCCTGGGTGCAAACGGCGCCATGCGTCTGACAACGGCGCGTTACTATACGCCTTCGGGCCGCTCAATCCAGGCCAAGGGGATCAAGCCCGATGTCGAGATCATCCAGGATTCGCCTGAAGCGGCGAAGCGGAAGAAAAAACGCAAGAATATCGGCGAAGCGTCCCTGCGCGGTCATCTGAAAACGGAAAAAGGCAAGGAACGCAGTGGTTCGCCTTCTTATGTTCCCAAGGACAAGACCAAGGATACCCAGCTGAAATATGCGCTTGATCTGCTGCGGGGCGTCAAGGTCAATAGCGGCTCTGTGGGCGAAAACGCCAAGGTCGTTCCCAACTGATTTGACACAGACAGGAAAGGCCGGCGGCCAGTGGGCAAAAAGGAGCTGATATTATATGAGCAGTGATGCAGGCCTGGTCGCTGATGCCGGTCCTGCCGATGCGGGCGTGAAAAGGAAAAGGGCCGGGGTCTGGCTTTTGACGGCCCTGCTTGTTCTGGGCGGGCTTGCCGGGCTCGGCGTTTATCTGTGGCAGCACGGATCAGCGCAAAAGGGTGAGCCGGTTCTGGTTCTTGACTTGCCGGGCCTGAATACGCCCGGCGGTGAGCGCCCGGGCGGGGGCGATGGGCTTGGGATCCGCAAATCCATCGATTCAGAGAACCTGCCGGTTCAAGATCCGCCGGTTGACGACCCGCCGGTCCAGCCCGGTCCTGAATTGTACGGACCGGTTAAAACGGTTATTCCACGCGCGCCAGAGCCGCCGCCGGGCATGAAAAAGGTCAGGATCATTGATCCGTCCAAATCGGCGGGCGGCCCGGCGCAGCGGGTGCGCCGGCCTCTTGTCCGGGCGCCGCTCAAGGCGTTGCAGGAAAAAACACCATTCGGGGCCATTCCCCGCATTGCCAAAGACGGCCGCAAACCCTTTGATGTCTATGCCAGGCCGGCGGGGCGTAAAACGGCCATCGGAGCGCCGCAACCGGCGCGGATCGCCATTGTTATCGGCGGGCTGGGAATCAGCCAGAGCGGCACCCGTGAGGCGATCAACAAGCTGCCCGAAGAGATTACCCTCGCCTTTGCGCCTTATGGCCAGGGATTGCAGAATCTGGTTGATAGCGCGCGCCGGAACGGGCATGAGGTTATGCTGCAAATTCCCATGGAGCCGTTTGACTATCCCGATAATGATCCGGGCCCACGCACATTGTTGAGCACGATCGAGCCTTCCGAAAACGTCAAACGCCTGAAATGGCTGATGTCGCGGTTTTCAGGCTATTTCGGAGTTACCAATTATATGGGGGCGCGGTTTACATCGACGGAAAAATCATTGCAGCCAATCATGAAATGGCTCGGCGCGCGCGGGCTGGTTTTTCTTGATGACGGCGCCTCGCCGCGCAGCCAGACCCTGAAACTGAGCCCGGCCAGCGGCCTGAAGGTGAAAGTCGCCGCCACGCGGCTTGACTATGGCCAAACGCCGAAAAGCATCAAGGCCGGGCTGGAAAAACTGGAACGTCTGGCGGCGGAACAAGGGCTTGCCATCGGGGTTGGCAGCGGTATGCCGTTGACGATCAAGTTTGTTGCCGCTTGGGCGAAAACCCTGGCGGACAGGGGCATTGTGCTGGTTCCGGTCAGTGCGGCGTTCAGAAAACAACATCATTGACATCGCCGTTTGCATTTTGGCCTCAAATTGAATATATCGCCTGAAAGCCCTGCTAAAACGCGTTGCGCCTGATCTGATTCGGCAGTGTTCCGGCACCGGTTAAATGCGATGTGCCCTGACCCGTAATCTTTAAAATGCATATGCTTTTGGATTTGTTGACGACATGAATCTTGAAAATCTCACCGACCTGAAGACCCTGCCTTTGCGTGAATGTGCCGGCATTATGCTGATCAACAAGAAAGGGCGGGTCTGGGTTGGCCGCCGCCTGCAGCAATGGATGCCCGAAGCTTCCGAACTTGTCTGGCAAATGCCCCAGGGCGGAATTGACAAGGGGGAGAGCCCGAAAAAGGCGGCTCTGCGCGAACTCTATGAGGAAACCGGCATCAAGAGCGTTACCGTTCTGGCCAAGTCGAGCCGCTGGCTCAGCTATGAGCTGCCTGATGATGCGCTCGGGATTGCCCTGAAGGGTAAATATCGCGGCCAGATCCAGAAATGGTTCGTCATGCGCTTTGAAGGCGATGATTCGGAAATCAGTCTGGATTGCCACGGCCGGCACAAGCCTGAATTTGATGAGTGGAAATGGGTCAAACTCAAGAAAATTCCCAAACTTGTGGTTCCTTTCAAACGCGAGGTTTACGAACAACTGGCGCTGGAGTTCAAATATCTGATCAAATACGAGACGGCAAAATCCTGATCAGCCTTTTTTTCTGAACGTTTAGGGCAAACCAGACCAGGGGCTGAAAAAACCTCGATGTCATCCCGTGCGGCTTCAGGCCGCCAGCCCTGGCAATCATCGACACCAGACGGTTGATATGTCGGCGCTGATAGATGCGCAATACGCCCAGTTGATAGGCATTGCTGCAAATTTTGCGCTCATAGACAAGTTCGCCCGAGGGCGGGCGGGTGGCGCAATAATAGGCTGAGGCCAGCTCATCATCGGAGGCCTCGAACAGGCGCGCGAGGGCAATTTTCAGGCGTGAGAGGCGCGGCAGTTGTTGATCCTGTTTTTTTATCAGGGCGCTGAACAGGGCATAATGGGCCAATTCATCGGCGGCGATGCGGGTTGTCAGTTGTTTGAGAACCGGCTCGACGGTGACATCGCGGATGGCGGCATATAGCGACGAGGTTCCTGTTTCCACCACGCAGCGGGCCACAAGCTCACCGGTTGGCGAGCCGCGGATCGAGGTGGTCGCGGTGGTGTCGATCGCCTGCATTTTGCGGAAACGTTCAAGGGCGCTGGTAAAATCAAAACCGGGATCGGCGAGAGAGGCCCATCTGGCGAGCGCCTCGCCGTGGCGGGTTTCTTCGTGCCCCCATTGCCGGAAGATTTTGCGTAAATCGGGATTATCAGGCCAGATACCGCAAAGGTAAGCGACATAATCAGAGGCGTTGGCCTCGACCAGTGCAGCGGATTTGATGACTTGCAGGATATTGCGGTCCACTCTGGCGCTGTCAAAGGCCGGCCAGTCAATATCCGAGTTCATATTCCAGAGCATGGCGCTCTTTCAGGGCCTCTGGCGGCTGGTTACAGTGCCTCTTCAATGACCCGCAGATGGTCAAGATGTTCCTGGGCGCGGTTGCGTGTCTGATCGTCCTTGGCGTCGGCGACATCTTCCTTGGCATTTTTAATCTGCTGTTTGAGAATATCGCGGTCAAGCTCATCCTCGGGCAGGGCAAACTCGGCCAGAACGGTGAGGGATGCGGGCGAGGCATCGGCAAAACCGCCGCGTACGAATATGCGTTTGTTTTCAGAGGCCGAAATCTGGATATCCAGCATGCCCGGACGCATGGTCGAGAGCGTTGGCGCATGTTGCGGCATAATGGCAAAATTACCCTCCGAGCCCGGAACGACCACCATTTCAACATCCGCCGAAAACAGAAGTTTCTCGGGTGAGACGAGTTCAAAATGAAATGTATCCGGCATGGGTTTTATCCTTAGAGCATCTTTCCGAAAAGGATACGCGGTTTTCGGATAAAATGATGCGGTAAAACAAACAATCAGAGCGTAAATGCGATTTTTTTAATCGCATGATGCTCTAGGCGGCTTCGGCGGCCAGTCTGGCGGCTTTTTCGATCGCCTCGTCCATGGAGCCCACCATATAGAAGGCGGCCTCGGGCAGATGGTCATATTCGCCGCTGCACAGGTCCTTGAAGCCCTTGATGGTATCACCCAGATCGACGAATTTGCCCGGTGCGCCGGTGAAAACTTCCGCCACGAAGAAGGGCTGCGACAAGAAACGCTCGATCTTGCGCGCCCGCGCCACCACCATCTTGTCTTCCTCGGAAAGCTCGTCCATACCCAAAATGGCGATGATGTCCTGCAGGGATTTATAGCGTTGCAGGATTTCCTGCACCTGACGGGCGATGGCGTAATGCTCCTCGCCGACAATGCGCGGATCAAGCACGCGGGACGTGGAATCGAGCGGGTCCACCGCCGGATAAATGCCTTTTTCCGCAATCGGGCGCGAGAGCACGGTGGTGGCGTCGAGATGGGCAAAGGATGTGGCCGGCGCCGGGTCGGTAAGGTCATCGGCGGGGACATATATCGCCTGCACCGAGGTGATGGAGCCTTTTGAGGTGGTGGTGATGCGTTCTTGCAGCTCGCCCATTTCGGTGGCCAGTGTCGGCTGATAGCCCACGGCGGAGGGAATACGGCCCAAAAGGGCGGAAACCTCGGAACCGGCCTGGGTAAAGCGGAAAATGTTGTCAACGAAGAACAATACATCCTGCCCCTCATCGCGGAAATGTTCGGCAACGGTGAGCCCCGAGAGCCCGACACGGGCGCGGGCGCCGGGCGGCTCGTTCATCTGGCCATAGACAAGGGCGGCTTTTGAACCCTCGCCGCCGCCTTTCTTGTTGACGCCCGATTCGATCATTTCCCAGTACAGATCATTGCCCTCGCGGGTGCGCTCGCCAACCCCGGCAAAAACCGAATAGCCGCCATGGGCCTTGGCGATGTTGTTAATGAGTTCCATGATCAAAACCGTCTTGCCGACGCCGGCGCCGCCGAACAGGCCGATCTTGCCGCCCTTTGCATAGGGCGCGAGCAGGTCAACCACCTTGATGCCGGTGACCAGAATTTCGGTTTCGGTGGACTGGTCGATATAATCGGGCGCCAGCTGGTGAATGCCGCGGCGGGCTTTGGTCTTGATGGGACCGGCTTCATCCACCGGCTCGCCGATCACATTCATGATGCGGCCAAGGGTCTCAACCCCTACCGGCACCGTGATGGGTCCGCCCATATCGCTGACCTTATCGCCGCGGACCAGCCCTTCGGTATTGTCCATCGCGATGGTGCGGACCGTATTTTCGCCCAGATGCTGGGCGACTTCCAGGACCAGTCTCTTGCCCTGATTATCCATCTCCAGCGCGTTGCGGATTGCGGGCAGTTCATCTTCAAACTGAACATCCACAACCGCGCCGATCACCTGGGTTACCTTGCCGGTGTTTGCCATTATTTTTCGTCCCTAGTTCACAATTCCCAATAAATCAAAAGTCTTGTCCGGGCTTTCAACCGGCCCTGAAACCTGCCGGTACAGGCCGTGTTTGACAAGTACCATCGCTAGACCGCCTCCGCGCCGGAAATGATCTCGATCAGTTCCTTGGTAATGATGGCCTGACGCGCCCGGTTGTATTGCAAGGTCAGCTTGTCGATCATTTCGCCGGCGTTCCTTGTGGCGCTATCCATGGCGCTCATGCGGGCGCCTTGTTCGCTGGCGCCGTTTTCCAGCATGGCGCGCAGGATTTGCACCCGGATATTGCGCGGGAGCAGCTCATTGAGGATCTCATCCTCATCAGGTTCATATTCATATATCGCCTGCCCGGCCCTGGGCCTGATGCTCTCGTCATCCGCCTCGGGAAGGACGACGGGGATAAGCTGCTGGGTGGTGGGGATCTGGGAAATTATCGAGCGGAATTCGGAATAAAACAGGGTGCAGACATCAAAGGATTCGCTGTCAAGCATCTCGAGAAGCTGGATACCGACTTGTCTGGCAAGGGTAAAATTCTCACCCTTGGAGCCGCCGAGGCGTCTTGTGTCAAGAATCTGGTCCTGGAACTGGTATTTCAGTGAATCATAGCCCTTTTGTCCAAGGCACATAAACTGGACCTGTTTGCCCTGCGCCATAAGGGCGGTGGCATGTTCCCGGGCCAGTTTGACAATGCTGGAGTTAAAGCCGCCGCAAAGTCCCCGGTCGGCGGTGGTGACGATAAGAAGATGTTTTTCATCGCGGCCCGTGCCCATGACGAGGGCCGGCGCGCCCGTGCGCCCTTCGAGAAGTTTGCCCAGCCGGGCAATGACCTCCTCCATCCGCTCGGCATAGGGGCGCGCCTGTTCGGCGGCCTCTTGCGCCCGGCGCAGCTTCGCCGCCGCGACCATCTGCATGGCTTTGGTGATCTTCTGCGTGGCCTTGACGCTGGCTATGCGGGTTCTCAGATCCTTGAGAGAGGGCATCGGGTTTTATCTTTCCAGATCAGGCAAAGTTCCGGGTGAAGGTGTCCACCACGTCTTTGAGTTTGGCCGCCGTATCGTCGCTGAGCTCCTGCTCCCTGGCGATCACTTTGAGAAGGTCCTGATTTTTGTCGCGCAGCGAGCGCAGCAGGTCTTCCTCGTAACGCTCGACATCGGAAGGGGCGATCTTGTCGAGATAGCCGTTCACGCCGGCATAGATGATGCAGACCTGTTCCTCGACCCGCAGGGGAGAGAACTGGGGCTGTTTGAGCAGCTCGGTGAGACGCTCGCCGCGATTGAGCATGCGCTGGGTGGCGGCGTCAAGATCGGAGCCAAACTGGGCAAAGGCGGCCATTTCACGGTATTGGGCCAGCTCGCCTTTAATGGCGCCGGCGACCTGTTTCATCGCCTTGATCTGGGCGGCGGAGCCCACCCGGCTGACCGAGAGGCCGACATTCACCGCCGGGCGGATGCCCTGATAGAACAGATCGGTTTCAAGGAAAATCTGGCCATCGGTGATGGAAATCACATTGGTGGGAATATAGGCCGCCACATCGGAGGCCTGGGTCTCAACAATCGGCAGGGCGGTCAAGGAGCCCGCGCCATGATCTTTATTCAGCTTGGCGGAGCGTTCCAGCAGGCGCGAGTGAAGGAAGAAAACATCGCCCGGATAAGCCTCGCGTCCCGGCGGGCGGCGCAGCAGCAGGGACATCTGCCGGTAAGAGACCGCCTGTTTGGAAAGATCATCATAGGTGATCAGGGCGTGCATGCCGTTATCGCGGAAAAACTCGCCCATGGTGCAGGCGGTGTAAGGGGCGAGGAATTGCAGCGGGGCGGGCTCGGAGGCAGTTGCCGCCACAATGATGGAATATTCCAGCGCGCCGTTTTCTTCCAGAATCTTGACGAACTGGGCGACACTTGAGCGTTTCTGGCCGATGGCGACATAGATGCAGTAGAGCTTCTTGCTCTCGTCATCGGTTTCATTGATGGTTTTCTGGTTCAGGATGGCGTCAAGCGCAATCGCGGTCTTGCCGGTTTGCCGGTCGCCGATGATCAATTCGCGCTGGCCGCGGCCGATGGGGATCAGTGCATCGATAGCCTTGATGCCGGTCTGCACCGGCTCATGCACGGATTGGCGCGGTAGGATGCCGGGGGCCTTGACATCGACCTGCTTGTATTCATCCGCCTTGACCGGTCCCTTGCCGTCAATCGGATTGCCGAGCGCGTCCACGACCCGCCCTAAAAGGCCCTTGCCGACCGGAGCCTGAACGATATCGCCGGTGCGCTTGACGGTATCGCCCTCCTTGATGTTGCTGTCCTCACCGAAAATCACGATGCCGACATTGTCGGATTCCAGATTGAGTGCCATGCCGCGGATGCCGCCCGGAAACTCGACCATCTCACCGGCCTGAACATTGTCAAGGCCGTAAACGCGGGCAATGCCATCGCCGACGGAGAGGACCTGACCGGTTTCGGAGACTTCCGCCTCGGAGCCGAAGTTTTTGATCTGTTGTTTTAAAATCGCGGAAATTTCCGCAGCGCGGACATTCATTATCCGATCTCTTTCATCACACGTTGAAGATTAAACAGTTTTGTTCGCAAGGAACTGTCATACATACGGCTGCCCAGTTTCACAACCAGCCCGCCCAGCAGGGTTTCATCGACGCTCTGGCGGATGCTTGTCTTGCGCCCGGTGAGGGTTTTCAGGGCGCTTTGCAGCTTCTTGATCTGGGCGGGGCTCAGTTTGACTGCCGAGCAAATCTCGGCCGTGATCTCACCGCGTTCTTCCGCCAGCAGGCGGCGATAATCGCGGATGATGGCGCGGATGTAGTTGAGGCGGCCGTTTTTTATCAGCAGGGCAAAAAAACGGGGCGTCAAACCGCTGATCTGCATTTTTTCCAGCACCCGGGCCAGAACATTTTCCTGCTCGCTGCGGGAAAAAACAGGGCTTGATATCAGGCGCTCAAGATCGGCGCTTTCGTCCAGCGCCGCAAGAAAGTCGCCAAGCTCGGCATCAACTTCGTCCAACCGGCTGTCTTCACGCGCCAGATCGAACAATGCCTTTGCGTATCGTCCGGAAACGGATGCGAGTGTGGAGGTTTTGCCAGACACTTGTGTTTTTCTCTCTTTACCGGTCTTTTTCAGACCTGGATGCCCCAATCTATCGTTGTTTTCAAAAATTTGAAACAGCGATAAAGACCAAGTTGCCAGTTAATTTCCACGACGTTTATAGTTCACTCGCGCATCCACTACCATAGCTACTTATGACTGACAATACGGACCCTGTGGCAATGCCAAAAAAACTTGCAGGCGGTTTCGTCAACACGGTAACAGCGCATATAATTTACAAAAAACTCTGTGGATCAATGTCGATATGAATACGGATTCCATGCCGGGGCCGGTTGCTTTCAAGCCATTTGCGGATAAAGCCCTGAAGCGGAACACCGGTTTTTGATTTGAGCAAAAAACGATAGCGGTAACGCCCGCGCAAAAAGCCGAGCGGTGCGGGGGCCGGCCCCAAAACCCTGATCCCGTCCTGCATCGGTGCGCCGCGCGCCAGATTGCGTGCAAACGAGGTGACAAGGCTTTCCTTTTTGCCTGAAATGACAATGCCGGCCAAATGCCCGAATGGTGGCAGGGCGGCGAGACGGCGCAACTCGATCTCCCGGTCGTAAAAAAGCTCGCGGTTTCCCGATGTGAGCGCGGCCATGACCGGGTTTTCAGGTTCATAGGTCTGGATCAGGGCCTGTCCGGGCGCCTGGGCCCGCCCGGCGCGGCCGGCGACCTGATGCAAAAGCTGGTAGGTGCGCTCCCCGGCGCGCATATCACCATGGGCCAGACCCAGATCGCCATCAACGACTCCCACTAGGGTGAGATTGGGAAAGTGATGCCCTTTGGCGACCAACTGGGTGCCGATAATGATATCGATTTTACCCGCTTCGATTTCAGCAAAAAGCCGGTGCATTTTCTTTATCCCGCCATCAAGATCGCTGGAGAGCAGGGCAAGGCTGTATTGCGGGAAAATTGCGGCGGCCTCTTCCGCCACCCTTTCGATACCCGGGCCGCAGGCGGTGAGCGAGCCCGGCGCCGCGCAGGCCGGGCAGGCTTGCGGTGTCTTTGCGGAAAAGCCGCAATGGTGGCATAGCAAACGTTCCTTGTAACGGTGTTCCACCAGCCAGGCCTGGCAGTTGGGGCAGGCCATGCGGTGGCCGCAACTGCGGCACAAGGTGAGCGGCGCATAGCCGCGCCGGTTGAGAAACAGCATCACCTGCTCGCCGCGCTGCAAAGTCTGGCTTGCGGCCTCAATGAGCGCCGGGGAGAGCCATTTTTGTTTCTGCGGCGGATTGTCACGCATATCCACGGTGCGGATAACGGGAAGTTTGGCGCCGCCATGGCGGGCGGGCAGGAGGATATGGCGGTATTTGCCGTTGCGGGCATTGTTGAGCGTTTCCACCGATGGGGTCGCGGTGCTCAGGATAATGGGGATATCGCTCAGATAAGCACGAAGAACCGCCATGTCGCGGCCATGATAGCTCACGCCGTCTTCTTGTTTAAAAGCGCTTTCATGCTCTTCATCGACAATGATCAGCCCGAGATCGGAAAAGGGCAGGAAGAGGGCCGAGCGCGCGCCGGCGATAATTTTTATCCCGCCCTTGATAATCCCGCGCCATGTGCGCTCGCGCCGGCCGGGGCTGATGGCGGAGTGCCACAGGGCGGGCGCGGCGCCAAAACGGGCTTCAAAACGCTTCAGGAATTGCGCGGTGAGGGCAATTTCAGGCAGCAGGACCAGAACCTGTTTACCGCTTTTCAAGACCTGGGCCAGGCTTTCAAAATAAACTTCCGTCTTACCCGAACCGGTGACCCCGTCGAGCAATGCGGTTCTGTGGGTACCCGGTTCAAGCAGTTCTTCACGGATGCGCCGCGCCGCCGCCGCCTGATCGGCGGAGAGCTCATGTCCCGGTGCGGCGGGGTCCGGGGCTTTGGATGGGGGATGAGCGGGCATGGCGATTTTTTCCAGAACGCCCTGTCCGGCAAGACCTTTCACCACGCTGGCGGAGGTGCCGGCCAGATGGGAGATTTCACTGGCACGCCGGGCGAGCCCGTCCGACATCAAAGCCAAAATGCGCCGCCGCGCCGGAGTTGAGCGTTCAGGCTTTGTGCTGGTGAGGCGGTAATGAATCTGGGTTTTTTCGGGTCCAAGGGCGGCGGGGACGCTCATGGCCATTTTCAGAACCAAACCTTTCGGGGCAAGTGTATAGGCGGCCACCCAGTCGATGAATTTGCGCATGGCGGCGGGTAGGGGCAGCGCATTGAGGCGGGTGATGATCCGGCGCAGTTTTTGCGGCTCGTCGGCGGTCTTGTCTGTGAGGCTCCAGATAACGCCGGTGACGTTGCGCGCCCCAAGGGGAATTTGCACAAAATCCCCTTCCGCCAGATGCAAATCTTCCGGCACAAGATAGGTATAGGGGTGCTCGAGCGCCAGAGGGATTAAAACATGAGCGTATTGCCGGTTCATTATCTGTCCAGAAAAGTGATTTGGTAACATTTAGGCGGATAATCTAGCATGAAACCAGCTTGTTTTAAGTTTTGCCAGGAGTTCTACCATGTCGCAACCTGCATATTGCCTGCCCAGCGCCGATTCGGATTTGCGCGCGGCAATTGCCGACTGGTTGCGGTTTTTAACCACCGAGCAGCGCTCTTCGGCGCGCACCCGGGAGGCTTATATACGCGATATTGAGCAGTTTATTGATTTTTTGCAGGATCATCTGGCTGGAGCGGTTTCACTGGGCGATCTGGAAGCTCTGCAAGCGGCGGATTTTCGCGCTTTTTTAGCGGCGCGCCGGGCGCAGGGGATCTCGCACCGTTCCTTGGCGCGGGGGCTTTCGGGTATCCGCTCACTCTTTCGCTTTTGCAACAAAACCGGCCGGCTTGAGAATATATCCCTGGCCGCGGTGCGCATGCCCAAACTGGGCCATCTGATTCCCCGGCCCTTAAGCGTTGCCGGGGCGGACCGGTTGCTCAAAAATGTTCATGGGGCCGGCAAATCGCCACGCTGGGTCGAGGCAAGGGATCTGGCTGTTTTGATGCTGCTTTACGGGGCGGGGCTGCGGATATCAGAGGCGCTTGGCCTTGAAAGGCGTCAGGCTCCGCAGAAGGAAGGCGATGATGCGCTGCGCGTTCTGGGCAAGGGCGGCAAGACGCGGCTGGTCCCTGTTCTTGCCCCGGTGCGCAGCGCCATTTGCGGTTATATCGAATTATGTCCGTATCACCTGGAGCCCGTTGGCCCCCTGTTTGTCGGGGTTCGGGGCAAAAGGCTCGGGGCCCGCGTTATTCAGGCGCTGATGCAAAATCTGCGCGGCGCTCTGGGGTTGCCCGCCACGGCGACACCGCACGCCCTGCGCCATTCCTTCGCCACCCATCTTCTGGCGGGCGGCGGCGATTTGCGCAGCATTCAGGAATTGCTCGGACATGCCAGCTTGTCCTCGACCCAGATCTATACCGAGGTTGATGCACGAAGATTGCTTGATATCCACGCCAGCGCCCACCCCAGAGGAGTCTCGGTGTAAGTACAATCGGGCGTAAGGGATCACTGGGGGAGAAGCCTGACCGGTTCAAGGCGTTGTGTCATCCGCCAGTTGGACAGATACCGGACAAGTCACGAAGCTGCTGTCTGATTACTTTTCAGTGGCCCGATTTGTGCCGCTCTGCTAAACCAAATTCGTGGTCCCGTAGCTCAGTTGGATAGGGCACAAGATTCCTAACCCGGCTGCCCTGCACCTGACAGACCATATATAGCCTAATCAGGGTTCGCGACCCTCTAACTACACGACATTATTGATCTAACAGCGCCTGTTCTTGATCTGTTCGAACAGCTTCCCCTGTGCCAGAGTGAAGAGGATTACCGCTGCCTGCTGCCCGTGAATATCATCCCCGGAAACCTGCCAAAATCATAACCCCCGGCCTTTCCCCGAGCGCTTCCATTGCTTGCGCCCGATCTGGTGGATGCGCTTTACGATCCGGCTGCGCGTGGGCGGTGGGGCTTTTACATTGGGTGGTGGGTGGATACAGGCACCTTTTCGTGGCGGGATCACCGGTCTGGTGCCTCGATCATGGATAGTGCGATGGCAT
>JAJRYE010000011.1 GCA_024275895.1 Alphaproteobacteria bacterium | reverse complement strand
GTGAGGAGCATTTCTTTTTCCTTGATCCTGCCCGCTTCGCTGAGCCAGCCAAAGACCGGTGCGGGGGTGAGCGCCGACAGATTGATTTGCGCATCCAGGCCACCGGGGAGGATGCGCGGAATATTCTCGGTAATCCCGCCGCCGGTGATATGGGCCAGCGCCTTGATGCCGGTTGTATTGCGCAAGGCTTCCAGCAGGGGTTTGACATAAATGCGCGTCGGGGTCAGCAGCGCCTCGCCAAGGGTGGAACCGGGTGCAAAGGGGGCCGGGTCATTATAGCCAGTGCCTGAAGTTTCAACCAGTTTTCGCACCAGAGAAAAGCCGTTGGAATGAATGCCCGATGAGCTCATCCCCAAAATCACATCACCCGTGGCAATATCACTGCGTGGCAAGAGGGCATCGCGGTTCACTGCGCCAACGGCGAATCCCGCCAGATCATACTCGCCTGCATCATACATGCCGGGCATTTCCGCCGTCTCGCCGCCAATAAGCGCCGCGCCCGCCTGTTTGCAGCCCTCGGCAATACCGGAAATTACCGATGCAGCTTCCCCGGCCTCAAGTTTGCCGGTGGCGAAATAATCGAGAAAAAAAAGAGGCTCGGCCCCTTGCACCACAAGATCATTGACGCACATGGCGACAAGATCGATGCCGACGCTGTTATGCTTTTGACAGGTAAAGGCAAGCTTGAGCTTGGTGCCGACCCCGTCATTGGCGGCGACCAGAAGCGGGTCGCTGTAACCGGCGGCTTTTAAATCAAACAACCCGCCAAACCCGCCCAGCCCGGCTTCCGAGCCCGGCCGCGCCGTTGCCCGCGCCATGGGGCCGATGGCTTTGACCAGCGCATTGCCCGCCGCAATATCAACCCCGGCCTGCTTGTAAGTGAGGCCGTCTTTGGCCTTTTGTGTTTCGGTCACGATCACATCCGCAAATTTCTTTATGAAAACTTTCCCTCGGGGTGTAAACCAGCCCTTGTGCGCGTTCAAGGCTGTTCATCGGCTTTGGTTTGTATCGCACAGGAAACGGGCATTCATTTTTACCCGCATCAGGGCCACCGGGAGTCAAAGGAGACAAATTAACATGAGCGCATCCAACACGCGTAATCAACCGCTGGGCTTTGCAACCCGCGCCATCCACCACGGATATGACCCGCTGGATTATCACGGCAGTCTGAACCCGCCGGTGTTTTTCTCCTCGACCTTCGCCTTTGGCAGCTCGGATGAAGGCTCGGCGCGTTTTGCCGGAGAGGCGCAGGGCTATGTTTATCACCGGGTGGGGAATCCGGGGGTTTCGGTGCTTGAAAACCGGCTTGCGGTGCTTGAAGGGGGCGAGGCGGCGCTTGTGACCAGTTCGGGCATGGGGGCGATAACGGCTACATTCTGGACCCTGCTCGGGGCGGGAGATGAGATTCTGGCCGATAAAACGCTTTATGGCTGCACTTTCTCGCTGTTGCAGCATCATGCGCAAAAATTCGGCATCAAGCACCGTTTTATCGATATGTCGAAGCCTTCAGAACTCGAGGCGGCGATTTCACCGCGGACAAAAATTGTGTTTTGCGAAACGCCGGCCAATCCCAATATGCGGATTATCGATCTGGCGGCGATCGGCGATATCTGCCGCAAATCGGACGCCGTGTTTATTGTCGACAATACCTATTGCACGCCTTATCTGCAACGGCCGCTGGAGTTCGGGGCGGATCTGGTTATTCATTCGGCGACCAAATATCTTGGCGGGCACGGCGATTTGCTCGCCGGGGCGGTTGTCGGTTCACAAGAGATGGTTGACCGGATCAGGTTTGAGGGTATCAAGGAGCTGACCGGCGCGATGGTTTCAAGCTTTGATGCGTTCTTGATCTTACGGGGGCTCAAAACCCTGCAACTGCGTATGGACCGGCACTCGCAAAGCGCGCAAAAACTGGCGGTTGATCTTGAAGGGCACGGCGCGGTTGACGAGGTTTTTTATCCCGGCCTAGCATCCTCGCCCGATCACGAGCTGGCGGCGCGGCAGATGGACCAGTTCGGCGGCATGATCGCGCTGGAACTCAAGGGCGGGCTTGAAGCCGGGCGGGCTTTCATGGACGCGCTGGATATTGTCACTTCGGCGGTTAGTCTGGGGGACGCCGAAACCCTGGTACAGCACCCGGCGAGCATGACCCATGTGACCTATGCGCCCGAAGAGCGGATCAAACACGGCTTCACCGACGGGCTGATCCGGATTTCGGTCGGTCTTGAGGACTATGAAGATTTGAGAACCGATATTATAGGGGCGCTGGACACTCTTGCCTGAAGCGTGCAGAATTGAAGGCAGTTATAACACGTTGGGTTTTGCCGCCCATGGTTTATAGTACTGCTTGCATTGAACGGGGCGTTGAATTTGAGGGAAGTTTACCGTTATGTCAGCTGTTGATGTTTACAAGGTGTTCCGCGGTGTTCGCCGCGGCGCGCTTGTTGCTGCCGCCTGTTTGCTGCTTGTTCTGTATTTCGGGACTGTGCCGCTTAGGGCGGACCCGTTTACGATCTCGAATGTTCCGGTCAAGGCCACGGCCAAGGATGCCTCTGCCGCCAAGACGATTGCGCTTGCCCAGGGGCAGAGGGAGGCTTTCAGGCGTCTCATCAGCCGTCTCACCCGGGCGGCGGATGGCCAGTATCTGCCAAAGGCAAAAGATGTGGATATTGAATCGCTTGTGGCCGGTTTCTCACTTTCCGATGAAAAACCGAGTCCGAAGACGTATCAGGCCAGAATGACGGTGCGGTTTATCGGCGATAATGTACGTGAGTATCTCAAGGCCTACGATGTTCCCATCGCCGATGTGACCGCGACGCCGGTTTTGCTGATCCCGATTCTGATTGAAGGAGGCAAGGCGGTACTTGATCCCGATAATGCCTGGCACGAAGCCTGGAGTTCGCTTGATCTGGAAAACACCCTGACGCCGATCCTGCTTCCGGTCGGCGATGCCAGCGATCTTTCCGTAGATGCCGCGACCCTCTAGCGGGGCCAGCCCGAGGATATGGAGATGCTTAAGGAGCGCTATTCGGTATCGGGGGTTCTGGTGGCCATTGCCAGACCACGCGGCACCAATGAAGTGCACGTCTTTTTAAAGGGCAATTCCCCGCTGGGCCGGGTTGAGTTTGACAATATCTACACTGGCAAGGCGGGCCGTGAGGATGCCTTTCGAACCGCGGCGCGCGGGATTGTGCAGCGGCTTGAAAACCGGTGGAAAAATGCCAAGGTAGCTGGCGTTAACGGGCCGGGAGAGACGCTTGTCATGTCGGTGCCGTTTCGTGGCCTTAATGAATGGATACTTATCCGCAAGCGGCTTGCCGCCATTCCCGGTGTTTCCAAAATGGATATCCGCGCCATGACGGCCAGGGGCGCGCATGTCATCCTGAGCTATAGCGGCTCGATTGAACAACTGAGCCGCGAGATGATGCAGCGCAATCTGGAAATGACGGATCAGGGACAGTTTTGGGAATTGAGAGCTTATTGAGACCGGGCTTTCTTGTCAGGAGCTAAACAGGAATATCCATCGCGTGAATATACCCAATGCCATTACCATAGGCCGTATCGTCCTGGTGCCGATTATTGTTTACCTGATGATCACAGGGTCGTTTCTGCCCGCGTTCTGGCTGTTTATCATTGCCGGCGTATCGGACGGGATTGACGGTTTTATCGCCAAGCGCTTTTCCATGCAGACCGAGCTTGGCGCCTATCTTGACCCGGTGGCCGACAAGGCGCTGCTGGTCAGTATTTTTGTAACCCTTGGTGTTGGCAAGCAACTGCCCGTGGCGCTGGTTCTGCTTGTCGTCAGCCGTGATATCCTGATTATCGGCGCGGTTTTGATCTCATGGCTTCTGGACCGGCGGGTTGAAATGGCGCCGCTGATGGTCTCCAAGGTCAATACCACCTTGCAGATACTTCTTGCCGGAGCAGTGCTGGCGCATCATGGTTTCGAGCTTCAGATGCAATCGGCGATTCTGGTACTCATTGTTGCGGTGAGCATTTTTACCGTCTGGTCCGGCATCAGCTATATGATCGGCTGGGTAAAACATATGACCAATCAGGAAGAGCCGGCGCGCCTGCCTGCGCACCCCTCTGCGGGCGAGGTCAAAGCGGCGGCGAAACCCATGCGCGGTGAGGTGTCATGAGCCTGAAAAAACAGCTTGTATTCTGGCTTGGAGCTCTTGTTGTCGCCATTGCGGTGCTGATTTTTTTGCGCGGCATGCTGCTGCCCTTTGTGGCAGGGATGATTCTGGCCTATCTGCTTGATCCTGTCGCCGACAAGCTGGAAAGCTGGGGGCTGGGGCGGGTTCTGGCCTCATCGCTCATTCTGGGGTTTGCGCTGATCATGTTTTCTCTGGCGCTGTTGATTCTCATTCCGGTTCTGGGCAAGCAGATGAGCGCCTTTGCCGATAATCTGCCCGCTTATTTCAAATCCATCGAGGCGCTGGTGGTGAAATATGGCGGCAAATGGCTCTCGCCTTTCCTGAACGGCGATTTGAGCGCTCTGAGCGGTAATATGAGTGATATCACCGCCAGGGGGGTAAGCTGGCTGGCGAGCTTGCTGCAATCGCTATGGAGCGGCGGCATGGCGCTGGTGAACATTATCTCGCTTATGGTGGTCACGCCCATCGTTGCCTTTTACATGCTGGTGGACTGGGACCGGATGGTGCAAAAGGTCGATAGCTGGCTGCCGCGCGATCATGCTCCGGTTATCCGCACCATCGCCGCGGATATCGACAAGGCCATTGACGGGTTTTTACGCGGGCAGGGGGCGGTATGTCTCATTCTGGGGGCGTTTTACGCCATCGGGCTGTCGCTGGCGGGGCTTAAATTCGGTCTTTTGATCGGGCTCGGGGCGGGGCTGATCAGTTTTATTCCTTATGTCGGGTCCATTATCGGGCTGGTTTTGTCCCTGGGCGTCGCTCTGTTCCAGTTCTGGCCGGACTGGGTGATGATTTTGGTCATTGCCGGGATTTTCACCGCCGGTCAGTTTCTGGAAGGCAATTTTCTCTCGCCCAAGCTTGTCGGCTCCTCTGTCGGGCTGCATCCGGTGTGGCTGATGTTCGCCCTGTTTGCCTTTGGTTATCTGTTCGGCTTTACCGGCATGTTGATCGCGGTGCCTCTGGCGGCGGCCTTTGGCGTGATCTTGCGCTTCTTCCTCAGGCAATATCTTGCCAGCCCGGTCTATCTGGGCGTTGGCGGTCCGGCTGATGAGCATGAAGATGGCAAGGTCTAACAGGCAAAAACCGCGCAACCCGCGCGAGCGGCAACTGGCGCTTGATCTGCCGCATCTGCCGGCGATGGGGATTGAGGATTTCTGCCTGAGCGCATGTAATCGCGAGGCGCTGGATTTTATCGATCACTGGCCGGACTGGCCCTCGCCCCTGGGGATTCTGGCCGGGCCGAAGGGTAGCGGCAAGTCGCATCTGGGAGAAATCTGGAAAACCATGAGCGGGGCGCAAAAGCTGCGCGCGCCGGAGCTTGATACCGCAAATGTTCCCGCGCTGCTGGCAAACGGGGCCCTGCTGATCGAGGATGCGCATCTGCCTGGACTTGATGAGGAGGCGCTGTTTCACGCCATTAACTGGGGGCAGGAGCACCGGGGCTTCATTTTGATCACAAGCAGTCTCTGGCCGGTGGAATGGGGGGTGCAGCTGCCGGATCTCAAATCGCGCCTGATGGCGGCGCCGCTGGTGGAGCTTCATGAGCCTGATAATGCGCTTTTGTGCATGGTGCTGGTGAAGCTGTTTACCGACAGGCAGCTTTTTGTCGAAGCCTCGATCGTGGAATATCTGGTGGCGCGCATGGAGCGCTCTTTGGGCAGTGCGGTCCGGCTCGTCGAGGCGCTTGACAAAGAAGCGCTGGCGCAACACCGCGCCATAACCAAGCCTTTGGCGGCGCAGGTCCTGCAAAATATGCAACAACCGTAAACGGAGTTCATCAGTTGTCCAGCCTTCCGGGTCAAGAACAGCAACAGAGCAAAATCGAGGCTCTGGGTCCTGAACGTTTTATCAACCGCGAGCTGTCCTGGCTGCGCTTTAACATGCGGGTGCTTGAAGAGGCGCGCAACCCGGCCCATCCGCTGTTTGAGCGTTTGCGTTTCCTGTCGATTTCAGCAACCAATCTTGACGAGTTTTACATGGTCCGGGTAGCGGGACTTTACGGGCAGGTTCAGGCCGGGATTGAAACCCGGAGCCAGGACGGGCTGACGCCGGCCGAGCAGCTGGAACACATTGATCAACTCACGGGCCGCCTGATTGCCGAGCAGCAGAAACAATGGGAAAAATTGCGCTCCGAGCTGGAAAAAGCCGGGGTTTTTCTGCTCACGCCGGAAAAACTTCAGGCCAGATCGCGTGAGTGGATGGAGAATTATTTTCTGGAGCGCATCTTTCCGGTGCTGACCCCGCTGGCGATCGACCCGGCGCATCCCTTCCCGTTCATTCCCAATCTGGGCTTTACCCAGGCGCTGCAATTGCGCCGCAAGGCCGATGGCAAGAC
Organism: Alphaproteobacteria bacterium; assembly: GCA_024275895.1. GTDB lineage: Bacteria > Pseudomonadota > Alphaproteobacteria > Rhizobiales > BM303 > BM303. Next base: position 36,989 of record JAJRYE010000011.1, on the reverse strand, counting down.
CATGAATGCCCTGCTTCCCATTCCCCATTCGCTACAGCGCTTTATCCGTCTGCCGGACAAGGTTGCGGGTGGCAAGACAAAACAGGGGCAGATTTTCCATATCAGCCTGGAAAACGTCATCGGTATGTTTATCGATCAGCTTTTCCCCGGCTACAAGGTGGTGGGGCAGGGCTCTTTCCGCATTATCCGCGATTCGGATATCGAGATCGAGGAAGAGGCGGAAGATCTGGTGCTGCTGTTTGAATCGGCGCTAAAACGCCGCCGCCGGGGCTCGGTCATCCGGCTTGAAATCGACGCCTCGATGCCCAAGCGCCTGCGCAAATATGTCGCCTCCGAGTTGCATGTGGGCAAAAACGCCCAGGTAATCCTTGAAGGAGTGGTCGGGTTCGCCGAAGCCTCGCAGCTCATTGCCGATGACCGGCCGGATTTGATCTTCACCCCCTATTCGCCGCGCTTTCCCGGACGAATTCGCGATCACGGCGGCGATTGTTTTGCGGCGATCCGGGAAAAGGACATGATTGTCCATCACCCCTATGAGAGCTTTGACGTTGTGCTGCGGTTTTTGCGCCAGGCGGCCTCGGACCCAGATGTAATCGCCATCAAGCAAACCCTTTACCGCACCTCGCAGGACTCGCCGATTGTCCAGGCGCTGAGCGAGGCGGCCGAATCGGGCAAATCGGTAACCGCGGTGGTGGAGCTTAAAGCGCGCTTTGACGAGGCGGCCAATATCAAATGGGCCCGCGATCTGGAGCGGGCCGGGGTTCAGGTGGTTTATGGCTTCATGGACTGGAAAACCCATGCCAAGGCCTCGCTGGTGGTGCGCAGGGAGGGCAAAAACCTGCGCTCCTATGTGCATCTGGGGACCGGGAATTATCACCCCGTGACGGCGCGGGTTTACACCGACCTTTCGCTATTTACGATTCATCCGGCGATCGGCCGCGATGTGGCGCGATTGTTCAACTTTGTTACCGGTTACGGTGAGCCGCGCGAGCTTGAAAAGTTAAGCATATCACCGCTGGGTCTGCGTAAGCAGTTGCTGGCCAATATCGAGGATGAAATCGAACACGCCGCTGCCGGGCGTCCGGCGCAGATCTGGGCCAAGATGAATTCGCTGGTTGATCGCAGAATCATTGATGCGCTCTACCGGGCCAGCAATGCCGGGGTACAGATTGATCTTGTGGTGCGCGGGATTTGCTGCTTGCGCCCCGGTGTGAAGGGCCTGTCGGAGAATATCCGGGTGTCCAGTATTGTCGGGCGCTTTCTTGAGCATTCGCGGATTTGCTGTTTTGGCTGCGGTGAGGGCTTGCCTTCACGTAAGGCTAAAGTCTATATCTCTTCGGCGGACTGGATGCCGCGAAATCTGGACCGCCGGGTCGAATCGCTGGTGCCGATCCTGAATCCGACGGTTCATGAACAGGTACTTGATCAGATCATGGCCGCCAATCTGAAGGATAACCAGCAATGCTGGATTTTGCAGTCTGATGGAAACTGGCAGCGTGTGGCTGTGGACAAGGATGAGCTTCCCTTCAGCGCCCATAAATATTTTATGACCAATCCCAGCCTGTCGGGACGGGGCCGGGATCTGGAATATTCCCTGACCGGGGGAGAAAATCAGGATATAGACTGAAAATTATATGACGGATTTTTTTGATACTTCCTTTGCACCGGGGCGTTTGGCTGATGTCGAGCCGGTGGCGGTTGTCGATATCGGCTCCAACTCGGTGCGCATGGTGGTTTATGAGGGCGCGCACCGGGCGCCAGCGCCGTTTTTCAATGAAAAGGCGCTTTGCGGCCTGGGCGAATCGGTGGCGAGCACCGGCAAGCTGGGCAGGAAAAGCATGGCGGCGGCGCTTGCCGCCCTGCGCCGGTTTCGCATGATCGCGCGCCAGATCGGGGTGGTGAAAAAATATGTGATCGCCACGGCGGCGGTTAGAGATGCCGATAATGGTGCGGATTTCATCTCGCGCGGTGAAGAGGCGATCGGCGCCCGGATATCAGTTCTTTCGGGCAAAAAAGAAGCTAAGATGGCCGGGTTTGGCGTTTTGTCCGGCATTCCCGAAGCCAATGGTCTTGTGGGGGATATGGGCGGCGGCTCGCTGGATTTGGTCGATGCGGCCAGGGGGGAGCTTACCCCCGGCGTTACCACGCCGCTTGGCGGCTTGCGGTTGATGGACGAGGCAGGAGGCTCGGTTGAGCGCGCCGAGGAAATCATCGAGCGGGCGCTGGATGGCGAGCCGCTTCTGGAGGCCAATAAGGGCTTGCCGTTTTATGCCGTTGGCGGCTCTTGGCGCATGCTGGCGCGCATTCACATGCTTCATCATGATTATCCTCTGCATGTTTTGCACCACTACACCATTCCGGCGGTGGATGTCCTTGATCTCACCCGGCTGGTGAAGGGCTCCAAGCTTTCCTCGTTGCTGCAAATTCCCGGCGTCTCGGCGGCGCGGGCGCGAACCTTGCCCTATGCGGCGGCGGTGCTTGAGCGGTTAATGGTGCTCACGGAGGCTGAAGATGTCGTGATCTCGGCGCTGGGGGTGCGGGAAGGGGTTTTGTACTCAAAGCTGGGCAAGCAGGAGCGGCGCGAAGACCCGCTTTACAGCGCCTGTCAGGATCTGGCGATTTTGCGGGCGCGTTCGCCGCGCCACGTGCAGGAGCTGAGCGAATGGACCGACCAGCTCTTTGAGGGTGCGGACGCGCCTTCAGAATCGCCGCAGGAGCGGCGGCTGCGCCATGCTGCGTGTTTGCTGGCGGATATTGGCTGGCGCGCGCATCCCGATTACCGTGGCGAGCAAAGCCTCAATATTATCGCCAATGGCGCTTTTATCGGCCTTAACCACTCGGCTCGCGCCTTTCTGGCGCTGACGGTGTTTTACCGCCACGAGGGGCTGATCGGCGAGGTTTTAAGCCCGCGTCTGCGCCTGCTCACCGATATGCGCGAGATGCAGCGCGCCCGCATGCTCGGCGCGGCGCTGAGAGTCGCCTACATGATTTCCGCCGCCATGCCCAAGGTCATCAACCATACGCGGCTTTTCTATGAAGACGGCAAACTGATCCTGAAAATGCCCCCCGCCATGGCGGATTTGCGCGCCGAACGTCTGGGCAAGCGCATGGATACTCTTGCCTCCTTGCTCGACCGGGAAGGCGAGGTGCGCATCGAGGCATGATTTTGCCCGCGGCTGTTCCTCGCTTGCGCTCGGGATCAGGTTTATATTATTCGCGGCTATTCCTCGCTTGCGCTCGGGCCTCCATGGGGGCGGCGCAGTAGCGCCGGGCCGCAGTCGTGGCCGTGGGCGCAAAACTGTGAGCCCTGAGCATGACCAAAACTGCAAATTTCAGGCTCTACTCCCCCCTCCGTGGCAGGGCAAGCCAGCAAAGCCGGCGCCAGCCCGTGAACGGACGCACGCCCGGACGGGCGGGCGGAAAGCAAGAACTACGGCAGGGCAAGCTTTGTCCGCTTGCTGCTTTTCAGGAGCGGACAGACAGCTTCACGGCTGCCGTGATCATCTGCGGGCTGACTTTCAGCTCATTTTCCAGCAGCGGCGCGTAGGGGATGGGAACGCGGGGCGAGCCGAGGCGCTGGATGGGCGATTTGAGGTCACTATGGCAGGTTTCAGCTACACGCGCGGCGATCTCCGCCCCAAAGCCTGAAGTGGTCACGGCCTCCTGAACAATCACCAGACGGCCGGTTTTGCGCAAAGAGGCAAAGACGGCTTCCTCGTCCCATGGCCACAGGCTGCGCAAATCAATCACTTCGGCCTCAATGCCTTCACTCGCAAGGATATCTGCGGCGGCAAGGCATTCATGCACCATGGCCGACCAGCTCACCAGCGTGATGTCTTTGCCGCTCCGGGCGACATCCGCCTTGCCGATCGGGGTGAGTGCGTCCATTCCGTTTGCGACCTCGCCCCGCATCGGCCACAGGTTTTTATGCTCCAGGAGCACCACCGGATCATCGCAGCGGATGGCGGCTTTGAGCAGCCCCTTTGCGTCGCGCGCGGTGGCCGGAGCCAGTACCACGAGGCCGGGAATATGGGTGTACCAGCTCTCTAAAGATTGTGAGTGCTGCGCCGCCAGATAGCCCCACATGCCCACCGGCTCGCGCACCACCAGCGGGGCGCGGGCCTGACCGCCAAACATATAGCGCGCCTTGGCGGCCTGATTGACCAGTTCATCTACCGCGCAAAGGGCAAAATCGGAAAATCGCATCTCCACCACCGGCCTTGTGCCGGTCATGGCGGCGCCAAGGGCGGCGCCCATGATGGCGGCTTCCGATATCGGCGTATCGGCGATGCGGGCGGGGCCGAATTCGTTCTGCAAGCCCTTATACTGGCCAAAAACGCCGCCGCGGCCCAGATCCTCGCCCAGCGCCCAGACGCTCGCATCGCGCTGCATTTCCTCGCGCAGGGCGGCGATGGCGGCCTCGACATAGGTCATGGTGCAGGTGCTGTTCATCGGCCCGCCTCCACCGCACCCAGATCCTGCACGTCTTCATATACGATGCGTTTGTCCGGCCAGGGGGCATGAGAAGCATTGTCCTTGATACGGCGCATTTCCGCTGTTGCTTCTTCTTCAATTGCCCTGATGCTGCTCTCGCTGATATCCGCCTTGCGCAGCAGTTGCGCGCAGGTGGCGACAGGGTCGTCCCGCATGGCTGTTTCCGCCTCGGCCGCATCGCGGTAGGCGGCCGGATCGGTTCCGGTATGGCCGCCATGGCGGTAGGTGCGGCAATGGAGAAAATGGGGCCCGCCGCCGTTTTTGATGGAAGCGACGGCGTTTTTGGCGGCTTCATCAACGGCGAGAATGTCATTGCCGTTGATGCTGGTTCCGGCAAGGCCGAAGCTTTGCGCCCTGGCAAGCGGTCCGGGGCCGGCCAGCATGGCGCTGGTTTTGGTGGTCGCCGACCACTGGTTGTCCTCGCAAACGAAAAGAACCGGCAGGTCAAAGGTTTTGGCCCAGTTGAGACCTTCCAGAAACGGGCCGCGATTGGTGGCGCCGTCGCCGAAAAAACAGGCGACGACATTGTTTTTGCCGCGCAGCTTGAGCGCATGGGCTGCGCCGGCGGCAATGGTGATGTTGGCGGCGACAACGCCGTTTGCCCCCAGCATGCCGATGGAAAAATCGGCGATATGCATGGAGCCGCCCTTGCCGCGGCAGGTGCCGCCCTCACGCCCGAAGAGCTCGCGCATCATCGCCTCGGCGTCCGCTCCCTTGGCCAGTGTGTGGCCGTGGCCCCGGTGAGTGGAGAGCAGCAGGTCGTCACGGCCCAGATGGGCGCACACCCCGACCGGCACGGCCTCTTGCCCGATCGAGGGGTGAATGAATCCCGGCACCAGCGCGTCGGCAATGGCGCGCACCGCCTCGCTCTCAAAGGCGCGTATGCGCAACATCTGCCGGTAATGATCTTTAAGTCTTTCAATATCCGGATTGTTTTTTTGGTCTGTCAATAGCCCGGCCCCCCCCAATGCATGAACTAGCTCCGCATCGTATTCAGGCTTTTGCATTTGTCAAAGCCTGATTTTATGCCGGCATCGTTAATCCCGGCCGGTTGCCATATCGGGCTGTCCGCGGGAGAGGATAAAGAAACAGCTCTTGAGCTCAGCATTAAAATGTTCTATATTTGTTCTTGTTTATGGATAAAGAAACGGGAGAGTGTAATGCCGGATGCAAATAAAAAAGACGCCAAATGTCTTTGCGGCGCGGTCCATATTCATGCGGGTCATGTGGATGACAAGGTGGGGGCGTGTCATTGCGGCATGTGCAGGAGATGGGGCGGCGGGCCGCTGATGGCGGTTGATTGCGGCCAGGAAGTCAGCTTTGACGGCAAGGAATATATTTCCGTTTTCAACTCGTCCGACTGGGCCGAGCGCGGGTTTTGCGGCAAGTGCGGCACGCATCTGTTTTACCGCCTGAAGGCGAGCGGGCAGTATATCATGCCCGCCGGGCTGTTTGATGATGTGAATTATGTTTTCGATCATCAGATTTTCATTGACGATAAACCCGGTTATTATGATTTTGCCAATGAAACAGAAAAGATGACCGGTGCCGAGGTGTTTGCGAAATACGCTCCGACGGCGGAGTGACAGGTCTGGATGCTCTGATGCGGAGCGACTGAAGGCCGCCTGCGGGGGTGGTGTTCTTTCCCGGTCGGACGGAATTTGCGCCGACCTTCTTTCCCCCTTGCACTTGCCCGCTTATGGGGCAAGAATAAGTCCGGGGGGAAGATGCCATGGGCGGGCCCAAAGGTCTGATCAACGCCATATTCGGACAGCAGATGCAGAGCAATTTGCGGCTGTTCCTTTCCGGCCGACAGCCCCTGATCTGGCTGCTGTCCATAATCATCGGTCTTAGCGTTGCCTACGCCGCCTTGCTGTTCAGGATCGGCATCGGGTTTGTTCAGCTTTCCTGGCTTGGCGCCATGTCGGAGCGGGTTGGCACCAAGGCGGCGTTGCTGCCGTGGTGGATGATTCTGGGCGCGCCTGTGGCCGGCGGTCTGGTTGTGGGCCTGATGCTCAAATACATCATCACCAACAAGCGACCCGAAGGCGTTGCGGATGTCATTGAGGCGCGGGCGCTCAAGGAGGGCAGAATTCCCCTGCGGCAGGGGCTTTACAGTGCGATTTTGACGATCATCTCGCTTGGCAGCGGCGCTTCGGCGGGGCGCGAGGGGCCGGTTGTGCATCTTGGCGCGACCATTGCCTCGGGGTTTGCGCGCTATTTTGCGCTTCCCGCCGGTTCGGTGCGCAATCTGCTGGGTTGCGGCGTGGCGGCGGCCGTGGCGGCCTCGTTCAACGCGCCGATTGCCGGGGCGCTTTTTGCGATGGAAGTGGTGCTCGGGCATTATGCCATGCGCGCTTTTGTGCCAGTGGTGATTTCTTCAACTGTGGCGGCGGTGATCACCCGGTTGCATCTGGGCGAGTTTCCCGCCTTTGTCCTGCCGCATTACAACATTGTCTCCTATTACGAGTTTGGCGCCTTTGCGGTTTTGGGACTGGTTTGCGCTTTTGTTGCCATTTCGTTTCAACTGGCCATCCATCTGGCGCAGCAGGCGGCCGAGACGGTTGATCCGCCCATATGGCTGCGCCCGGTGATCGGCGGCTTCATGGTCGGCGGGATCGGCATATTCTTCCCGCATATCCTCGGCGTTGGCTATGAGGCCACGGATATGGCGCTGAAGGAATATTTCCCGCTTGCCTTGCTGATCTCGCTGATGATCGCCAAAATGATCGCCACCGCCATTACCCTGGCCAGCCGCTTTGGGGGCGGGGTGTTCAGCCCGTCGCTCTATCTGGGCGCCATGGCGGGCGGCGCGTTCGGCATTATCGCGGCCTCCTACTTCCCGGCGCTTGGCTCAAGTTCGGGGCTTTACGCCATCCTCGGCATGGGCGGTGTGGCGGCGGCGGTTCTGGGCGCGCCGATTTCCACCACCTTGATCATTTTTGAGCTCACCCGCGGCTTTGATCTGGCGATAGCCCTCCTTCTGGTCATCACGATTTCGTCCGGGCTGACCCAGGCCATTTACGGGCGCTCGTTTTTTCACTGGCAGCTTGGCGGGCGCGGGCTGTTTTTGACCGATGGCCCCCACAAGCACATCGTGCAAACCCTGAAAGTGCTGGATTTTATGGTTTTTGCCGGTAATGATGAGAAACCGCCGGAGGAATCTCTGGCGAAGGAGGCCCCCAGATTGACCGCCAAAGATACGCTGGAAGAGGCGTTACGCGTCTTTGATCAGTCCGGTCTGGTCCGGATTGCAGTTGTGGATGCGGATGAACCGGAGCGCATCATTGCCTGGGCGGGCCGTCTCGATGCTCTGGAAGCTTACAACAATGCGCTCATCCAAGCCAATGTGGAGGCCTACCGGTAATATCACGAAATGCGGCCGGCCTGTTGCAGCAGCTTGAATATCCGGTAGTGGCCGTTCTGGCGGGCGATCTCATAGGCGGTATCGCCATTGGCGTCTTTGAGATGCGGGTTGGCGCCCAGTTGCAGCAATTTGCGCACGGCGGCAAGATGATTGCGGTCGGCGGCGATCATCAGCGCCGTTGCGCCGGATTTGTCGCGCGCATCAAGATTGGCGCCGTTTTCAGCCAGCTTGACAATTACCGGGGCATGGCCTCCGGCAGCGGCCAGGATCAGCGCGGTCCGGCCCTTGCGGTCGGCTTTTTCAAGATCGCCCGTCGCCCTGATCAGGGCGTCCATGACGGAAAGCTGCCCGAAACGGGCCGAAATCATCAGAGCATTGCGTCCGGCGCGGGTTGCGCTTTTGCTCGCCGCACCTCTGGAAAGCAGCATTGCCGTCAGCCCGGCATAACCGTTTCCGGCGGCGAGGCTAAGCGGGGTGAGACCGTTTACCGAGCGCGAATTGATATCCGCGCCGCGCGCCAGAAGCAATCTGGCGCTTTGGCTCCGCCCGTCTTCAGCCGCCATCATCAGCGCCGTTCGGCCAAAGGCATTGGCGGCATCGATCCGGGCGCCGTCATCAAGAAAACGGGTGATCGCGGCGGTATCATTGGCAGCAGCGGCAAGGCGCATCTGCGCCGCCTTGTCCATCTGGTCCCCGGCCTGGGCCTGAACTGGCATGGCCAGAGCGGCGATGATGCTGAAAAGGGAGAGGGTTTTCATGATGGCTTGTTGTCCTTACGCATTTTTTTCGCCCATTTCATGAAACTGATGTCTGAAAAGGCGGGAAATGATATAAATTAGAATTAGCTAATATATTATGGAGTTGGTTGCCGGTTTCAAGATGGCGCGGTGCGACACGCCGCCGCATCTGATTTTCAAGCTGACATCAAAAATCAAAACTGTTAGGAAAAACCATGTTTGAGTATTCAATGTTGCACTGGACGACGTTTTTCACCGCAGCCGTCTTTTTGAATCTTTCGCCCGGTCCCGATATTGCCTTTATTCTCGGGCAGACGCTCCGCGGCGGGCGCAGTAGCGGATTTGCCGCCATGTTCGGGATCTGGACCGGGGCGTTTGGCCATGTGCTCATGGCGGCGCTTGGGCTTTCGGCCATCCTCGCCACATCGGTGGCGGCGTTTTCCATCGTCAAATGGGCCGGGGCCGCCTATCTGATCTGGCTGGGCATTGCGGCCTTGCGCTCAGGCGGCGGTTCGTTCATCTCGAAAGATGTCAAAAGCAGCCCTGATTTTTTGCCGGTTTTCCGCCAGGGGGTACTTGTCGCGGTGCTGAACCCGAAGGTTGCCATCTTTTTCCTCGCCTTTTTGCCGCAATTCGTCGTTGCCGGCGCGGGTCCGGTCTGGGCGCAATTGTTCCTGCATGGCTCGCTGATTATCGTCGTGGCGGCCTTTATAGAGCCGCCACTGGTGATTGCGGGTGAAAAGCTGACCGGGGCCTTGCGGGGCAATGCCCGCCTCGGGTTGTGGATGGACCGCTGTCTTGGCTCCATCTTTGTGACGCTCGGTGTCCGGCTGGCGCTGGAAGAGCGGTAGACGGCTTCATCTTTTTGATCTTAACGGCACCGGCCCGCTCCCCTTTCCTGCCACTCACAAGATAAATATGGCATGGGTGGCCGGGTGGGGGAATGGGCCGGTGCCGTTTAAACGTGAAAGCCTCCAAACGGTGAGTACCGGTCTGAAGAAAAGACATTTTCCGCTCTCTTCTTGCATGGCGTGATTCTATAATGCGCATCTTATGATTCGAGATGTGAACCAAATTCCCGACAAGACGGCGAGCGGTCCGTTTTATCTTGAGGCGCTCAACCCGGAGCAGCGCGAGGCGGTGGTCTCGCTTGACGGGCCGGTTCTGGTGCTGGCGGGAGCGGGGACCGGCAAGACGCGGGCGCTGACCACGCGGCTGGCGCATCTGCTGGCGACGGGCCGGGCGCGTCCATGGGAAATTCTGGCGGTTACCTTCACCAACAAGGCGGCAAGGGAGATGAAGCTGCGCATTGGCGCGCTCATTGGCGAGGCGGTTGAAGGGATGCAATGGCTGGGGACGTTTCATGCCATTTGTGTGAAGATATTGCGCCGCCATGCCGAGCTTGTAGGGCTGAAACCGGATTTTACCATTCTGGATACCGATGACCAGATCCGGCTTTTGAAACAGCTCATCAAGGCGCGCAATCTGGATGAAAAGCGCTGGCCGGCGCGGCGGCTGGCGGGGTGTATCGATAACTGGAAAAATCGCGGCCTGACCCCGGATAAACTCAAGCCTGAAGATGCCGAGAGCTTTGCCAATGGTCTGGGGGCGCAGCTTTATGCTGAATATCAGGCGCGGCTCAAAACCCTCAATGCGGTGGATTTTGGCGATCTGCTGTTGGAATGCCTGCGCCTGTTTCAGAACAATCCGGATGTGCTGGAGAGTTACCAGTTGCGCTTTGCCTATATGCTGGTGGATGAGTATCAAGACACCAATGTGGCGCAATATCTGTGGCTCAGGCTTCTGGCGCAAAGGCATAAGAATGTGTGCTGCGTTGGCGATGATGATCAGTCGATCTATGGTTGGCGCGGGGCGGAGGTTTCCAATATCCTGCGTTTTGAGACTGATTTTCCCGGCGCGAAAATTATCAGGCTGGAGCGCAATTACCGCTCTACCGGGCATATTCTCGCTGCTGCCTCGCATCTGATCTCCCATAATGACGACCGGCTCGGCAAAACGCTGCACACCATGGATGAGGACGGCGACAAGGTGGTTCTGAAAAGCGTCTGGGACGGCGAGGAAGAAGCCCGCGGCATTGCCGATGAGATCGAAGCGTTGCAACAGGGCGGGCATTCCTTGAACGAGATCGCCATTTTAGTGCGCGCCAGCTTTCAGATGCGCGAGTTTGAAGAGCGGTTCTTGATGCGCGGGCTGGATTACCGCGTGATCGGCGGGCCGCGCTTTTACGAGCGCATGGAAATCCGCGATGCAGTGGCGTATTTGCAGCTTGCCGCCAATCCCGATAATGATATCAAGCTGGAGCGCATCATCAACACGCCGCGCCGCGGTATTGGCGCCGCTTCGGTGCAGCTTCTGGCGCGCACGGCAAGGGCCCAGGGGGTCTCGATGATGAATGCGGCGCGCCAGCTTGCCGGGACGGATGAAATCAGGGGCCGGGCGCGCAGTTCCGTTCGTGAACTGGTCATGAATTTTGATCGTTGGCGCGGGATGATCGAAACCACCGCGCACACAAAACTTGCGGAGATCATTCTCGATGAGTCCGGCTATACCGCCATGTGGCAGGCGGACAAGTCTGCGGCAGCGCCCGGAAGGCTGGAAAATCTGAAAGAGCTTATCAACGCCATGGGCGAGTTTGAAAATCTGGCGGAGTTCCTTGAGCATGTAGCGCTGGTGATGGACACGGAGACGAACGAGCAGACGGACAAGATCAACCTGATGACCATGCATGCCGCCAAGGGGCTGGAGTTCGACACCGTGTTTCTGCCCGGCTGGGAGGAGGGGCTTTTCCCGCATCAGCGCGCGCTCGATGAAACCGGCAAGGCGGGGCTGGAGGAAGAGCGGCGGCTGGCCTATGTCTGCCTGACAAGGGCGAAAAAACGCGCCGCGGTGTATTATACCGCCAACAGGCGCATTCACGGGCTGTGGCAAACGGCCTTGCCTTCGCGTTTCGTGAGCGAATTGCCGGATGATCATGTGATCAGCGATGCCGGGCAGGGGCAGGCGGAAAATTATGGCGTCAGCCGGTTTGATACGGCGCAGTTTGCGGCGCCAAAATCCTTTGGCCATCAAAAGGCGAAAATCATCAGGACTTCCTATGAGACGGCAAAAAAGGCATCTGATTTTCAAAACGGCGAACGGGTTTTTCATATGAAATTCGGTTACGGCCTGATCGAGGCGGTTGAGGGCAACCGCTTGACGATCCAGTTTGACACCTCCGGGCGCAAGCGTGTTCTGGACAATTATGTCGAGCGCCACCCATGAGCACCAGTTACGAGCTTTCGCTTTATCTGCCGCACAAGCAGGCGCAAATCTGCATGGAGGCACTGGAGGAGATATCTCAAGCTGTTGCGATGACGGATTGCGGCGCCAACTGGCGGGTCGAGGCGTGGTTTGAGGATGAGCCCGATGCCGATATTGTCGCGGTGTTGCTGAAGGAGACAATCGGCGATCCGGTTCCTGATTTCATTGTCACCCGGCTGCGCGAGGAAGACTGGGTCGCCAGATCACTTGAAGGGTTAAAGCCGGTTCGCGCCGGGCTGTTCGCGGTTCATGGAGCGCATGACCGGGGGGGGGATCGGGCCAATGTGACCAGCGTTGAAATCGAGGCCGGTCTGGCCTTTGGCACCGGCCATCACGGCACCACATCGGGGTGTCTGATGGCGCTGACAGATATTCTCAAGCGCGCTGCGCCTGAGGCGGTGCTTGATCTGGGCACCGGCACCGGGGTGCTGGCGATCGCGGCGGCCAAAAGACTTAAATTGCCGGTAACCGCGAGTGATATCGACCCGGTGGCGGTGCGCGTTGCGGGCGAGAATGCGCGTCTGAACGGGGTTCACCGGTGGGTGCGCCCGGTGCTGGCGAGCGGTTTGCATCACCGCAATCTTATCATGAATGCTCCTTATGATCTGATTATGGCCAATATTCTGGCCCGGCCTCTGGTCGGTCTTGCCCCGTCCATCTGCCATAATCTGGCCTCTGGCGGCCATCTGATCCTGTCCGGGCTTCTGGAGGGACAAATCGCCCTTGTCCTGAGCGCCTATCGCGGTCAGGGGCTGGTGCTTAAGAACAAGATTATCCGTGAAGGCTGGGCAACCTTGACGCTCAAGGGATAGGGGCGGTTCTGTTTACGACCCGCGACCTTGCGCATAATCCAGCGGCAGGGCGGTGGTGTATTTGATCTGTTCCATGGCGAAGCTGGAATTGACGTTGCTCAGTTCGATGCGCGAGATCAGGCGTTTGTAAAAGGCGTCATAGCTCTCGATATCGGGCACCACGACGCGCAGCATATAATCGATCTGGCCGCTCATACGGTAAAATTCGGCCACTTCGGGAAAATCGCGGACGGCAGCGGCGAAGCGCTCAAGCCAGTCCTTTGTGTGATGTGAGGTGGAGACGGTAACAAAAACGGTAACGCCTGCGCCGATTTTCTGCGGATTGAGCAGGGCGACGCGTTTTTCGATAACCCCTTCAGCCTCAAGGCGCTGGATGCGCCGCCAGCACGGGGTTGTGGACAGCCCGACCCTTTTGCCAATCTCGGCAACCGGGACGGTGCAGTCCTCTTGCAGAATTGCGAGAATCTTGCGGTCCATGGCGTCGATCATGATATTTACCTTAGAATTATATTTCTAATAAATGCCGTATATGGGAAAAACCTATCATAGAATTCCTGAAAATACGATAATTCCGGTTTTATTTTCTATATTCCTTGTTGTTTTTCCTTGTTATCTATTTTCCCCCCCCCATTATCCCGCTTATGCAGTCGGCACAAGCGCTGGATGCGCTGGCAGGATTTAAGGATGCAGGGCAAGGCCATGACGGGTTTTAGTGAAATCACAGGGGAGTTTTTCGTGGCGGCGCAGCTTGAGGCAAAAGACCTTGAAGGCGCAGCGAAGAAGGGCTTTCGCACCATTATCATCAACCGGCCTGACGGTGAGGGCGGCGATGCGCAGCCCGGCTCCGTGGATATGAGCAAGGCCGCCGCCGCCAGCGGGCTTGGCGTTCATTATCTTCCCGTGCGCGGCTTTCAGATTACCGATGAAGAAAATGTTGCGGCTTTCGCGAACATTCTCAAAGCCTCGAAAGCGCCGGTTCTGGCGTATTGCAAAAGCGGCACCAGAAGCGCCATGTTATGGGCGCAGGCTGTCGTGAGCGAATATGGCATCGAGGCGGTTCTGGCGATGACCGGAAAGGCGGGATATGATCTGGAAATCCTGCGTGATGAGCTTGAGGATATTGTTGTGGCAAGCGAGGCGCAAAAAGCCGCTTAAAATATCGGAAATCCGGTAAAATCAGCATGAAAATGAATGATCGCCGCCCAGATGATGAGGGCGGCGAGGGGGCGCAGCCAGCCCATTTCGGCCCAGGAAAAATGGTTCCTGCTACTTAAAATGGCGCCAAAGGGGATATTGGAACTGGAGGATTCTATGTTGGCCCAGCGCTGCGGCAGGTGCTGTTTTCGCCGTTTGTCGATCATCACGGTGCCGAAGAGGGCCAAAAAGGTAAAATAGCCGAAATAGACAAATCCGGCCGGGTCGGCATTGTTGAGCATATGCACCATGGCCCACAGCGCCAGCGGCCACATCATGGGGTGGCGGGTGATGCGCAACACGCCGCGAATGCTGTTTTCGTCTTGCAGCAGATGCTCGCCATTGATCAGAACCCGCGGCGAGTTTGTCACCATCCAGACGGCAAGAAGAATGGCAATATACATGATGGCGGCGCTGAAAATGCGCAGGGGTGTGTGGGTGACCCAGAATATGGTTTCAACGTGGTGGGTGGCGGCTTTATAGGCAAACCACATCCAGATGAAACTGATCGCCGAGAGCACCGAGAGCAAAATCATGAAAGCCGTGCGGCCAAAACGGGCGATGATCCATGGCCGCAACCGGGTTGAGGGGATAATATGCAGGGCGGTGAAGGCGGCGATGGAGAGGATGAGTTCAGGCATGGCCGGTTTCCGTCATTCCGGCGAAAGCAAGAATCCGTTTCAGTCCTCTGGCATTGCGGCCTGCGGCCATGGTTTCCGGCTTTCGCCGGAATGACGGGTAAGGGGAAAAGTGCAATATATTGATCCTAACTGCGCAATATTCCGCCGGTGGCCTTGATGACCTTTGCAATGATCTTGCCTGCAACCGCCTCAATTTCGGCATCGGTGAGGGTTTTTTCGCGCGGTTGCAAGGTGACTTCAATGGCAAGGGATTTTGTGCCCGCCTCCAGGGCGCCGCCGGAGAAGACATCAAACAGGGTGACACCGGCAATCAACGTCTTGTCGGCGCTTTTGGCGGCTCGGATCAGGGTCTCGGCCGGCAGGGCCTCATCAACGATAAAGGCAAAGTCGCGCCGCACTGCCTGAAGGTCGGAGACATCAAGGGCGCTGCGTGATTTTCTTGCCTTGGAGCGGGTCGGGGGGATGGCCCCGAGGAAGACCTCAAAGCCCACCATTGGGCCCGAAGCGCCAAGGGCTTTTAGGGCTTTGGGGTGCAATTCGCCGAAATGGGCCAGGATGGTTTTGGGGCCAAGGCGAAGCACGCCGGAGCGGCCCGGATGATACCAGCCCGGCGCCTCGGGCGCGGCCTGAACATTGGCGGTGGGGGCACCGGCGGCGCTTAATGCGGCCAGCGCATCGGCGCGGACATCAAAGACATCGACGCTCTGCATCTTGCCGTCCCAGTGACGCCCCGAACCGGTGAGTTTGGCGCTGCCGCTGCGCACACCGCTGGCGGCGATGAACTGATCTTCGGGGGTTTCGCCGCGATAGGCCTGACCGACCTCAAACAGGGCAAGATCGGCAAAGCCGCGACCGGCATTGCGCCGGGCGGCGCTGATCAGGCCGGGCAGCAGGGAGGGGCGCATGCTGGACATTTCGCTCGATATGGGGTTGACGACCTCCAGATCATCGCCGCCGCCGCCAAAATCGCGCGCCTGATCGCGCGGGATAAAAGACCAGGTTACGGCTTCCACCATGCCACGGCCTGCCAGGGCACGCCTTGTGCGCCGGGCGCGCTTTTGTGCCGGGGTGAGCACTGGCTTGGCGACCGCATGCAGTCGCGCCAAAGGTTCAGAGGGCATGCGGTCCATGCCGGCAATGCGGATAATCTCTTCCACCAGACAGGCGCTCTCGTTTATGTCGGGCCGCCATGCGGGGGGCGAGACTTTCAGCTCATGGTCTTGCCCGGCAGTCCAGAAGCCCAGTCTTTTCAGGATCACCCTGATCTCGGCATCGGCAATATTCGCGCCGGTGAGGCGTTTGACCTGGCCAGTGTCAAATTCAATGATCCGGTCGGTATCGGGCATTTTCCCGGCCATAATCATATGCGAGGGCTCGCCGCCGCAAATCTCCATGATGAGGCTTGTGGCCAACTCCGCCCCCGGCCCCATGAAGGTTGGATCAACGCCGCGCTCAAAGCGGTAGCGGGCATCCGATTCAATGCCAAGGCGCCGACCCGTTGCGGCAATGCGGTCCGGATCGAACAGGGCCGATTCGATGAAAACATTCACCGTTTCATCCGAGCAGCCGGAGCTCTCGCCGCCGATAATGCCGCCAAGGCCAAGGACGCCCGCATCATCGGCAATAACGCAGCAGCTTTCATCAACTTCATAAGTTTTGCCGTCAAGAGCTGTAAATTGCTCGCCTTTTTTGCCCATGCGGGCGTGGATGTTGCCGCTCACCTTGTCGGCGTCGTAGACATGCAGCGGGCGGCCGTAATCATAGGTGATGTAATTGGTGATATCGGCCAGGGCGTTGATGGGGCGCAGGCCGATGGCTTTGAGGCGTCTTTGCATCCAGTCCGGGCTGGCGGCGTTTTTCACGCCGCGGACCATGCGGCCGCTAAAGGCGGGGCAGGCATTCGCGGTTGGCGTGTCAAATTTCATCTCAATGCCAAGCGGGCTCTCAAAGACGCCTTTGACCGGCGCGATGGCGCTGTCTTTGAGCTTGCCAAGACCGGCGGCGGCGAGATCACGTGCAATGCCGTAAACCCCGAGACAATCGGGGCGGTTAGGGGTGATGGCAATCTCGATCACCGGATCGTCGAGCCCGGCCAGCTCGGAAAAAGGCGTGCCGATCGGGGTATCCTTCGGCAGGTCGATAATGCCGTCATGTTCATCGGAGATTTCAAGCTCGCGTTCCGAGCACAACATGCCGTTGGATTCAACCCCACGGATTTTAGCCTTTTTCAGGGTGAGATCAATGCCCGGCACATAAGTACCCGAAGGCGCGAAGACCCCTTTCATGCCGGTATGGGCATTGGGCGCGCCGCAGATGACCTGCACCACCTCATCGCCGGTATCCACCATGCAGATTTTCAGCTTGTCGGCATCGGGGTGTTTTTCAGCGCTCACCACATGCGCCACCTTGAAAGGGGCTAGCGATGCGGCCGGGTCGGTGATCTCTTCAACCTCAAGCCCGATCATGGTGAGGGTGGTGGAAATTTCATCGAGAGAGGCGTCGGTTTCAAGATGTGCCTTGAGCCAGGATAATGTGAACTTCATGCGGACAGCCCTCCGGCCAGAGTGGGAACATCGAGAACCGAAAAGCCATAATGTCTGAGCCAGCGCAGATCGGCGGCGAAGAAGGCGCGCAGGTCGGGCATGCCGTATTTGAGCATGGCGAGGCGGTCAATGCCCATGCCGAAGGCAAAGCCCTGATAGATATCCGGGTCATAGCCCACATTGCGCAGTACCTGCGGGTGAACCATGCCGCAGCCTAAAATCTCCAGCCAGTCATCACCCCCGCCAATGCGGATTTCATTGCCCGCGCGCGCATGGCCGATATCAACCTCGGCGGAAGGCTCGGTGAAGGGGAAATGCGAGGGGCGGAAACGCATCCTGATCTCATCGACTTCAAAAAAAGCCTTGCAGAATTCTTCCAGCGTCCATTTGAGTTGCCCCATATGGGTTTGTTTGTCGATCACCAGCCCTTCGACCTGATGAAACATCGGCGTGTGGGTCTGGTCGTAATCGCAGCGGTAAACCCGGCCCGGAGCGATAATGCGGATGGGCGGCTCGTGTTTTTCCATGGTGCGGATTTGCACCGGGCTGGTATGAGTGCGCAGCACCATGCGTTTACCATCGGTCCGCTCTGGCATGTAAAATGTATCCATCATCTGGCGCGCCGGGTGGGTTTCGGGGATGTTGAGCTGGTCGAAATTGTGGCGCTCGTCCTCGATATCGGGGCCTTCGGCGACCGAAAACCCCATATCGGCAAAGATGGCCTCGATTTCCTCCATCACCTGCGAGACGGGATGAATGCATCCCTCTTCAAGGGGGCCGGGGGGGGGGGGCGGGGGTGATATCGACCCGCTCGGAGGTGAGGCGCTCTTCCAACGCCTTGTCGGCAAGGGCCTGTTTTTGTGCCGCAATGGCCTTTGTGATGCGCGACTTGAGGCCGTTGAGCGCCGGGCCCATAATCTTGCGCTCATCAATGCTCATGGCGCCAAGGGATTTCATCAGCGCGCTGATGGAGCCCTTCTTGCCCAGAGCGGCGATGCGCACCTCCTCAAGACCGCGTTCGGTGTCAGCCGCTTCTATGGCGCCGGAGATTTCAGCTTCAAGGGTTTCAATGTCAGACATGAATTTTCCCGGAATATCGGTGAGATTTTTTTCACCGCATCCCGGGAAATATCAGTTGGTTGCAAATGTCCGGGTGCGGCGGGCTTGGAACATCTGGATGGGAGCAAGAAAGGTCAGATCGCACGGCTTCAAGCGAGTGCGGCTGCCGCCTTGTCCACCAGTGTTTTGAAGGCCTCAGGTTCGCGCACGGCGAGGTCAGCCAGTACCTTGCGGTCCACTTCGACGCCGGCAATGCTGAGGCCGTTGATAAATCGGCCATAGGTCAGGCCATGTTCGCGCGCGGCGGCATTGATGCGCTGAATCCACAAGGAGCGGAAATTGCGCTTGCGGACACGCCGGTCGCGATAGGCGTACTGACCGGCCTTTTCCACCGCCTGATTGGCGGCGCGGAAGGTGTTTTTGCGGCGGCCGTAATAGCCCTTCGCAGCTTTGATTACTTTTCCATGACGGGCGTGCTTGGTGACGCCCCGTTTTACACGAGCCATTATGAGCGCTCCTTCAAATTTTCAGATCTTGCATGTACTTTGCGCACTTCTTGTCGGAAAACCGGTTCCCGCTTTTTCAAGACGTGCTCTAGCCGTAGGGCAGGAATTTCTTGACGATTTTGGCATCTGCCGCTGACAGCACTGCCGTGCCGCGTGCATTGCGGATAAACTTGTTGCTGCGTTTAATCATGCCATGCTGCTTGCCGGCCTGCCCCGCCTTGACCATGCCGGTCTTGGTGAGTTTGAAGCGCTTCTTGGCGCCGCTCTTGGTCTTCATCTTGGGCATTTTGCTTCCTTACATTTACAGGTTCAAGCATAATGAACCGCCACGGCATGCCCTGCCGGCCGGTTCTTTCAGTGGTGCCGCTTATAATCGGGTTGGAGGGGCTTTGCAAGCGGCTTCTAGGGTGCTTTTATCATATCGTGTGGGTTTTTGATTCATGTCGTGTCGCTTCAGGCTTGAGTGGTTTTTGAAGGGTTTTTCACTATGGCGCAATTAAGCGGAATTATTAATGAGTTGCAGGCGCTGCTCGGCAAGCGGCTCAGTCTGAATAAAAGTATCCGTGAACAGCACGGGCAGGATTTGACCTGGCACAGGGGGGCAGCGCCTGATGCGGTGGCGTTTGCACGGAGCACGCAGGAGGTGGCGCAGATCGTTGGCCTTTGCGCCGCGCATGATATTCCGGTGATCGCCTATGGGATGGGAACCTCGCTTGAAGGGCATATCTCGGCGCCGTTCGGCGGGGTTTGCATTGACCTTTCGGGCATGAACACAATCCTTCAGGTGAATGCCGGGGATCTGGATTGCACGGTCGAGGCCGGGGTGACCCGCAATCAGCTTAATGAGCATTTGCGTGATACGGGGCTGTTTTTCCCGACTGATCCGGGGGCTGACGCCTCATTGGGCGGCATGGCGGCGACACGGGCCTCGGGTACCAATGCGGTGCGCTATGGCACCATGCGCGAGAATGTGATCAATGTCACCGCGGTGATGGCGGACGGCACGGTTATCCGCTCGGCGCGGCGGGCCAAAAAATCCGCCGCCGGGTATGATCTGACCAAATTGCTGGTGGGTTCGGAGGGCACGCTGGGGATCATCACGGAAGTCACTTTGCGTCTTTACGGCATTCCGGAGGCGATCTCGGCCGGGCTGTGTGCGTTTGAAAGCATGGAAGGGGCCTGTGATGCGGTAATCCTCACCATCCAGTCCGGCATTCCGGTGGCGCGTATCGAGCTTCTTGATGAGCTTCAGGTGCGGGCGGTGAATGCCTATTCAAAACTCTCGCTGGCCGAAAGACCGACCCTGTTTCTTGAATTCCACGGCTCGGAGGCCTCCGTGAAGGAGCAATCGCAGCGCTTTGCCGAAATTGCGGCCGAATTCGACGGGAGCGAGTTTGAATGGGCGACAAAAACCGAAGAGCGGACAAGGCTGTGGAGCGCGCGCCATAACGCCTATTATGCCGCTCTGGCGCTTGCACCTGGCAAAAAGGGCCTTTCCACCGATGTCTGCGTACCCATATCGCGGTTTGCTGAATGCATGGCAAGGACCCGTGAGGATATTGCAAATTGCGGCTTTACGGCGCCGATCGTCGGCCATGTGGGTGATGGCAATTTCCATGTTCTGCTGCTGGTTGATATGGACAATGAGGCTGAAATTGAGGCCAGCAAGGCATTTTTGGACCGGCTGGCGCGCCGCGCGATCGCCATGGACGGCACCTGCACCGGCGAGCACGGGGTAGGGACGGGAAAAATGAAGTATCTGCCTTATGAACACGGCCCTGCATTGCAGGTCATGCGGCAGATCAAAAAGGCCCTCGATCCGAAAGGGATTCTCAACCCGGGCAAGATCATCGCGCCGGAAACAGATTGAAAATCAGGTTATTGCGTTTACCTATATGATGCGCCATCACTTGCCCGTCTGGAGCTTTGTGGTAAAACAAATTGCAGGGCATGAGGAATGCGTTTTAGTGGTTGCCAGTCTTCGCAAGGCGGGGATGATCGGGAGATGCGGTTGTGGGTAAGATACTCGTCACATTAGGAGGCGTGGTTGTCATTATCCTCTTTGCGGCGCTTGTTGTCCCTTATTTCATTGACTGGAATCATTACAAAAATGAAATTGAATCGCGTAGCAGCGCCTTTTTTGGCCGTCCGATTCATATTGACGGCCAGATTACCGTCCGCTTGCTGCCGCAGCCGGTTTTGCGCATTCATAATGTGCGGATCGACAGCGTCAGGGGTAAGCGTTTTTTTGAAGCCAGGGCCATTGAGGCCAGACTTGCGATTGAGCCGCTTCTGAGAAAAAACATCGAAATCACCCATATTGAGCTGGTCAAGCCGGTTCTGAGGCTCATTCGCGGTGAAAACGGCAGTGGCAACTGGAAGCCGGCGGCGGGAGATTCTCCGGCGCTTGCCGGCACGGACCATGTTTCGGTGCAAAACCTTCATATTCAGGACGGGCGTATCGTCTATCGCGATGAAGTGCGCAAGCTGGTCAAATCGGTTGAATCGATCAATGCGGATCTGAATGCCACCAGCCTGCGCGGTCCTTTCAAGGTTTCGGGCACATTCGGGGAGGCGGGGTCGGCCTTCAAAATTGCAAGCAGCAGGTTGGGGACGGGCGGAAGCCTGCGTCTCACCAGCCGGATAACCGGCGCGTTTGGCGATGGGCGTTTGAGCGGCCAGTTGCAAAATCTGTTCGAAGATGCCTCGTTTTCGGGAAAAGTTACCTTCCGCCGCAAGAAAAGCCGTAACGACCGGCTTGCCGTTAGCGCCGAATCCAGGGTCTCGCTGATTGATTCTGTTTTAAAACTGGAAGATCTGGCGGGGACCATTGGCGAGGGCAGTGCCGCCATGCGCTATCAGGGGGCGCTTTCGCTGGCCTGGAAAAACGCACCGCGCTTTACCGGCAAATTCTCCGCCCGGCGGGCCGATCTCGATGCCCTGTTGGGGACAACCGGTAATGCGGATAAGGCCAGGCTGTTGATGGCGCTTGTCAGGCGCGCGCCGGCGGTCTTGCCCGAAGGGCTGGGCGGGGGGATTGATCTGAACATCGCCGGCGGGCTCATTGGCGGCAAGAGCTTTTCCGAGCTGACGCTGAAGCTTGTATCGAATGGTGGCAAGTTGAGCATAAGCGGGCTGAATGTGATGCTGCCCGGTCAATCCGGCCTCAAGCTTGCAGGTGATTTTATAAAGGAAGGGACAACGCCGCTATTTAGCGGTAATTTTGAGCTTGAAACGCCGGATTTGCGCCAGTTTTTGAACTGGGTGGGATATGACGGCGCCTTGAAGCCGCAGCGCGGGGCCTTGCGCTTTTCGCTGGCCAGTCAGATCAGACTGACTCCGCAACGGGTTGAGTTGAGGCAAAGCTCCGGCAAGCTGGGAAATGCCGGTTTCAGCGGTTTTTTCATGCATGATCATGAAACCAGCGCTCTGAGGCTGAAGGCCTCAATCAATGCGCTTGATCTTGACCGTTATTTCAAAGCGGGAAAGGATGATCCCGGGTTTGCGCCCCTGAGCTTTTCGCTTGTCAGGCCATCAAAATGGGCAAAACGCTTTCCGGCCCTGTTGCGGGGAAAGAGCGATCTGTCGCTGAATATCGGCGAACTCAGGCACAAGGGCAGGGTATACAAAGGCTTTGCGGGTGATTTGCGATTTAATAATGGCGATCTTGCCATCCATCAGATTGCCTACAGCACAGAGCTGGATGAAAGCGTCAGTTTAAGCGGCAATATCGCCAATTTACCCACAAAACCGCAAACGTATTTGCAGATAAAACTGGTAACGCCCTCCCTGGCGAGGGCTGTTCCGGCTTTTGTTTTGCACGATCTGCCCGAGCTTGAAGGCGGTCTTGCGGGACTTGGGGCGGCTGATCTTGATCTGCGTTTTACCGGGGTGGAGGACGCCAAACAGGTACGGATGTCGTTGCGCGGCAGCGGAGAGCTGGCTGGCGCCGGGGCGCAGATTGAAGCTGGGTTTTCCGGTGTTCCGGAGCGGGCGGGCGACGGGCAGCTCAACTGGCGTTTGCGGCTTGAAAACGCCTCGGCCAGGGACCTTCTCGACCAGTTGAAAATTCCCAAAATCGGCGAGCCATGGGGTGCGGGCAAGGGGAAGGGGGTATTTGAGTGGAAGGGAAAAGGTACCATCAATCTGTTGCTGGCTTTTTCGGCCCGCCTTGATCTGCCGGGGGCGAAATTCTCGCTTAAAGGTACGATTGAAAAAGACAAAAGCTACCGGTTTTCCGATGTCCGATTTAATCTCAGGCTGGAGGATTCTGCCATTCTGGAACGCCGCCTGACGGGGAGAGCCGGCCGCCATAGCGCCAAAATTCCCCTGACCCTGAGCGCATCTCTTGACGGGGGGAGGAGCGATCTTGTCATTGCCGGCGCCTCCGGCGCGGCGGGCGGGGCGCCCTATACGGCTTACGGGCGGATGAAACTGGATGGCAAGAGGCCCGAAATCAGCCTCAACCTGAAGCCGGGACGCTTTGATCTGCCGCTGCTTCTGGAGATTTTGTTCGGCGTTGAGGGCGCAAACAATGACGCCGGGCGGGTAGCGGGCTTCCCCTCATCGGTGCTTGACGCATCGCGGCTGAAGCGTTTTGCGCTCAGGCTGGAGGTGGAGACGCCGCAAATGGCTTTAAGTAAAAACCTGTTTCTGAAACAGGCGGTTTTAAGCCTGCGCACGGGGAGCGGGGTTTTTGAAGTCCAGACCCTTTCGGGACAATTGATGAGTGCATCCTTGCTGGGTTCGGTCCGGCTGGAAGATGACGGCAACGGGATACTCAGGGGGCAGGCCGGGCTTGTTCTTGAAAACCTTCGCCTGAAAGATATCCTGAAAAGCCTGGACGGGCGCGAGGCGGTAAAGGGCGTTGTCTCCCTCAAGGCCGATCTTGAAACCGACGGGCGCAGCCTCGCCGGGCTGGTTTCAACCTTGCGCGGGAGCAGTGATATCCGGATGAGCGGGGGTGAAGTCCTGATCCCCGATCTTTTTGCCTCTTCGCTTATTGCCGGGGCGGCACAAAGCGCGGATGAGCTGGAAAAGGCGATGAAGAACTCCATTGGCTGGCGTCTGACGCCTTATGTGCCCGGGGCCTTGCGGGCCAGGATATCAAATGGTGTTCTGCGCATCGAAAACGCCGCCTTCGCCATGAACGGGGGCACGGGAAATTTTAATTTGGTGACGGATTTCACGGCGCGAAAACTCGACGCCAGATGGCAATTTCCGCTGCCGAATCTTAAAGACGCCCCGCTGCTCGGCATAGCCTATTCAGGACCTTATTCCCGGCTTGCCGCGCAGGTCGATTACAGCGCCCTGATGCGCTTTATCACCCGCAGACAGATTGAGCGCGAAGCCGAAGAATCACGCAAGGAGGCCATCAAAAGCAAAACTGACGCCTTGCCGACCGGAGTGATCAAACAGAATGTTATCGACCTTCCGGGACTTGCCGGCAAGGCGGCGCAGTGAGAGGGGGGGATTTTAATCACAAAAATAACATGTAAAACATATTAACAAGCCATATTGCCTGCCTGCCTGCAAATGTGCTACTTTTTGTGTGGAATAAATCTAAAAACACAAATGGAGGCAAATATGAAATTCATGCGAATGATGGCATTAATCGTAACGGCCATGGCTTTTGTCACGGGCTCTGCGAGCGCGGGCGAGTACGGCAAACAAAAGGTTGTTTACCATATCAACTATGACTCTCCCAAAGCCCAGGCCGGCGCCTTGCGCAATATCCAGAACCATATCAACGCGGTTGGCAAGGAAAATCTTGATCTCAAGGTCGTCCTGCACGGCAAAGGTCTTTCCCTGCTTCTGGAACCCGATGCCCTCAAAAACACCAAGCTGAAATACGGCAATGCGACGGATATAATCACCGCCAGGATTGATGGCCTGAAAGAGCAGGGAATTTCTTTTCAGGTTTGCGCCAATACGCTCAAGGGCAAGAAAATCAACTATGAAGAGGATCTTTACGATGTCAGCAAGGGCGACATTGTGCCGAGCGGCGTTGCCGAACTGGCCAGGCTCCAGGCGATGGGTTACGCTTATATCAAGCCGTAAAGCCTAATTTCAACTCCCTCCCGGTTGTGCGCCGGGGGGGTGCTTGTGGCGGTAATGGTTCAGGATATAGATACGAATGGCGCTGGAGAGGCCGCCGGAGCGGCGCGATTTGTCGATCTGCGCTACAAGCGCGTTGATTGAGGTATTTTTTAAAACGGCGATATCCTTCAGGGCATTCCAGAAGGGGGGCTCCAGGGAAATGCTGGTTTTGTGGCCCTTTATGGTAACGGAACGTTTGATCTGGCCGGGCATGGGGTTAATTTGCACTATTCCGGGTTTTGCCGGAATGGCGGGGATATGATAGTAATCATTTCGGGCCGGTCATGTCTTCCGGACGCACGGTGGCGTCGAATTCCTCCGCCGTTACAAAACCCAGATTAACCGCTTCTTCACGCAAGGTGGTGCCGTTTTTATGCGCTGTTTTGGCGACCTTTGTGGCGTTGTCATAGCCGATTTCGGGCGCAAGGGCCGTCACCAGCATTAACGAGCGGTGCACAAGGTCATTGATATGACCCCTGTTGGGCTCGATGCCTTCAACGCAGTTTTTACCAAAACTCGTCATGCCGTCTGCGAGCAGGCGGATCGATTGCAGCAGGTTGTAGATAAGCACCGGTTTAAAGACATTGAGCTCCATATGGCCTTGTGAACCGGCGAAGGTGATGGTGGTGTGATTGCCCATCACCTGGGCGCAGAGCATGGTCATGGCTTCGGTCTGGGTCGGGTTGACCTTGCCGGGCATGATCGAGGAACCGGGCTCGTTTTCAGGCAGGGAAAGCTCGCCGAGGCCGCAGCGCGGACCCGAGCCCAGCAGGCGGATATCATTGGCGATTTTGAACAGGGAAACGGCCAGGGTATTGAGCGCGCCTGACATTTCCACCACCGCGTCATGGGCGGCAAGAGCTTCAAACTTGTTTTCCGCCGTAACGAATGGCAGGCCGGTTTCCTCCGCCGCCAGTTCGGCGAATTTCACATCAAAGCCGGGTTTGGCGTTCAGCCCGGTGCCGACCGCCGTGCCGCCCTGGGCCAGCGGGTAAAGCGAGGTTGTGGCGCGAAAGATGCGCTCCATGCCAAGGCCGAGCTGGTGGGCGTAGCCGGAAAATTCCTGTCCCAGGGTGAGCGGGGTGGCGTCCTGCAAATGGGTGCGGCCGATCTTGACGATATCCATCCACGCCTTTGCCTTGCCCGCAACGGTTTTTTGCAGGGCGGTGAGGGCGGGCATCAGGTTCTTGTGGCTTTGCTCAACCGCGGCGATATGCATGGCGGTGGGGAAGGTGTCGTTGGAAGATTGCGAACGGTTGACGTGATCATTGGGGTGCACCGGGGTTTTGGAGCCAATCTCACCGCCCATGATCTCGATCGCCCGGTTGGCAATCACCTCATTGGCGTTCATATTGCTCTGGGTGCCCGAACCGGTCTGCCACACCACGAGGGGGAAATTGTCATCAAGCTTGCCGTTGATGACCTCATCGGCGGCACGGGTGATGGCATGGCCGATATCGGGTTCCAGATTGCCCAGTTCCATATTGGTGATGGCGGCGCATTTCTTGATAATGCCCAGCGCCCGGATGAGGGGTTTGGGCATGGTCTCGCCGCCGATTTTGAAGTTTTGCAGGGAACGCTGGGTCTGGGCGCCCCAATATTTGTCCGCCGGGACTTCCAGGGGGCCAAAACTGTCGGATTCAGTGCGGGTTTTGCTCATGTCATGCTCATTGTATCGCAGCGGGAATTATTTCTTTCTGAAAGCATCAAGTGAGACGACATCGCTTTCTTTTGAAGCATCTTTTTCCGCTGCGGGCTTTTTGGGGTCAGAGGCTTTTTGGGTGGGCGGTGCGGCGGTTTCGGCTTCTTTTCCGGCGTCTTCATCCGCTTCGAATTGCAGTCCGAACTGGACATAAGGGTCGAAGAAGGAGTTGATCGCCTTGTAGGGAACAACCAGTTTTTCCGGGATATTGTTGAAGGAAAGGCCGATGGAGAACTGGTTCTCCAGAACCTCAAGATCCCAGAACTGGTGTTGCAGGACAATTGTCATCTCCTGCGGGTATTTCTCCAGCAGGCGCGAGGAAATCTCAACCCCCTCACCATGGGTGTCAAAGGCAATGTAAAAGTGATGCTCGCCGGGCAGCCCGCGTTCGGCCACCTGCTCCAGCGCTGAACGCACAACGCCGCGCAGCGCATTGCGGGCCAGTTGATCATATCGCATCAAGTCTTCAGGCATTTTTTGCTTCCCTGTCGTGGCTGACGCCGCGCCGCGCCTCTTGATTGCTCAGTGTAAAAGCGAATCATCCGAGTTGTCCCAAGGCTACAGAATAGTCCTATGGCGTATGGCTTCAAGCGCTGATTGAAAATATTTGACGGGATGTTCTCCGGGTGGATAAAAACCGCGCCTTCATCTTTCCTGCGCAGGCGGGAATCCAGTAAGAATTGCAAGACATTACCATATTACCCGTCATTCCCGCCTGCGCGGGAATGACGGAGGAGGAAGCAAACAAGAGGCGCAGAGTGGCGCCAGCCACGACCGGGAAACAAACAAGAGGTGCGGAGTGGCGCCAGCCACGACCGGGAAACAAACAAGAGGTGCGGAGTGGCGCCAGCCACGACCGGGAAACAAACAAGAGGCGCGGAGTGGCGCCAGCCACGACCGGGACATAAAAAAGAGGGCTTCTGTTGCCAGGTGCCCTCAAAACCCCGCCCGGCCTTGCGAAAGGCCGGGAGTTTAATTGAAGCTATCGCACTGCCTACGCAGCGAGACGCGCTTCCGCATAGTTGTCATTGGCAACTATAAGGTTTGGTCCGATACGGTGGTACCATGCCGAGCGAAAGTGCATCCTTTACGCCGTCGTCGATCCTGTTTCGCCCCCATCAGACGCGGCTCCGCATCAGGGAAAAGCCGCATATGGTGGAGGCGCCGGGTACCGCCCCCGGGTCCGATCAGTTTATTACGAAGACCGTTTATCGCCATAGTCGGCAAGCCGACATTGTGAATATAGGAACAAAGAAAGGCAAAAAAAAGGTTTATTATGCGATATTCGTCGCGAATCGCCTAAAAGGAAGAAGCCATGCAGCAATATCTTGATCTCATGAGGTATGTGCGCGATGCTGGTTCGCGCAAGGATGACCGGACGGGAACCGGAACGCTTTCAGTGTTCGGCTATCAGATGCGCTTTGATCTGGCGCAGGGGTTTCCGGTGCTGACAACAAAAAAACTGCATCTGAAATCGATCATCCATGAACTGTTGTGGTTTTTGCAGGGCGATACCAATATTTCCTATCTGAAGCGGAACGGGGTGCGGATCTGGGATGAATGGGCCGATGAAAACGGCGATCTGGGGCCGGTTTACGGCCATCAGTGGCGCTCATGGCCGACCAAATCGGGCAAGCTGGACCAGATTGCACACCTGATCGGGCAGATCAAATCAAATCCGGATTCGCGGCGTCTGATGGTTTCGGCGTGGAATCCGGCCGATGTCGATCATATGGCGCTGCCGCCCTGCCACTGTTTGTTTCAGTTTTATGTGGCGGGCAATAAACTTTCGTGCCAGCTTTATCAGCGCAGCGCCGATGTTTTTCTGGGTGTGCCGTTCAATATCGCCTCTTATGCGCTGCTCACCATGATGGTGGCGCAGGTGACGGGGTATGAGCCGGGTGAGTTTATCCACACATTTGGCGATGTGCATTTATATATAAACCATCTGGAGCAGGTGGAGGTGCAGCTTGCCCGCAAACCGCGCCCTCTGCCGCGAATGCAGATCAATCCCGATATCGACGATATTTTCGGCTTTTCCTTTGCTGATTTTGGGTTGAGCGGCTATGAACCTGCCCCGCATATCAAAGCACCGGTGGCGGTGTGACTCGTATCAGTCTTGTGGTTGCGGTGGCCGAAAACGGCGTTATCGGCATGGACGGCAAACTGCCATGGCGACTCAGGGGGGATATGCGGTTTTTCCGCAAGATCACCATGGGCAAGCCCGTCATCATGGGGCGCAAGACTTTTGACTCCCTGCCGAAGGTTCTTGACGGGCGCGATAACATTGTCATTACGCGGCAGGAAGACTTTGCGGCCGGCGGGGTCTTTGCGGTTGCCTCGGTGCAAGAGGCGATAGCTCTGGCGCGCGAGAAGGCGGCCGGGCGCTGCGCGGATGAAATTTGTGTGATCGGCGGGGCGCAGATTTACGAGCAAAGCCTGTCTGTGGCGGCGCGGATTTATTTAACCCGGGTTCATGCCAGACCACCCGGCGATACGGTTTTTCCGCAGCTTGTGAAAAGCGAATGGCGTGAAATATCGCGTGAATTCCATGCCGGGCAGGGCGGGAATAGTGAAGATTACTCGATTATCGTGCTGGACAGGGCTTGAAATTCGCCCCCGGGCCACAAATCTAGCTACTTAATCACGCGCGGCTGAGCTATAAGCCGTATAACAGAAGTTTTTAAGAACAAACGGGAAGGACATCGAATATGCCCTGGGGTGATCAAGGCGGTAGTGGCGGCGGCGGAGGCGGCGGCTGGAAAGGTGGCGGAGGCCAGGGACCATGGGGGCAGGGGCCTTCAGGAAAAGGACCTCAACCGCCGGATCTGGAAGATCTGTTGCGGCAGGGGCAGGAAAAATTCAAGAAATTTGCCCCGGGCGGCTCTCTTGGCGGCAAGGGGATTGGCCTTGTCGTTATTGTTGCCCTGGTGATCTGGGGCTTTACCGGGTTTTACCGGGTGAATACCGATGAGCAGGGCGTTGAGCTTATGTTCGGCAAGTTCACCAAGCTGACGCAGCCGGGGCTGAATTACCATCTGCCATGGCCGATTGCCGAAGCGCTGACCCCCAAGGTAACGCGGGTGAACCGTACCGATATCGGCATGCGCGCCAGCGGTGATTTCAGGCGTGGCGCCCAGCCCAGCATCGAGCGCGATGTGCCGGAAGAAAGCCTGATGCTGACGGGCGACGAGAATATTGTCGATCTTGATTTTTCCGTGTTCTGGGTCATCAAGGATGCGGGCAAATATCTCTTTAACATTTATGATCCGATAAGCACGGTCAAGGCGGTGGCGGAAAGCGCCATGCGCGAGATTGTCGGGCAAAACAAGATTCAGCCCATCTTGTCGGAAAAAAAGCAGGAGATTGAGGACAAGGTCAAAACGCTGGTCCAGAAAACCCTGGATGGCTACGATGCCGGAATTCTGATTTCCAATGTGCAACTGCAAAAAACTGATCCTCCGGCGCAGGTGATCGAGGCTTTCCGTGATGTGCAGGCGGCCGAGGCCGATCAGGAAAGGGCGATCAACGAGGCGACGGAATACGCCAACAAGGTTGTTCCGGTCGCGCGCGGCAAGGCCTCGCGGATCATGCAGGATGCAGAAGCCTACAAGGCGCGGGTGGTGGCCGAAGCAGTTGGTCAGGCTTCGCGCTACAAGGCAATTTACAAGGAATATGCCAAGGCGCCGGAAGTGACCCGCAAGCGCATGTTCCTGGAGACACTGGAGAAGGTGTTTGCGGATATGAAAAAAGTTGTGATTGATGAAAAGGCCGGCGGCGCCTCGGGGGTTGTCCCCTATTTGCCGCTGAATGAGCTGACCAGCAGGGCCAAGCCTTCCGGAGGAGAAAAATAATGCAAAAACCGGTATTTGTTTTGGCAATGGTGGTCCTTGCCGGACTGGCCTTTGTTGCTTTCAATTCGTTCTTTATCGTTTACCAGACCCAGCAAGCGCTGGTTCTGCAATTCGGTGATGTCAAGCGGGCGGTTTTAACACCGGGGCTGCACTTTAAAATGCCGTTTGTCCAGAATGTGGTTTTGCTGGACAAACGTATCCTCAATCTGGATTCGCCGGTGCAGGAGGTTATCTCCAATGACCCCAAGCGGCTGGTTGTGGACGCCTTTGCCCGCTACAAGATTACCAACCCGCTCAAATTCTACCAGTCCCTGGGCAATGCCAGGGTTGCCAATTCACGGCTTTCCACCTTGTTGAACTCGGCCGTGCGCCGTGTTCTGGGCGCTGCGTCCTTCATCGATATTGTGCGCGATAAACGCCCGCAACTGATGCAGCTGATTTCGCAGCAGATCAATGCCGAAGGCAAGACTTTCGGCATTACGGTGGTTGATGTGCGTATACGCCGGGCGGATTTGCCGGAAACCAACTCGGAAGCGATTTTCCGGCGGATGCAGACCGAACGCCAGCAGATGGCGACGGAAATCCGGGCGAAGGGCAACGAGCAATCCCAGCGTATCCGCGCCAAGTCGGACAGGGATGTGTCGGTTCTCGTAGCTGAGGCGAGACGTGACGGTGAGAAAATCAGAGGTCAGGGCGATGGAGAGCGCAACCGGATTTATGCTGAAGCTTTTGGCAAGGATCCTGAATTTTTCGCCTTCTATCGTTCGATGCTGGCCTATGAGAAGGGA
Organism: Alphaproteobacteria bacterium; assembly: GCA_024275895.1. Taxonomy (GTDB): domain Bacteria; phylum Pseudomonadota; class Alphaproteobacteria; order Rhizobiales; family BM303; genus BM303. Next base: position 5,872 of record JAJRYE010000011.1, on the reverse strand, counting down.
CTGACGGCGGAGGGCACGACGATGGTGCTGTCTCCGACCTCGGAATTCTTCCGCTATTTCCGTGATGCATCAGGTAAAACCGGCGCTGCCAGCCCGGCGCAATAAAACCCATGCGGGACCTGTTTGTCGGGATCGGCCTTGTTCTGGTCATAGAAGGGCTGCTTTATGCGCTCTTCCCCGGCGGGGTCCGGCGGATGGCGAAGATGGCCGGGCAGATCCCCGACCAGACATTGCGCACCGGCGGTGTGATTGCGCTGGCTCTGGGGGTGTTGATTGTCTGGCTGTCCAGGTGATCCTGTTCGCCGGGCGTGATAACGCAGCCGTGTAAGGCCGGGCCGGGAATACTGTTTGCAAATTCCTGAGGGGGGAAATACTCTTCTTGGGAATATTGCCTGTTTCAAGCCAAGGAGTTGTAGGCGAAATGATAAGACGTGGAAATAACGGCATGAAGACCAGAGCCGTAAATATGGTTGCGGCTTTCGGATTTGTGCTGGCCGCTGTTTTGATGAGCGCGCAGCCAGGAGCGGCGCGCAGCACGGGGCCGGCTTCTGTTGCCGATCTGGCGGAAGGCCTGATCGACGCCGTTGTGAATATTTCCACCACCCAGAAGCTTAAGGGGCACAAACCGGTACCGCGCCCCAAATTGCCCAAGGGCAGCCCGTTCGAGAAGTTTTTCGATGAATTTTTCAAACAGGACAAAAATGGCCAGAAAAGGCAGCGCAAGGTGCGCTCGCTGGGCTCGGGCTTTGTTATTGACCCGGCGGGAATTGTGATTACCAATAATCATGTCATCAAGAATGCGGATGAAATCACCATCAATTTTAACGATGGCAGCAAGCTCAAGGCCGAAATTGTCGGGCGCGACCCGAAAATCGACATTGCGGTATTGAAGGTCAAGCCCAAGAGCCCGCTCAAGGCGGTGAAATTCGGCACATCAAAGACAATGCGCGTCGGCGACTGGGTTATGGCGATCGGAAATCCCTTTGGTCTGGGCGGAACGGTCACGGTCGGCATTGTCTCGGCCCGCAACCGCAATATCAATTCGGGCCCCTATGATGACTATATCCAGACCGATGCCGCCATCAACAAAGGCAATTCGGGCGGGCCGCTGTTTAATATGGCGGGTGAGGTTATCGGTATCAACACAGCGATTATCTCGCCTTCGGGCGGCTCGATAGGCATCGGGTTTTCGGTGCCCTCGGACACCGCCAGTCCGGTGGTGGCGCAATTGCTCAAATATGGCGAGACGCGGCGCGGCTGGCTCGGGGTCCGTATCCAGACGGTGACCGACGAGATTGCCGAATCTTTAGGGCTGGACAAGCCCAGGGGCGCGCTGGTGGCCGGGGTTAACCCGGACGGACCGGCGGCCAAGGCCGGGGTGCAGCCCGGTGATGTGATCCTGAAATTTGACGGCGCGGAAGTCAAACGCATGCGCGATCTGCCCAAGATGGTGGCCAGATCCGACATTGGCAAGGAAGTCAAGGTCGAGATTTTGCGCAAGGGCGAGAAGGTTGTTTTGGCAGTGAATCTGGGCCGTCTTGAGGATGGCGAAAAACTCGCCAAGGCGAAAACCAAGGCCATGAGTGATAATGGCGAAAAAGCAGAAGTCACGCAGGTGCTTGGCATGAGCCTTTCGGTTCTGACCGATGCCTTGCGCGAGGAGTACAAGGTTTCGGAAAAAGTCACCGGCGTAATGATTGTTGATGTCGACCAGTCAGGCGTCGCTTTTGAAAAAGGCGTGCGCAAGGGGCAGGTGATTGTCGAAGTCAATCAGGAAGAGGTTCTCAAACCCTCCGATGTCAAACGCAAAATCGAGGCGTCACGCGAAAAGGGACGCAAGTCGGTCTTGCTTCTGCTTTCCGACAAGCTCGGTGAACGCCGCTTTATCGCCGTGCGGATCGGCAAGAAAAAATAATGAACGGGGCGTCTCCATCTCCTGATGGAGGCGCCTTATTCAATGAACTCGTCATCCGAGTAGCCCTGTAAATAGAGCAGGGCGGTGAGGCTGGCGTGGTCTATGCTGACGCGGGCGTCTTCGGCGACCAGGGGTTTGGCGTGATAGGCGACGCCGAGATTTGCCGCCTCCAGCATATCAAGATCATTGGCGCCGTCTCCCACGGCCAATGTGTCGGCGGCCGCAATATTCAACTTAATTCTATATTCCTCAAGCGCATCGCGCTTGGCCTCGCGGCCAAGGACCGGGTCGGCAACGCCGGTCAGCTGACCATTGATGAACAGCAATTCATTGCCGCGATTGGCATGGAAGCCGGCGCGCTTTGCGATTATCCGGGTAAAAAAGGTAAAACCGCCGGAAACCAGAGCGCAATAGGCGCCGTTTGCCCGCATGGTCTGCACCAGCGTCCGGGCGCCGGGATTTAAATGCAGGCGTTTATCGGCGACCCGGGCCAGTACCGCTTCATTCAGCCCCTCGATCAGGCGGATGCGGGCGCGCAGGGCGCTTCTGAAATCAAGCCCGCCGTACATGGCCGCTTCGGTAATCGCGCTCACTTCATCACCCTTGCCGGCTTCGGCGGCGATTTCATCGATGCATTCCTGGCCGATAATGGTCGAATCCATATCGGCAATCAGCAGTTTCTTGCGGCGGCGCTCCCGGGCGGGCAAAATGGCAATATCAAGCGGCAGGCCATATAAAGTGGCGCGTAAATCAGACCGTGCGCCCCATTCACCACCCTCGTCAAAAAAGCGGAACTCGGCGGCGTTTCCGGGACTTAACCAGCGTGGCGCCGGATTGCCGGGCAGGATAAGCGAGGCGGATTGTGTGATTTCACGGGTGAGCGTGTTTTTTTGTGGCGCACCGATCAGTATGGCGACATATTCCATAAAAAATCTATCAGGTAAGGTGATGAGTGAAATTGAAAAACCAGCGGTCCTTATCGCAGGGCCGACCGCCGGGGGCAAGTCCTCGGTGGCGATGTTTTTGGCTGATAAATGGAACGGGGTGATTGTCAACGCCGATTCGATGCAGGTTTATGCCCAGATACGGATTTTGAACGCCCGTCCTGACAAAGCGGACGAGGCCCGTGCACCGCACCGGCTCTATGGGCATGTCAGCGCGGCGGAAGCCTATTCGGCGGGCAAGTGGCTGGATGATGTCGCGGCGGTTCTGGCGCAGATCTGGCGGGGTGGGCAATTGCCGATCATCACCGGCGGCACCGGGCTTTATTTCAAAATGCTGCTGGAGGGGGTGGCGCCGGTACCTGATATTGCGCCTGATATCCGGGCGTATTGGCGCGCCAGAGCGGAAAAAGACGGGGCGGAAATCCTGCATAAAATCCTCACCATGCGCGATCCTGTTATGGCCGGGCGTTTGCAACGCACCGACCCGCAGCGGCTGGTGCGGGCGCTGGAAGTGCTGGAAGCGACGGGCCGCTCCCTTGCCGAGTGGCAAAGGGACAAACCGGCGCCGCCTTTGCTGGCTGAAAACGAGGTCAGGCGCTTTGTTATCGCCCCGCCGCGCGGCGCGCTTTACGGGCGCATAGATCAGCGTTTTGACGCCATGGTGGAAGCCGGAGCGCTGGAAGAGGCGCGGGCGATAAAGACGCTTGATCTGGCTCCTGATCTGCCGGCGATGAAAACGCTGGGGCTGAAACAACTGATTTTACATCTTGAAGGCGATCTTTTGCTTGAGCAGGCGCTGAAGGACAGCAAGACCGCCTCGCGGCGCTATGCGAAAAGGCAGATGACCTGGCTCAGAAGCAATATGATTGCGTGGAGCTGGGTGTTTGAGCAAGATTTGGAAAGTCAGACAGAAAAAATATTTTCATTTATTCAGTAGTCGTGGTTGACCGGGCTTAAACAAAGCGATAATGTGCGGCTCTTTTCAGGGAAAGGCGGTTTTATCGAGCGGCTGCTTCCGGTAAAAACAAACTCGCAGGGCCGTGACTTTTTGATGTGGCAATCATAAGGTACGGTCCTCTTTCATGCCTAGGAACAAAAGGACCATTCGCAATGGCGCAGGAAATGACCGGTGCGCAGATAGTGCTCAAGGCGCTGGTAGATCAGGGTGTTGATACGGTTTTTGGTTATCCGGGGGGGGCCACCTTGCCGATTTATGATGAGTTGTTTCAGCAAAACTCCATTCGCCACATTCTGGTGCGCCATGAACAGGGCGCGGTGCATGCGGCGGAGGGTTATGCGCGCTCAACTGGCAAGCCGGGGGTGGTGCTGGTAACATCGGGGCCGGGGGCGACCAATACGGTTACCGGACTGGCCAATGCGCTGCTTGATTCAACGCCGATCGTCTGCCTTACCGGGCAGGTTTACTCGCAACTGATCGGCAATGATGCCTTTCAGGAGGCCGATATTGTCGGGATTACGCGGCCATGCACCAAACATAATTATCTGGTGAAAGATAGCAATTTGCTGGCTCACACCATTCATGACGCCTTTTACGTGGCGACTAACGGGCGCCCCGGCCCGGTGGTTGTGGATATCCCCAAGGATATCCAGATCGGGACGGGCAAGTATCAAGGGCCGAATAAAAGCGGCCACCACAGCTATAAACCGCAATTAAAGGGCAATGCCCAGGCGATCCGCGACGCGGTTGATTTGATGGCCACGGCCAAGAACCCGATCTTTTATACCGGCGGCGGGGTGATCAATTCAGGCCCGGCGGCCTCAAGGTTATTGCGTGATCTGGTGGAAATGACCAATTTTCCCATTACCTCGACCCTGATGGGCCTGGGCGCTTACCCGGCTTCGGGCAAGAACTGGCTCGGCATGCTGGGAATGCACGGCACCTATGAGGCCAATATGGCGATGCATGACTGCGATGTGATGGTGTGCATCGGGGCGCGGTTTGACGACCGGATTACCGGCACGCCGGAAACCTTCGCGCCGAACGCCAAAATCATTCATATTGATATCGACGCCTCATCCATCAACAAGAATGTCATGGTCGATATTCCCATTGTCGGCGATGTCGGGCATGTGCTTGAGGAGATGGTAAGGATCTGGCGTTCGCGCGGCGCCGGGCCGGATGATGAGGCGCTGGAGGCGTGGTGGTCGCAGATCAGGATCTGGAGGGCGCGCAACTGCCTAGCTTATCAAAATCTCAAAGATTATATCATGCCGCAATATGCAATCCAGCGTCTGTTTGAGCTTTCAAAGGGGCGCGATACTTATATCACCACCGAAGTTGGCCAGCACCAGATGTGGACGGCGCAGCATTTTGGTTTTGAAGCGCCAAACCGGTTGATGACCTCGGGCGGTCTGGGGACCATGGGCTATGGCCTGCCTGCCGCCGTGGGGGTTCAGATCGCGCACCCGCAAGCGCTGGTGATCGATATTGCCGGCGAAGCCTCGATACAGATGACCATGCAGGAGATGGCAACAGCGGTGCAATACCGTTTACCGGTCAAGGTGTTTATCCTCAACAACCGCTTTATGGGCATGGTGCGCCAGTGGCAGCAACTGTTTCATGGCAGCCGCTATTCGGAAAGCTATTCTGAATCCCTGCCGGATTTTGTCAAGCTGGCGGAGGCTTTCGGCGCCACCGGCATCCGGGCACAAAAGCCCGAAGAGCTTGATGGGGCGATCAGGTGCATGTTTGAAACCGACGGGCCGGTCATCTTTGATTGTGTTGTGCACAAGATCGGCAATGTCTATCCTATGATTCCGGCCGGCGCCGCGCATAACGAAATGATGCTGGGCGACGAGGCGGAAAATCTTGATCCGGTGGGGCGTTAGACAATGGAAAATCTTGAACAGCATACCCTTGCGGTGCTGGTTGACAATGAGGCCGGGGTTCTGGCGCGGGTGGTCGGCCTTTTTTCTGGACGCGGTTACAATATTGACAGTCTGACGGTGACTGAAACCGAGCACAAGGCGCGGTTGTCGCGCATCACTATCG
>JAJRYE010000010.1 GCA_024275895.1 Alphaproteobacteria bacterium | reverse complement strand
TCTGACAACGAGGGAGACGCGCTCACCGGTAAGGCCATAGCGCCGGCAGGCGTTTTTGGGCAGGGGCTCGCCGTTGAAATAGGTAAACTGGATAAAAATGCCGCCCGGAGACAGTGCCTGGGAGACCGACAGGGCGATGGCGTTTTTCTCGCGCCATTTCATCGAGCGCAGGGGCAGGCCGGATATAATCCGGGGGGTATTGTTATGGCCGATCTGGCACAGAATCTGCGGTAATTTGCGGGCATCGCCCTGAATGAGGCTGGCTTTGGGGAAACGCTGTTTGAGGTGAAAGGCAAAGCGCGGATTAAACTCAATCAAGACGATGTTTTCTTCCGGGATGCCTTCCTTGATCATCTGGTCGGTAAAAACGCCGGTTCCGGGACCAAGCTCGACACACAGATCGCCTGGCCGCGCATCCAGGGCCCGAACCATCTTGCGCGCCAGATGGCTGCTGCTGGGCGCAACGGCGCCGATCGCGCGCGGGTTTTTCAGATACCCGCGCCAGAAAACCATTGTCTTTTCCATGGCCCCCCTACTCCAACTCAACCTGATGAGACTTCTTCAACAGCTTATCCTGACCACCGCATTCGTGCATGCAATTTAGTTCATATTGTGATGGGATGACAAAATTTAAAGCCGGAAAGCATTTTTTTACGGCTGTATTCCTAATAAAAACAGCGGGTCTTTGCCATTACCAGAGAGGTGGCGGGATGAAAAACCACAATGAAAATCCGGTTCCGGTTTGCCGAATCACGCCGCTGGTACCGGATCGTCCGCGCCGAATTCCCCGGTCCTGGCGATCCAGCCGCCGCCGAGCATACGCAATGCCCCGGTTTTACCGCTGTAAAAAACACAGGCCTGTCCCGGCGAGACACCGTACTCGCTGTTTTGCAGGTGGATGATTGTCTCGCCGCTTTTTCGTATCAGAGCGGCCGGTTGCGGCGCCCGAGTTGAGCGGATGCGTACCTTAAGGAGCATGGGTTCATCAGGCATCTCTTCCAGCGGCGTATCGCCAAGCCAGTTCAGATCGCGCAGATAGACCATGCCGGTGCGCAATTCCTCGCGCGGCCCGACGAGGACGCGATTGGTGCGCGCCTCAATCTCGATGACATAAAGCGGATCGCCAACGGCCACGCCAAGGCCGCGGCGCTGCCCGATGGTAAAGCCGGAGATCCCATCATGAACGCCAAGGACGCGCCCGTCTGTATGCATTATTTCACCCGGTGCCTCGCCTTGCGCCGCAAGATCCCTGACAACCTCCTTGTAATCGCCGCCGGGGACAAAGCAAATGTCCTGACTGTCGGGTTTTGCCGCCACGCTCAGGCCAAGTTCCTGCGCCAGGGCGCGGGTTTCGTTCTTGGTCAGCCCGCCAAGGGGAAAGCGGACGAACTCAAGCTGGGCGCGGGTGATCGAAAACAGAAAATAGCTCTGATCGCGACCGGTCTCGGCCCCCTGGTAAATAGCGCTTCCGCGACGCCGCGGCTTGCGCTGGACATAATGCCCGGTGGCCAGAGCGCCGGCGCCCAGATCGCGGGCAAAGCGGACCAGATCGGTGAATTTGACGGTCTCATTACATCTTATGCACGGAACCGGGGTTTCGCCGCGCCTGTAGCTCCGGGCAAAATCCTCCATGACGGCAGCTCGGAAGCGGCGTTCATAATCGACCACATAATGGGCTATCCCCAGATCCGCAGCGACATTGCGTGCATCCATGATATCGCGACCGGCGCAGCATGATTTTGCCCGTATGCCTGCCTCGCCGTGATCATAAAGCTGCATGGTCACGCCGGTGACGTCATATCCGCGCGCGGCGTAAAGCGCGGCTGTGACCGATGAATCAACACCGCCCGACATGGCGATGACGATATGGCGGCCGGCTTCGCCTCCGGGCTTTTCTATCGTTGCCAAAACCTGATCAACACTGACCATGCCGTTTTTGCCTCTGGTGTGAATATTTTGCCGCCCCAGCCTTGTTTTGCCTATCTGGCGGCGGCATGCAAAAACCCTAACTCTCTGTATTCATTCAAAATAACAAGTTTATCAAAACTGGCCCAGCCTTTGCATTTCAACGGGCAGACAAGATTGCGGGGACCATGGACTTCATTGCCAATATAATACCGGGCGCCAAGGGTGCAAGCGGATCAGGGCCAAAGGCGGGTAAAACCGGCGCGGATGACAACACGCCCTTTGCCGCTCTGGTGTCAACGGGTGATCCTGAAGAACTTGCGGCCGCCTCCAAAACCAATGACGAGTTGCAAGAGGGTCTGATTCCGGCTGCCTCGGCTTTGCCGTCCCTGATTATGGGTGAAACCGGCTTTGCGAGCAAAGGCGAGAATTCCGCCGCAACCGGTCTGGCAAAGGTTCAGGTCGAAGCGGGCGGGCTAGAATCGGCTTTGCTTGTCAAGGGCATGAGCGATCTTGCCGGTACGGCCCCGGGGGGAAAAGACAGCCGCATGATCATTGCCCGGCAACAGGCGGGGAGCAGCCTGCAGGGGCAGGGCGGTCCGGCCCCTGAAGGGAAAGAACCCCTTGCAAACAAGCTGCCGGGTTTTGGCGCGCAATTTGTTGATAAAGCGGGAGCTCGCGCGGCGGAAGGCGCGACCAGTCAGCCGGGAGAAATTACCGCAAAAGCACAAATTGAGGCAGCCCTGCAAGGCGGGCTCATTGCCGCGAAAGCGGCGATGGCAAAGTCCCCGGGGGCAAAAACGGGTCTTCATCTGAAAGCGGCGCCTGATATGATGAATCCGGCAGGTCAGGCGCTGGCGGCGTTTGCAAAAATGAGTCGGGGCGTTGCTGCGAAGGCGGCTCCGGAACTTGCCGCGGCGAAGATTGATGGCGCTGATGCGGCAAAACCGGCCGAGAGCCGCGCATCATCGCTCTCGTTTGAAAGCCCGCTCAATATATCGGCCGACAGGTCCCAGATCAGCCAGACATTGCTGCAGAGCCATCCGGTTAACGCAAAGAGCGGCGCATTGCCGGTCAATGCGGTCGCGATCGAGATCGCGCGCAAGTTCTCCAGCGGCTCCAACCGGTTTCAGATCAGACTCGATCCGCCGGAGCTCGGGCGTATTGATGTGCGCATGGATGTGAGCAAGGAGGGGCATGTCAAGGCGCATCTGATCGTTGAAAAACCCGAAACGCTCGCCGCCCTGAACCGCGACGCGGCGGCCCTTGAGCGCGCCCTGAACGCCTCGGGTCTGGAAACGAGGGAAAACGGGCTGAACTTTTCCCTTTCCGGCGGCAATCACAGTTTTGACGGGGATGAAAAAACCGGCCGGTCCGCTGCCGGGGATGATGCGGATATCGTGGGCGGGCATGAAAACGAGACCTTCAGCGTCGACCGAACGATGCGTGGATATATCAGCGCCAGCGGAGTGGATATCCATGTCTGACAGGAGAACAAGCCATGAGTGTTAATGCGTTATCGGGCAATCTGCCGAATAGCGGGGTCAGCGCGGCCTCAACCGATGCGGCCGGGATTGCGGAAGATTTTGATGCCTTCTTGCAGCTTCTTACCACCCAGCTCAAGAACCAGAACCCGCTTGAGCCGATGGATACCAACGAGTTCACCAATCAGCTGGTCCAGTTCTCAACCGTGGAACAGACGATCAAAACCAATGAAAATCTGGAAAAACTGCTTGTTCTTTCGGCCAATAACGCAACCGGAACCGTGGTTGGCTATATCGGCAAAAACGCCATCGCCGCCGGCTCCTCGTCCTATCTGAAGGGCGGGGCGGTAAAATGGGATTATACGCTGTCGGGCAGCGCGCCCGATACCACAATTACCGTTCGTGACGCCGCGGGGAGTGTTGTTCACAACAAAACGCTCAGCCTGACGGCGGGCAAGGGGTCATATAACTGGGATGGATTATTGCCCAACGGCCGGGCGGCGCCGGACGGGGTTTACTCCATTACCATTGATGCAAAAGACGCGAGCGGCAACCGCGTCAGCGCCGACACCTCTCTTGAAGGCATAGTGTCCTCTATTGATTTAAGCGGCAGCGAGCCGGTCGCCACCATTTCCGGTGTCCGGGTGAATTTGTCAAGCATCAGGGAAATCGGTCTTGCCGGCGGCAGCTAGGGGGCAAAACCCATGGGTGAAGCGTAAGAAGAAACCGTTTGCAGAAAATTTTAACGCCAGCTTTAGGTGAATTTTAAGGTGCCACGAGTAGTCTCATGATCGTGAAGTCAATAAATAACAGAGTATTGCCATGAGTGAGTATAACAGGGCACGCGTGAGTTACGTAATCGGACCGGACGGGAGTCCGCTGACGATTGCGGATCTTCCCAATCCAAACACCAGAAGATGGGTTATCCGCCGCAAGGCGGAAGTTGTCGCCGCCGTTCGCGGCGGGCTGCTTTCGCTTGAGGAAGCCTGCAAGCGCTACACGCTGACGGTTGAGGAATTTCTTGGCTGGCAGGAATCGATTGACAGGCATGGTCTTCCCGGATTGCGGGCGACCCGGGTTCAACAGTACAGGACTTGAAAAACGGGAATTCAGTTCAAGGGTTTAGTTTTAGGTATTGCGTAACTTAAGCCCATAAAACGCCGGCGGGAAACCGCCGGCGTTTTTGTTTGTGTTTTTGGCGCAATACGAAGCGGGTTAAAGCAAGTTGCTCTTAAGGGCGTGATCGCTTATTCATGGGGAAAATCAAATCAAAACCTGTCTGACCGAGGAGAGAGAGTTTGGCTGGCCATTCCAAATTCAAGAATATTATGTACCGCAAGGGAGCGCAGGACAAAAAGCGCTCCAAGCTGTTTTCCAAACTTTCAAAGGAAATCACCGTTGCTGCCAAGATGGGCGCGCCCGATCCGGATATGAACCCGCGCCTGCGCCTTGCCATCCAGCAGGCCAAGGGGCAGTCCATGCCCAAGGACAATATTGAACGGGCGATCAGGAAATCCCAGGCGGGCGAGGGGGATAATTACGAGGAAATCCGCTATGAGGGCTTTGGCGCCGGCGGGATCGGGGTAATCGTCGAGGCTCTGACCGACAACCGCAACCGCACCGCCTCTGAAGTGCGCTCGATTTTTTCCAAGAGCGGCGGCAATCTGGGCGAGACCGGCTCGGTTTCGTTTATGTTCGACCGGGTTGGCGCGATTGAATACCCGGCGGATGTCGCCAGTGCGGATGATATGTTTGAGGCGGCGATTGAAGCGGGGGCGGAGGATTGCTCGTCGGATGATGAGGGCCATGAGCTGTTTTGCGGCGCCGAAGAGCTTCATTCCGTTTCCCGCGCGCTGGAGGAAAAATTCGGCGCGCCCATATCGGCCAAGATCATCTGGAAAGCGCAGAACAATATCGAGCTTGATGACGAGGCCGGGGTCAAGCTGCTGCGCATGCTTGAGGCTTTGGAAGATTCTGACGACGTGCAGAATGTTTACGCCAATTTTGAAGTTTCCGATACCGTGCTGGAGCTGATGGATTGATATGGCGGCAAGGCTTCGTCTCATCGGTATCGACCCCGGGCTTCGCAACACGGGCTGGGGGATTATCGAGAGCGAAGGTTCAAGGCTCATCCATATCGCCAATGGCACCGTCAGGCCCGAAGCCTCGGCCAAACTTGCCGTGCGCCTGAAACAGTTGTTTGAAGGGCTGGGGGAGGTTCTGGCGCAATACAGGCCGGACGGGGCGGCGGTGGAAAAAACCTTTGTCAACAAGGATGCCAACGCGACCTTGAAATTGGGGCAGGCGCGCGGCGTTTTGCTGCTGGCTCCGGCGCTGGCCGGGCTTGAGGTGGCCGAATACGCCCCCAATCAGGTCAAAAAAGCGGTGGTTGGCGCGGGCCATGCGGGCAAGGGGCAGATCAAGATGATGGTCAAGATGCTGCTGCCGGGCTGCAATTTGCACTCGGATGACGCCGCCGATGCGCTGGCAGTCGCCATCACCCATGCGCACCGCCTGCCGTTGCTGGAACGGGAGCGGAAAATTGCCATGGCGCAAGGATGATAACAACAATCAGCAGGATTGATGAAATATATGATCGGCAGGCTTAAGGGAGTAATTGACGGTTACGGCGAGGACTGGGTTCTCGTTGATGTGCGCGGTGTGGGCTATCATGTGCAGTGCTCGTCGCGCACCCTGGCGGCGCTGCCACCCATTGGCGAGGCAGCAATTCTGGCGATCGAGACCTATGTGCGCGAGGACCAGATCCGTTTGTTCGGCTTTGCCAATGATAGCGAGCGCGACTGGTTCCGCCTGCTTCTTCTGGTGCAGGGGGTTGGCACCAAGGTGGCGCTGGCGATTTTAAGCGTTCTGGGCAGCGATGAGTTGGCCCGCGCCATTGCCTTGCAGGACAAGGCTGCGATGTCCCGGGCGCAAGGGGTGGGGCCGAAGGTTGCTGTGCGCATTATTAACGAGCTAAAGGACAAGGCAGGGCTGATGGGCGGCGATACGTCATTGGCGCAGGTCTCGGTGCAGATGGAGTCGGGGGCGCCATCGGCGGTCAACGATGCCGTCTCGGCGCTGGTTAATCTTGGATATGCCCGGGTGCAGGCCGGGGCTGCGGTTGCCAAAGTGCGGGCAAAGGCCGGCGATGAAGCCGGTGCGGCAGAGCTGATCCGGCGCGGCCTGAAGGAGCTTTCATCATGAGTGACCGGCTGCTTGACGGGACTTCCGCGCCTGAAGATTCGACCGATACGGAAATGCGGCCGCAGCTTTTAGCGGAATTTATCGGTCAGGATCAGGCGCGTTCCAATCTGAAAGTCTTTATCGATGCGGCGCGCGGGCGCGGCGATGCGCTGGATCATGTGCTTTTTGCCGGGCCGCCGGGGCTGGGCAAGACCACATTTGCCCAGATTGTGGCGCGCGAGCTGGGGGTGAATTTTCGCGCCACATCGGGGCCGGTAATCTCAAAACCGGGCGATCTGGCAGCGCTGCTGACCAATCTGGAAGCGCGTGATGTGCTGTTTATTGATGAAATTCACCGCCTCAACCCCACCGTCGAGGAAATTCTTTATCCGGCGATGGAGGATTTTCAGCTTGATCTTATTATCGGCGAGGGACCGGCGGCGCGCTCGGTGCGTATTGATCTGGCGCAGTTCACGCTGGTGGGGGCGACCACCCGGACGGGGCTGTTGACCACGCCGCTACGCGATCGTTTCGGCATACCGGTGCGGCTTAATTTTTATAACGAGGCGGATTTGAAAACCATTGTCGAGCGCGGCGCCCGGGTTCTGGGCGTCACCGTCACGGATGACGGGGCGATCGAGATCGCGCGGCGCTCGCGCGGCACGCCAAGGGTGGCCGGACGGCTGCTCAGGCGAGTGCGCGATTTTGCTTCGGTTTCAGGGGTGGAACTGATCGATGCCAAAATGGCCGATTCGGCGTTGCGGCAACTGGAAGTGGACCAGCGCGGGCTCGATGCGCTCGATCATCGCTATTTGAGTTGCATCGCGGTGAATTACGGCGGCGGGCCGGTGGGGGTCGAAACCATCGCCGCCTCGCTGGGCGAGCCGCGCGATGCCATCGAAGATATTATCGAGCCGTTTCTTATCCAGCAGGGCTTTGTCAACCGCACCCCGCGCGGGCGCATCTTAACCTCCGGGGCGTTTAAACATCTGGGACTTGATATACCGTGTTCGCTCACAGAGACGCAGGTGGAACTGTTCGGGAGTGATGATGCCTAGAATCTGGCCTGATCTTGCCGGACGTATTGAGGGCAAGGCGCATATTCTCCCCGTGCGGGTTTATTTTGAGGATACCGATTTTTCCGGCATTGTGTATTATGCCAATTATCTCAAATTCTGCGAGCGGGGCCGCTCCGATCTGCTGCGCCTTATGGATGTGCATCACAAGGAACTGGCGGCGCAAAACATGGCCTTCGCGGTGCGCCGCGTTGAGGCGGATTATCTCAGACCGGCGCGGATTGATGATATTCTGGAAGTGCGCACCCGGCTTGCCGAACTGCGCGGGGCGCGCTTTGTCCTGATGCAAAGTGTGGCGCGGGGCAAGGAGATATTGTTTGAAGCCAAAGTGACTGCTGCGCTGCTGACCCTTGAGGGCCGCCCGCAGCGTCTGCCCGGGGATATGCTGAAGAAATTTGCCCCCTTTCTCTTGTGAAAGAAAATCTCCGGAGCAGATTTGTCACTCTTCACATAATTTGCTTGTCTTGTGATCTTCATTTCTTCCGGCGAAGTGGCTCGCCCTCGCGTTTGCGCCTTGCATGTTCGGTGGAAATGGCGAAGATTTTTGTCAGATCATCCTCGGAGACATCGAAAAACTCATCCATCTCCTGCAGGGCAAATTCAAGATCGTCGCGGTTGATGGCGATGCAGGTATCCGCCTTGTCATCGCCAGCCGCCCTGTTTTTCTTCTCCCGCCATGCCGTGAGCCCCGATGGATAGCTGCGGTTGGGCAGCAGATTATTGACAACAAACGCCCAGGCGAGCATGACGGCGACATTCACCAGAAGAGGGGTGATGAGATAGGCATAGCCCAGAGTGTGAATCTGGGCGCCGCCTACAACCGCGCTCAGCGCTGTTGCGCCGCCGGGCGGGTGCAGGCAATGGGTGATATACATGGCGAAAATCGCCAGCGATACCGCCAGCGCGGCGGCGGTCAAAATGTGACCGGGGAGCAGCATTGCCACCGTGACGCCGATAAAGCCCGAGATCATATGGCCGCCGGCAAAGGCCCAGGGCTGGGAGAGCGTCCCCATGGGGACGGCAAAGAGCAGCACTGCCGAGGCACCCATGGAGGCGACAATCCACGGCAAATCATCCGGCGCCAGCCAGATCATGCTGGCCGCCATGACAAGGGCGATACCAACAAACGCGGCCAGTGCCGAAAGCGCCTTTTCGCGGATGGACACATGGCCCTGATCGGGGGCGAAGAGTCTGGCAAACCGGAAAAAATTCATTGTTTGGGGTCTTGTCACTGATTTGCCGCAAGGGGCCGGGGCCGATTTAACGCAACAAGCTATAACGCGGATTTGTCAATTCGGGCAAGTCAAGGGTTCAGAGAGCGGCGGATTTGCTATAACTTGGTGCGAATCAAATGAAATCGAATTCCATGGCGAGTCACGATTTGAACAAATTTAGGCTTCAGATACACAGGTTCACCCGATATCGGGGCAATACGGGATTATTGATATGAATGAAATGGCGGCGGCTCTGGGTGCGCCGGGCGGCGATATTTCTATATTGGCGCTGTTTTTTCAGGCGCATATTGTCGTCAAGCTGGTGGTGGTGGGGCTGATTCTGGCCTCGGTCTGGTCGTGGTCGATCGTGATTGAAAAAATTATCATGTTCGCGCGGGCAAAACGGCAATCGGCCCGCTTTGAGCAGGTATTCTGGTCCGGCCAGTCGCTGGAGGATTTATACACCAGCTATGCCCATCTTACCGATCAGTCCATGGCGGCGCTTTTTGTCGCGGCGATGCGTGAATGGCGGCGCTCGCAGGAGCAGGGACATGCTTTAAGCGCCGGCGGCATTCAGATGCGAGTGGAAAAGGTCATGGATGTAACCATTGCCCGCGATCTGGAGAAGATGGAGCGGCGGCTGTTATTTCTGGCTTCGCTGGGGGCCACGGGGCCCTTTGTCGGGCTGTTCGGCACCGTTTGGGGCATCATGACCTCGTTTCAGGCCATTGCGGCGAGCAAGACCACCAATCTGGCGGTGGTTGCGCCGGGCATTGCCGAGGCGCTGTTTGCCACCGCGCTGGGGCTTCTGGCGGCGATTCCGGCGGTGGTGTTTTACAACAAATTCTCCGCCGATCTTTCGCGCCACGCGCAAAGGCTTGAGGGGTTCGCCGATGAGTTTATCGCAATATTATCGCGCCAGCTTGAGGAGAGGGGATAGCTGATGGCCATGACACCGGCCCAGGCCAGCGGCCATGCGCGGCGCTTGCGCAAAACGCGCGGGCGCTACAAGCCCATGGCGGAGATCAATGTCACCCCGTTCGTGGACGTGATGCTGGTGCTGCTGATCGTCTTTATGGTGGCGGCGCCCCTGCTCACCGTCGGGGTGCCGATCGATCTGCCGGAGACCTCCGCCAAGCCGCTGCAGGGCGACAAGGAGCCGCTGACGATTTCGGTTGATGCAGCGGGGCAGATTTTCTTGCAGGATACCAAAATCGAATTTGACGAAGTTGTTCCCAAATTGCTGGCAATTGCCGATAGCGGCTATAACGAGCGGATTTTTGTGCGCGGCGATAAAACGGTCGATTATCAGGCGGTCATGAAAGTGATGGGGGCTATCTACAAGGCGGGGTTTAAACGGATTGGACTGGTTACGGAATCTGAGGAAAAATAGTGCGGCTTGGTTTGCTTGTCTCTTCACTGTTTCACGCCATGATGCTGCTGGCGGCTGTGACCGGCTTGCCCGCGCCCGAGCGTTATAAAGTGGCCAAAACGACAAGCCTGCCGGTCGAGCTTTTAACCGTGGCCGAGTTTACCAGATTGCAGAAAAAATCCGAGCCGGTCAAAAAACCGCTCGCAAAGGAAAAACCCAGTTCCAAACCCAAGCCGGTCCATAAGGCGCCGTCTGAAAAAGTTGAACCTGCTCCCGCGCCCGAACCGGCGCCAAAACCCGAGCCCGCGCCGCCCAAAGCGGCGGCGGTGCCGCCAAAGCCGGAACCGGAGCCTGCACCTAGGCCCAAGCCCAAACCCAGGGCGGAACCGAAGCCGGAACCCAAACCCAAAGCGGTGAAAAAAACCAAAACCCGTCTGGCCTCCGTGCCGCTGCCGCGGCGCAAGCCCAAACCGCCGCGGCGTAAAGTGAAGCCCAAGCGCCAGTTTAATCCCGACAAGATCGCCGCCTTGCTGAACAAGGTGCCTGATGAGGCGCGTGCGGCTGAGCGCGAGGCGCCCGCCCCGCCGCGGCCCGGGGCGCCGAGCGGGGTTGATATGAAGCTGACCATGTCGGAGCTTGACGCCTTGCGGGTGCAGATATCACAATGCTGGTCGCCGCCCATCGGGGTGGAGGATGCGCAGGATCTGCAAATCCGCCTGAAGCTGAAGCTCAAGCGCGACGGCTCTTTGGCCGGGCCGCCGGTCCTGGTTAATTCAGGCTCCGATTTGCTGTTTCAGGTAGCGGCGGAGAGCGCCATCCGGGCAGTGCGGCGCTGCCAGCCCTATGCCCTGCCGCCGGAGAAATACGAGACCTGGCGCGATGTGAATGTAACTTTTGACCCGCGTGAGATGTTTGGAAGATAGCTCCATGGTGTATAAGACGAAAATGAGATTGTTTGCGACCAGTTATTTTTGGGCTTTTGCGCTCGTCATATGGGCGCTGCCGGTGCCGCGGGCGATGGCCCTTATCGAGATTGACATCACAAGGGGTAAGGTTGAGCCTCTTCCCGTCGCCATCACGGATTTACTGGGGAAATCGCCTAAGGAAATCCGCTATGGCCAGGATATTGCTGCGGTGATCGCGCAGAATTTGCGTTCTTCCGGGCTGTTCCGGACGATTGAAAAGAAGGCATTTATCGAGAAAATCAATGATTTTGGCAAAACTCCGCGTTTTGGTGACTGGCGGGTGATTAATGCCCAGGCTCTGGTCACGGGGCGTATCCGGCGGGTCTCCGACGGGCGTCTGAAAGCCGAGTTCCGGCTGTGGGATGTGGTGGCGCAAAAACAGATGACGGGTTTGCAATTTTTCACCACGCCGAAAAACTGGCGGCGGGTGGCGCATATGATTGCCGACGCCATCTATCAGCGGCTCACGGGCGAGAAGGGGTATTTTGATACGCGGATTGCCTTTATCAGTGAAAGCGGCCCCAAGGACAAGCGCATCAAGCGTCTGACGATCATGGATCAGGACGGCTATAATCTGCGCTATCTGACCAACGGAAAAGACCTGGTTCTGACGCCGCGGTTTTCGCCTCGGACGCAGGAGATCACCTACATGTCCTATGCCGGCGGGCGGCCGCGGGTCTATCTGTTGAACATCGAAACCGGTCAGCGCGAGATGATCGGCGATTTTCCCGGTATGAGTTTTTCACCGCGTTTTTCGCCAAATGGCCAGCAGGTGATCTTGTCGCTGCAGCAAGGCGGCAATGCGAATATCTATACGATGGATTTGCGCTCGCGGCGCTGGACGCGGTTGACCAACTCGCCCTCTATCGACACCGCACCGAGCTATTCGCCCGACGGGCGCAAGGTGGCTTTTGAATCCGACCGCGGCGGCCGGCAGCAGATTTATGTCATGAACGCCAACGGCTCCAATCCCAAGCGGATCAGTTTTGGCAAGGGCAGCTATTCTACCCCCGTCTGGTCGCCGCGCGGCGATCTTATCGCCTTTACCAAGCGCACCGGGGGCAAGTTCTTGATCGGGGTGATGCGGACGAACGGTTCGGGCGAGCGGATTTTAACCGAGGGCTATCACAATGAAGGGCCGACATGGGCGCCAAACGGGCGGGTTTTGATGTTTTTCCGCGAATCGCGCGGCGCTAATGGCGGACCAAGCCTTTATCAGATCGATCTGACGGGCTATAATGAACACCGCGTAAAAACACCGGGGTTTGCTTCAGATCCGGCCTGGTCGCCGCTTGTGAACTGAAACTGTCCGGAAATCTGACATACTGGAATAAATGGTTAGGGATGTTTGTTGTCGGTATCTTTACCAGCATACGTTTTGTTAACCGGTAACGTATTTTTCAAGAGGTTTTAAGACGATGATGCGGGTGATTTCGAAATTTAGATGGGTTGGCCTCCTGGTGCTGATGCTGGGAATTGGCGCATGCACCAATGATCCGGGGAAATTAAGCAGTTCCGCCAGCGGCAATGCAAAGCCGGGCAGTGTGGAGGATTTTAATCTCAATGTCGGGGACCGGGTGTTTTTTGAAACCGACCAGACAACGCTGACCGGCACGGCAAAGGCGACCTTGCGGCGGCAGGCGGCATGGCTGAAAACCTACCCCGCCATAAGGGTGCGGATCGAGGGTCATGCCGATGAGCGCGGAACGCGTGAATACAATATCGCGCTCGGTGCCAGACGGGCCTCGGCGACAAAAGCCTTTCTCGCTTCACTGGGGGTTTCGCCAGCGCGGATGAAGGTTTTGTCCTTCGGCAAGGAGCGTCCGGTTGCCACTTGTGACAATATCTCCTGCTGGTCGCAGAACCGGCGCGCGGTGACGGTTGTGACAAGCCGGGCGGGGAGTTGATCAGGGCATTGCAAAACGCTCCTAAATTTCGTCTTTTTCTGATTGCCGTTCTGGCTGGCGGCATTGTTGCGCTTTCGGCTCTGCCCTCATTGGCGCTTTCCGCGCGCGAGGCGGCGGCGCTGACGCTGCGCATCAACCGCCTTGAGGCGCGGCTGCGCGAGATGACGGGCAAAATGGAGGAGCAGGCCTACCGGCTTGAGCAGATGGAAAAGCGCTTTG
>JAJRYE010000009.1 GCA_024275895.1 Alphaproteobacteria bacterium | reverse complement strand
TAAGCATCACGGTAAGCGGCCGCAACCGCCTTTTGCGGGTTGCTGTCGGGCAGCGCGTCAACCACCAGCAGCGCCGCTGCGGGGAGCCTGACCCCCTCGGCCGCGCCGCCCGCGCCCTTGATAAATTTCATCGAGCCCGAGCCATGGCTGTGATAATGGGCGATTTTCAGGCCCAGCTGCTTGAAGTTGCGCGCCACAATCGAGGTCGCCGCGCCAAAGCCGCAATACATGAAGGCCTGTACGCCCTTGGCGTTCTTGATCTTGGTCAACTGCGGCGTCATATCGGTATCGCCCTTGCCATGGGTTTCATCGGCAACAATGGTAATGCCGAATTTCGGCGCCAGCGATGTGACACTCTTGCGGCAGGATTTGTCAAAACCGCCGGCGCCCGAGAGCAAACCCAGTTTGGACATATTGCGCTTTTTCATGTCGGCGAATATTTTTTTGGCCGCCAGACGGTCGGTATGCGGCGTCTTGAACACCCATTTTTTCACCGGATCAATGATCACCGCCGCGCCGGCAAGCGAGATAAACGGCATACCGGCTTTTTGCATCAGCTTGACGACGGCCATGGTCTGCCCCGATGTCGAGCCGCCGACAATCACATCGACCTTGTCCTGCTCGATAAGGCGCTTGGCGAAAGTCACCGCCTTTTTCGCCTGATGCTGGGCATCATAGTGAACCAGTTGCAGCGGACGCCCTAAAATACCGCCCTCCTTGTTGATTTTCTCAACATACATCTGCAAGGTTTTCAACTCGGGATCACCGAGAAACGAGGCCGGACCCGTTACGGATAAAAATGTCCCGATCTTGATCGGGTCGGCAGCCTGGGCAGGCGCCATCATCAAGCCGGCTGTAAAGGCGAGAGCCGCGGCTCCTGCCATAATTTTGTTCAGATATGTCAACGCTCTAATCCCCATTTTCAGTTTTCATTATATTACTCGCAACAGCGCAACCCTCCCCCGTCACGGGAAAAAACACGCGCCCGGCATACTAGAATATTAATGCCGGGATAATAAAGCAGAAATTATACATTAGTTGATCGCAATATAAATATTGCTATCATTAAAAAATACCGGTTCAGCAATCATCCATGTTCAGCCCATCAGGGATTTCAGATTGAAATCCGTATCCGCGGCCTCCTCCGGCCGGGGCGAAACGCCGCTCCCCAGCAGCCTGCGCCCCAGCATAGCCTCGCCGGGGCGGTTAATGCAGTCGATAGCGCGCAGGGCCTCGCCGTGATAGTGATAGATGGAGAATTTATTATCCTCCATCTTGCCGCGCAGAACCTGTTTGTCGCAGCCTTGTGCCAGCCCCACCATCTGGAGTTTGATGTCGTACTGGTCCGACCAGAACCAGGGCACTACATCATAAGGCTCGTTTTTACCCGTGATGGCGGCGGCAACGGTGCGCGCCTGATCAATGGCGTTTTGCACCGATTCAAGGCGCATGGGCTCGTCATTGAAAGGATGTTTGAAAAAAGTGCAGTCACCGGCGGCAAATATATGCGCCTCCGATGTCCGGCAATGGGCATCCACCACAATGCCGTTTTGGCACTCAAGACCGGCCTCTTGCGCCAAAGTCATATTGGCATTGGCGCCAATGCCGACTATTACCAGCCCGGCTTGATGCGTGCTGCCATCGGCACAGCGCACGGCGTTGACCCTGCCGCCTTCACCGCAAATCTCACTCACCGCCGCATTGCAGATGATCGATACCCCCCGGCGTGCATGCTCTTTGAGATAGTAATCCGAAAGCCGCGGCGGCACGGCGCGCGCCATCACCCTTGCCGCCGCTTCCAGAACCGTCACCGATTTGCCCAGGGAGCGCGCCACGGCGGCAAACTCAAGGCCGATGAACCCGGCCCCGATCACCACGACATTTTCGGTTTTTGACAGTTTTTGTGCGATAGTATCGGCATCTTCAATGGTTTGCAGCGAGCACACCCCGTCCAGATCAGCGCCCGGAATGGAAAGCTTGCGCATGACAGAGCCGCAGGCCAGCACCAGATGCTCATAGCTCCGCGTTTCGCCGCCGCCAAGGCGTAGCCTGCGCGCACCAGGCTCAATCCGGCTCACCCTGGTGCCGGTCACAAGCTTAAGTTTGTGATCTTTATAATAGTTATCGGAACGGAATTTGAGCCGTTCGGCGTCCACCTCGCCCTTCATATAGGCTTTGGACAGCGGCGGGCGCTGATAGGGAAAATGCTTTTCCGCCCCGATGATCGTTATGGAGCGCTCATAGCCTTCGGCCCGCAGCGTCTCGGCGCATTTATACCCGGCCTGTCCTGCCCCCACGATAACGACACCGGCCATGACTGCGCCCTCCTGTCTGGTTGCGGTTCGCGCCGGCCCGCTTTTCGCGGCGGCGCAAATACATCTTATAACAGAAAAATGGCTGGGGCGGCAGGATTCGAACCTGCGCATGACGGGATCAAAACCCGCTGCCTTACCGCTTGGCTACGCCCCATCATGGTCAGGACCAGTCAGTGCACGGGACATATAACCACTTCGCGCGGGCTTCGCAATGGTGTCGGTATAAACTCGTGACGAAGCTGTGCGGTTCTGCTTGCAATCATATCCAGCCCGGCGCTATAACACACATCGATTTGCATGTCGGAGTGTGGCGCAGCCTGGTAGCGCACCTCGTTCGGGACGAGGGGGTCGCAGGTTCAAATCCTGCCACTCCGACCATCGGATCTTCAGTTTTCTTGCCATCTGATACGATCGGGCCTGATCCTGCTCTTGAAATCTTCTTGCGAGAACATCAATCTGGCATGATTTGAAGTGTGAGGATTAGGATATGCTTTTTCAGGACATTGACGGAATTTTCAGCGCCCGTATCGGCGCGGGCGGTCTCGGGCGGGAAGAATTTGATTCGTTTCTCGCCAGAGCCGATCACTCTCTTGCCTCCTTGCGCCATTCCTATGAAACCGGCGATTTGCCCCTGCTCGGCTATCCGGAGCGGCGCAATGATCTTGAGATTTGCCGCAGCGCTGTCGCCCGCCTGCGCAAGGGAGCAAAAGATATCGTCTTTCTGGGTACCGGCGGCTCCTCCCTTGGCGCCCAGGCGCTGGCCCAGATCGCCAGCTGGCGCGATCCGGGCTATATGCGCGGCAAGGCGCAAGGCGGCCCGCGCTTTCATTTCTTTGATAATCTTGACGGGCTGAGCTTTGCCCGCGCCCTCTCCGAGCTTGATCTGGAAACGGCGCGTTTTATCTGCATTTCCAAATCCGGCTCAACGGCGGAAACCATGATGCAGGTTTTAAGCGTTCTGGAAACCTTCCGCCAGAACGGCCTGGCCGACCTCATTGCGCACCAGATACTGGGGCTGACGGAAAAAACCGATAATCCCCAGCGCCGTATCCTGAGCGCCGAGGGGGTCGAGGTGCTCGAACATGATCCGGGCGTTGGCGGGCGCTATTCGGTTTTGACCAATGTCGGCATGGTCCCGGCGCTTTTTCTCGGCCTTGATCCGGAACTTGTGCGCATGGGCGCGTGGAACGTGCTAAGACCGCTGACCGAAGGCGTAAAGGCAGCAGGTTTTGCCCCGGCTCTGGGCGCGATCGCCAATGTGGCGCTTTATGAGAACAAAAACATCAATATCTCGGTCATGCTGGCCTATTCCGACCGGCTGGAGCGGTTCACCAAATGGTATGCCCAGCTCTGGGCCGAGAGCCTGGGCAAGGACGGCAAGGGCATAACCCCGGTCGCCGCCCTTGGTCCGGTGGACCAGCACAGCCAGTTGCAGCTCTATCTTGATGGCCCGGTTGACAAGCTGGTGACGATTTTGATGTCCGATGCCGCCGGTTCGGGGCCGCGTCTGGCGCAGGATCTGGAACAGGATGAGGAGATCGGGTATCTGGCCGGGCGCACTTTAGGCGATCTGGTGGATTGCGAACAGCGCGCCAGCGCCGAGGCCCTGATGCGCAACGGCCGTCCGGTGCGAATCATGAAAGCGCCGGTTGTCGATGCCCATATGCTGGGCCAGCTTTTCATGCATTTCATGCTGGAGACCATCATCGCCGGGTATTTAATGCAGATCAACCCCTTCGACCAGCCCGCCGTGGAACAGGGCAAAATCCTCGCCCGCGAATATCTGGCGAAACTGTAGTTTATTTCGTTCGCGGCTATTCCTCGCTAACGCGAGGGCCTCCACGGGGAGCGGGCAGGCTCGGGGCTTCAAAAAAAGAGCGGCAGGCCCGGGCTTGAAGAAACCGCCCCGGCAAAGAAACAAAGTCACAAACAAAACCTCCTGTATTGCCTTACCTTGCTGTATGGCTAAACTGTCCACCCATGGAATCTGAACCCCCCATCCCTGAGCCTGTTTCCATATGCCGCCTTTCCGAAGGCACCATCAACCGTATTGCGGCCGGTGAGGTGATCGAGCGTCCGGCCAGCGTGGTCAAGGAACTGGCCGAGAACGCCATTGACGCGGGCGCCGGCAATATCGAAATCCGGGTTGAGGAGGCCGGCCGCGCCCTGATCCGCGTCAGTGATGATGGCAGGGGCATGAGCGCGCCCGAGCTGGAACTGGCGGTTGAGCGCCACGCCACCTCAAAGCTCGTCGAGGATGATCTGGAAAATATCCGCACTCTGGGCTTTCGCGGCGAGGCCCTGCCCTCCATCGGTGCGGTGGCGCGCCTGTGCCTGACCTCGCGCCGCGCCGGGCAGGACAGCGCGTATTCCCTCAGCCTTGAGGGCGGCGAAGGGCGCGCGATAAAACCGGCCGCCCTGCGCGGCGGCACCCGCGTTGAGGTGCGCGATCTGTTTTTCAAAACGCCAGCGCGGCTGAAGTTTCTCAAATCCGAACGCGCCGAAACTATGGCGATTACCGATGTGGTCAAACGTCTCGCCATGGCCCAGCCGCAAATTGCCTTTCGCCTTTCCACCGGGACAGGCCGCGATCTTGTCCTGCCGGCCGGGGGGGGCGGCGGGGCTGAAGCCGCCCTGGCGCGCATCAGCGCCGTAATGGGGCGTGATTTTGCCCAAGGCTCCGTTCCTGTCGAGGCCGGGCGCGATGATCTGCGCCTGAGCGGTTTCATCTCCCTGCCGACCCTGAACCGCAATACCGGCGCGGCGCAATATCTGTTTGTCAATGGCCGCCCGGTGCGCGACAAGCTGCTGCTGGGGTGCCTGCGCGGCGGCTATGCCGATGTACTGGCCCGGGGCCGCTATCCGTTGGCGGCGCTGTTTCTTGATCTTTGCCCGCTTGATGTCGATGTCAATGTCCACCCCGCCAAGGCCGAAGTGCGCTTTCGCGAGCCCGCCGCCGTGCGTTCCCTTATTATCGGCGCCATCCGTCAGGCCCTGGGCGCGGCCGGGCAGACCAGCGCTCCCAGTGTTGCCGGCGGGGCCCTTGCCGCCATGCGGCCCGAGACCCCGCCGCGCCGCGCCATCTATTCCGGCGCCTATTCCGGCGCAAGATCATACTCCCCACCGCGCCCGCAAGCACTGGCACAATCGGTTTCTGGCTTTGCGCCCCTGCCGGGTATGAGCGAGATGTCCGCCCCTCCGGCGGCAGAAGAGCCCGGGGCGCAGATTGGGGAGGCGGACCATCCTCTTGGCGCGGCGCGGGTGCAGATGTTCGGCACCTATATCATCGCCCAGACTTCAGATGCACTGGTGATCGTTGATCAGCATGCCGCGCATGAACGGCTGGTTTACGAGCGCTTGAAACAGGCCTTGCGCGAGGGGGGCATTGCGCGCCAGGCACTGTTGATCCCTGAAATCGTTGAAATGGATGAGGCGGACGCCGCCCGGCTGGCAGAGGCGTCGGCAAGTCTGGCGCAATTTGGTCTTGTGCTGGAAAGCTTTGGTCCCGGCGCGGTGGCGGTGCGCGAGATTCCCGCCCTTCTGTCCGGCGGTGATATTGCCGGTCTTGTCAGGGATCTTGCATGCGAGATCAGCGAATATGACGATATTGACATATTGCGCGATCGCCTGCACGAAGTGCTCTCCTCCATGGCCTGTCACGGCTCGGTGCGCGCCGGCCGGCGGCTTGATCCGCAGGAAATGAACGCGCTGCTGCGCGATATGGAACAAACTCCGCATTCGGGCCAGTGCAACCACGGCCGCCCGACCTATATCGAGCTCAAGCTCGGTGATATTGAAAAACTGTTTGGACGGCGATAATGGCAAAACCCTGGCTGCGTAAACTTCTGATCCTTCCCCCCATATTGCTGGGCGCCGGGGCTTTGGCGTTTATGATCATGAATAAAAAACCGCCCGCCCAGAAGCCGCCCGCCGAGCAGGTCCGTCATGTACGGGTAATCACGGCGCAAAAAACCGAGCTTATCCCGTTTATCCGCGGCTTTGGCGCCGTCAGCCCGGCCACGAGCTGGAACGCGCTGGCGCAGGTGAGCGGACAGGTTGTCTATGTCCATCCCGACTTCCGCCAGGGCGCCATATTGCCCAAGGGCACCTTGATCATCCGCATCTCGCCCAGAGATTACGAGCTGGCGCTCAAGCAGGCCAAAGCCAATATCCGCGCCGCCGAGGCCAAGTTGACCGAGCTGGAAGTGAGCGCCCAGAACACCCGCGCCGCCCTCGCCATCGAGCGCGAATCCCTGGAGCTGAAGGCAAAGGATTTCACCCGCAAGCAGGCTCTGGCCGAGCGCGGAACCATCTCCGCCGCCAATCTTGATAATGAGCGCCGCGATCTTCTGGGCCAGCGCAAACGGGTGCTGGAGCTTGAAAACGCCCTCAAATTAATCCCGGTGCAGGCCGATGCGCTCAGACAAAGCCGGGCGGTCTCTCTGGCGCAACTGGAAACGGCAAAACTCAATCTGGAGCGCACCCGCATCAAACTGCCCTTCACCGCCCGCATTTCCAAGGTCAATGTGGCCATCACCCAGTTTGCCGGTGTCGGCCAGTCTCTGGGGCAAGCCGACAGTATAAAAACCGCCGAGATCAATGTTCAGATTCCGCAAAGCCATATCCAGCGTTTCACCAGAGCCATTTCCAGAAACGACAACGAATATGGCATATCGGGCGGCTCGCTCGCCAGATGGACAAAAAGACACGGGCTTTACGCCATTATCCGTCTGGGCTCCGGCGGTAAAAAGCTGGAATGGAAGGGGAAACTCTCGCGCATCAGCGATCTGGTTGATCCCAAAACCCGCACGATCGGCGCCATCGTAACGGTTGAAAACTCCTATGGAAAAGCCGTTCCGGGCATGAAGCCGCCGCTGGTGAAGGGCATGTTTGTCGAGGTTGAACTGCGCGCCAATGCGCTGAAAGACAAAATCCTTCTTCCGCGCTCAAGCGTTCATGAGGGCAAGGTGTTTATCCGCACGAGCAAGGGCCGGCTCGAAATCCGGCAGGTGAAAACCGGCCTGATCCAGGGCTCGCTCGTGGTGGTTGACGCAGGCGTAAAGGCGGGCGATGCAATTGTCGTCTCCGATTTAAGCCCCGCCATTCCCGGCATGCGGCTTGACGCGGTGGCCGATAAAGCCCTGATGGCGCGTATCGCCGGTGAGGCAAAGCGCGGCGGGGCGGGCGAATGATCCGTTTTTTTACCAGCCATCCGACGCTGGCCAATATCATGATGATCGGATTTCTGGTTGTCGGTGTTGTCGCCGCGCCCTCCTTGCTGCGCGAGACCTTTCCGCGGGTCGAGCCGCGTTTTGTCCAGATCACCATAGCCTATCCCGGCGGCAGGCCCGAGGATATCGAAGAAACCATCTGCGCCCGGATTGAAGATGCGGTGGACGGGGTGACGAATGTCGAGGAAATCATCTGCGAAGCCCGCGAGGGGCTGGCCAAGGCCAGGGTTGAAATGGTGGAAGGAACCAATCTTGACCGCTTCACCACCGATGTCACCAATGCGGTCGATGCCATCACCGATTTCCCCGAGCGGGCCGAAGACCCGGTCATCAGGCAGCTGGGCCGCACGGATTTCGTCGCATCCGTTGCCATTACCGGTATCAAAAACCCGTCGGATCTCAAAGCCTATGCCGAAGAGGTCAAAACCCGCATGCTGCAATGGGGCGGCATTCCGCAGATCAAGATTAAGGGCTTTTCCGATCACCAGATCCGGATTGAGCTGCGCGACGGGGTTTTGCGCCAATATGGTCTGGCAATGTCCGATATCGCCAACGCCATCTCGCGCCAGAGCCTTGATCTGCCCGCCGGAACCCTGGAGACAAATGATGAGGATATTCTCATCCGCTTTTCCGATGAGCGCAAAACCCTGAGCCGGTTTGCCGATCTGGTGGTGATCTCCGGCTCCGGCGGCGGCGCCATCCGCCTTGGCGATATTGCCCATATCACCGACCGTTTCGAGATGGCCGAAGACAAGATTATCTTCAATGGTCGCCGCGCCGCCATGCTCGATATCACCAAGACCGAAAACGAGGACACCTTGCGGGTGATCGACGCGGTCGGCGCCTTTCTCGCCCATGAACGCCAGAGCGCGCCGCCGGGGCTGTCCTTTGCCATCACCAATGACGGCTCATCCATCGTGCGCGACCGGCTTTCCCTGCTGGTGCGCAACGGGCTCCAGGGGCTGGCTCTCGTATTTGCGGTATTGTGGCTGTTTTTCGGCTTCCGCTATTCCTTCTGGGTTGCGATGGGCTTGCCGGTTTCATTTGCCGGCGCGCTGGCGCTGATGGTGGTTCTGGGCTATTCGATCAACATGCTGACCATGGTGGCCCTGCTGATCGTGGTCGGTCTGCTGATGGATGACGCCATTGTCATCGCCGAGAATATCGCCGCCAAATATCAGCGCGGCCGATCGCCCCTCAAAGCGGCCATAGACGGGGCAAAACAGGTTATGCCCGGTGTTTTGGCGTCATTTTCCACTACCGTTTTCGTCTTTGGCTCGCTGGCGTTTTTAAAAGGCGATATCGGCGCGGTCCTAAAAGTCGTGCCGGTGGTGATGCTGCTGGTGCTGGTGGTCTCGCTGATCGAGGCGTTTTTGATCCTGCCGCGCCATCTGGCCCATTCGCTCGAACATGGCGCCGGCAAAACCTCGTTTGTTCAAAACAAGGTTGAAGCCGCGCTTGCCTTCGTGCGCGATAAGCTCATGGGGCGCATTGTCCACCACACCGTTTCCTGGCGCTACCTGACCACCGGCACCGCCATCGGCCTGTTGCTGCTTTCCATCTCCATGCTGGCGGGCGGGGTTTTGAAATTCTCCGCCTTTCCCGATATGGACGGCGATGTCATCGAGGCGCGGATTTTACTGCCCCAGGGCACGCCGCTTGCCCGCACCGAGGCGATTGTCGCCCGGGTGCAAAAGGCGGCCGTGGATGCCGGCAAAAGCTTTGATCCCAAACAGCCCGGCGGGCAAAAGCTGATCCGCAATATCACCGTGATCTTCAACCAGAACAAGGATGCGGGCGAAAACGGCCCTCATGTCGCCACCGTGATCCTTGATCTTCTGAACGCCGAAACCCGCACAACCTCAAATGACGAAATTTTCACCTTGTGGCGCAAGAATTTCGGCAATGTGCCCGATGTGCTGAGCATCAAGTTTTCCGAGCCGGTCATCGGCCCTGGCGGGCTGGCGTTTGAATTCAAGCTCAAGGGCAAAAATCTCAAAGCCCTGAAAACGTCATCCCTTGAATTGCAAGACCGGCTCAAGCGTTATGTCGGCGTCACCAATGTCATGGACGATCTGCGTCCGGGCAAGAAGGAGTTGCAAATCTCCCTGAAGCAAAGCGCCAAATCCCTCGGCATTGATGCACGCATGGTGGCGGACCAGCTGCGCAGCGCCTATTTCGGCGTTACGGTGAGCGAGATCGAACGCGGCGGCGAGGCCTATGAGATCGATGTGCGCCTTGCGCCGCAGGACCGCGATTCACTGGCCGATCTTGATGATTTCAACATCACCATGCAAGGCGGCGCCCTTGTGCCCCTGAACGCCATCGCCGATGTCAAAAAGGGCCGTGGCTATGCCCGCATCATCCGGGTGGACGGGGCCCGCACCGTAACCGTGCAGGGTGATGTGGATATGCGCATCGCCAATGCCAACGCCATTATCTCGGATATGAAAACAAGCTTCTTTCCCGGTTTCAAAAAACGTCATCCGGAAGTAATGCTGGATATCGAGGGGCAGGATAAAAACGCCGGCAAGACGCAAAAATCCATGGTCAAGGGCTTTGCCGTCGGGCTGATCGGCGTGTTTTTGCTGCTTTCGTTTCAGTTCCGCTCTTATGTTGAACCCATCGTGGTGATGATCATCATCCCTTTCGCCTTTATCGGCGCGGTCTGGGGCCATCTGGCCATGGGGCTGGAATTCACCATGCCCTCCATGCTCGGTTTTGTGTCGCTGGCGGGGATTGTGGTGAATGATTCGATCCTGCTGGTCGAGTTTTTAAAAGAACATCATGTTCCCGGCGGCACCGTGGCCGATGCCGCCCCCAAGGCGGCCAGGGCCCGTTTCCGCGCCATTTTGCTTACCTCGCTCACCACCATTGCCGGGCTTTTGCCGATCCTGTCCGAGACCAGCTTGCAGGCACAAATCCTCATTCCGCTGGTGACCTCGCTCGCCTTCGGCCTTTTGGCCTCGACGGTTCTGGTGCTGTTCGTGGTTCCGGCCATCTATGCCATTCTGGACGATTTTGGCCTCTCAACCCTGGCCAGGGAGCGCGCCGCGCTGGCGAAAAAAACCGCTCTGGAGCAAGATTGAACATGGCGCCGCCACTTTTGAGCCTGCGGGATATCCATCTCACCTTTGGCGGCGCGCCGGTGCTGGAGGGGGCCGAATTTTATCTTGGCCCGTCCGAGCGGTTATGCCTTGTGGGGCGCAACGGTTCGGGCAAATCCACCCTGCTCAAAATCGCCGCCGGTCTCATTGAGGCCGATCACGGCGTGCGGTTTTTGCAACCGGGAACCACCTTGCGCTATCTGCCCCAGGAGCCGGATTTGAGCGGCTTTGCCACCACGCTGGATTACGTAAAATCAGATCTTGGCCCCGGCGATGATCCGCACCGGCCGCGTTATCTTCTGGAGCAGTTCGGGCTGGGCGGCGATGAAGCGCCAGACAGCCTCTCGGGCGGCGAGGCGCGCCGGGCGGCTCTGGCCCGGGTTCTTGCCCCCCGGCCCGATATCCTGCTGCTTGACGAGCCCACCAATCATCTTGATCTGCCCACCATTGAGTGGCTTGAGGCCGAACTGGCCGCTTACCCCGGCGCGCTGGTGCTGATCAGCCATGACCGGCGGTTTTTATCCAACCTCACCCGCTCTTCCTTGTGGATCGACCGCGGGCGCACAAGGAGCTTTGAGCGCGGCTTTGTCCATTTTGAAAACTGGCGCGATGCGCAGCTTGAGATCGAGGCAATGGAGCAGCACAAACTGGACCGCAAGATCGTGCGCGAGGAGCACTGGCTGACCTATGGCGTCACCGCGCGGCGCAAACGCAACCAGAAGCGCCTTGCCGGGCTGCATGAGCTGCGAGCAAAAAGGCGCGAATATATCGGCCCCGCTGGCAGCGCCAAAATGGCCGCCACCAGCGGCACAACATCGGGTAAAATTGTCGCCGAGGCCAAAAACATTTCCAAATCCTTTGACGGCAAGGCGGTCGTGAAGGACTTTTCCGTCCGGGTGCAGCGCGGCGACCGGATCGGCATTACCGGCCCCAACGGCGCCGGCAAAACCACGATTATAAAACTCCTCACCGGCGAGCTTGAACCTGACAACGGCGAGATCCGGCTGGGAACAAATCTGCACATGGTCAGCCTTGACCAGCGCCGCATGAGCCTTGACCCGGAAGACACCCTGCGCGATGCCCTCACCGATGGCAGCGGCGATACGGTACATGTCAACGGCGCGCCCAAACATGTCATCGGCTATATGAAGGACTTCCTCTTCGCGCCCGAGCAGGCCCGCACCCCTCTCTCGGCACTCTCGGGCGGCGAGCGCGGCCGCCTGATGCTGGCAAAAGCGCTGGCAAAACCTTCCAATTTTCTGGTTCTCGATGAGCCGACCAATGATCTTGACCTGGAAACCCTTGACCTGTTGCAAGAATTGCTGGCCGGCTATGACGGCACCGTATTGGTGGTCAGCCATGACCGCGATTTTCTCGACCGGGTCGCCACCTCCATCATCACGCAGGACGAGGCGGGAAAATGGCGCGCATATGCCGGCGGCTACTCAGACATGCTTGCCCAGCGCGATGGTGCAAAGACTTCGGAAGCTCAAGTGGTAAAGCGCGAAAAAGCGGCCAAACCCCGCAAGCCCTCTTCGGGCCCGGAACTAAAGAAGATGACCTACAAGGACAAGCACGCGCTCGAAACCCTGCCCGCCAAAATCGACGAATTGCAACGCCGGATCAACACGTTGCACAAGGAACTGGAAAGCCCCGATCTTTTTACCGGCAATCCGGAAAAATTCGCCAAAATCACTGCCGATCTGGAAACCGCGCAAAATGAACTGGAAGTGTCGGAAGAAAAATGGCTAACTCTGGAAATGCTGCGCGAGGAGTTTGAAGGGTAGCCCCTTGTTCACCGCCTCTGCGATGGCAAGGGGGCAAGCTGTAAAAAAGGAGCGAGACATGGACCAATCCGTGCTTCTGGTTATTCTGGCGCTGGTCAAGGGCGATATCTCCGCCTCTTTTGCCAATGCCGCCAACATGAAAGCCTGCGAGGTCAAGCTTGGCCAGATCCGCCCGACCTTGAAACGCGCCGGTTTCAGGATCATAAAAAGCCGCTGCGTAAAAAGCCCGCAGAAATTCACCTCCTACCGCACACGGCGCGCAAAAAATGCCCCAAGAGTTCACTATCTCATCAGCTTCCCGGCAGACAGCGTCACCATAACCCCCATGGCGGGAAAACCGGCCTGCGAGAAAGCCAGGGCAAAGGCCGCAGAAACAAGCTACTGCACCACCTCACGCCAGGAACCGCTTTGAAGCCGACCCGGATCTATCTCCCCCGCTGGTCCGGGGTTGCCCCCCCGACCAGAACGTATTGATGTATTGAACTGTTTCGGACGGGGTAACATATCCCGTCCGGCGGGGGGAGGCGCGAAGGCGGGGATGATGCTTTAACAGCTGTCCGATCCACTTCATGCGGTTGTCTGTCCTGACGGGTCGCCGCCCCTATCCGCCGCCGCGAAAATAGGTGCGGTCAAAACGGGCCAGGATGGTTTCACGTTCCCTTGTTCCTACTCCGTGAAACTTAAGTGTTATCCGGCATTGCGGCAGGACAATCAATCCGCCGGGGCAAAAGGGGGCAAGCTCCTCAATCGTGATGCGCAGGCCCTTGGCCTCATTGCCGATCAGATATGCACTGACCTGGCCCTGCTCCCGGGTTTCAGGAGCAAATTTCATCAGGGCGCGGTAAAACTCGCTTGCGTCCAGCGACATGAGCTTGACGATCGTCCCGGGCGTTGTCTCCGTAGCGCTCTCAGCCACCGGCAACCGGGGGCCAGACGGCCAGAACATCATCTTGTGCAAGCTTGACCCCGTCCACATCGGCGGGGCGCGAATAGACGCCGTTGACGAGAATAATCTGGCAAAGCGGCAGGGCAACGCCGTAAGCGGCAAGCACATCGCCAACCGATGCGCCCTCTTCAATCTCGATTTTGGCCTGATTGCGCACCGCACCGGCCGGGAGATGTTTCTCCAGTACCGAAAACAGTTTGAGGGTTATGGTCATATTTTTTCCTTGGTCAAACCCCGTTCATTATCCCCACATAGGCTTCGGCCAGACGCAGCGGATTTTCCGCCAGCCGCTCTTTCCAGCCCCCCAGATCAAGCCGGCTCTGAATGAAACCGCGCAAGACGCCAATATGTTCGGGCAGGCCGAGGCTCTGGGCTCCCGTCAGAACATTGCCATCAAATTCAAGCCGCATATATTTATAGGCCCCCGCATCAAGCGCAATGGCGCTTTGCGCATTTGCCGGTCCATCGCAAAGGCCAAATGAAGTGGAGATGAGCCCCATGGTATCAAGCACATTCATGGCCAGCGCGCCCTGATAGCTCGCCGCCCCGCCGGTCATATTCACCGCCGCGATGCGGGCATGATCAACCGCCACCGGCTGAATGGCCATCACCGCCGCCCTGCCGGTGGAAAAATCGCGCGAGCGGACGATATCACCGGCGGCGAAAATGTCCGGGACGCTGGTTTGCTGGCGCGCGTCAACCCGAATGCCGCGATCGGTTTCAACGCCGCTGCCGATAAGGAATTCGGTATTCGGTTTGACCCCGGCGGCGACAACCAGAAGCCTGGCGTCAAGGGCCGCGCCATCGCTCAGATGAACTCTCAGCCCCTCCGCCGTCCCGGATTTCACCTTCTCAATTCGTGTGCCGGTGCGCACACTCACCCCCTTGCTTTCGCACCAGCTTTTGAGCAGGGCGCCAGCGGTCTCATCAAGCATTCTGGGCACCATGCGATCTTCAACCTCGACCACGGTGAGATTGACGCCGCGCGATTTTAAGGACTCAAGGATAATCGAGCCGATAAAGCCCGCTCCCATCAGCACCACATTATCGCCCTTGCCCGCCAGGTCTTCTATGGCGCGCATATCGGCAAGGCTCCAGCAATGATGCACACCGGGCAGGTCAAGACCGGGGACATGGGGCTTGATGGGGCTTGCGCCCGCCGCGATCAGCAGGCGGTCATATTCGACAATATTGCCGCCAACAAGCTCTACCGCCTTGTGCTGTGTATCCACCCGCGCTACCGGTCCGGAAATAACATTTATCCGTGCCCGGTCAAAATAGCCCGGTTCCTGTCGCAGGCGCGTTCCGGCCTCGGAAATCGCGCCGCTCAGCACATAGGGGATGGCCATGCGCGAATAGGGCGCTTCGCGCTCACCGCCGATCAGGGTAATTTTGGCATTGGCGTCAAGTTTGCGCAAGGTTTCAGCCGCATTCACGCCGGCAGGTCCCGTGCCTATGATGACATGGCGCATATTTCAATATCTCCAGCAAATAAGACAAGGGCCACCCGCAACAGCAGATGGCCCGTAATGCACAGGTTACAGCCCGAGGCGGCTCAAGGTCTCGCCGCTGGGGACACCGTCCGCCGACCAGCCGCGCAGCTCGTAATATTCGGGCAGCATTTTGTCGAGACTGCTCACCAGACCCTTGGCGGGACCGGTCTTGGCGGCATCTTTCAAAATCCGCCGGGGCAAGGTGTCATCCTTGCCGGTAAAGCCTGCCGCCAGATTGAACTTGCGCTCCATGTTCCAGATGCGCTCGCCCGCCTCCAGCATGCTATCCACCGTCCACTCGCCCTCGCAGGCGGCATCGACCTGGGGCGCAATATCCTCCAGCGACCAGGCGAAGGTTGTGAACAGGCAGATACCGGCCGAATCCACCGCCGCGGTGGCGTCCTGGAAGGCTTTCACCAGCCCGGCCTTGCCTTCGGTGACCAGCGGATCGGTTTTTTCCGGGATGCCGAGAACTTCCGAAGCTACGGTGTAGCCGCGCACATGGCAGGCGCCGCGGTTGGAGGTGGCGTAGTTGAGGCCGATGCCCTGAATGCCGCGCGGGTCATAGGCGGGAAACTCCAGCCCCTTGACCGACATGGACAACTCCGGATGGCCGTATTTCTCGCATAGCCGTTTGGAGCCAAGGCCCAGCACAGCGCCAAAACCCTCGCCCTTGCCGGTCAGTTCCACCATGGTGGTGAGCGCCTCGGCCGAGCCCATATTGAGCGCCACGCCGCCGGTGTCCTCGTCAGTGATGACGCCTTGATCATAAAGCTCCATCGCCGCGCCGAGGGTGGCGCCAAAGGTGATGGGATCAATCGCCTGCTCATTACAGATAAAATTGGCATAGGTGAGCGCTTCAAGATCCTTGATGCCGGTGGCGGCCCCCAGAGCCCAGGCGGCTTCATATTCCAGCCCGCCCGAGGCGCCCCAGTATTCGGGCCGGTTCACCACGGTGTAATGGGTCTGGTCAATCCGGGAGACACGGCCGCAGGCGATGGTGCAGCCAAAACAGGCCTGATTGGCGACCAGATTGGTGGTGCCGTCGCGGCGCGTCTCACGCATGGCCTCGGCGGAAATATCACCGGCGTTTTCAAACTGCACGTCTTCGGCGTTGCGGGTGGGCAGCGCACCGATTTCATTGATGACATTCATTAATATCTGCGTGCCGTGGGTTGGCAGGCCGACGCCGGTAACCGCGTTGTCCGCCAGCACCTTCTTGGCGGCGCTGGCTGCTTTCATGAAAGCTTCCGGGTCATTCACGCCAACGCCCAATGTGCCGCGCACACCGATGGCTTTCAGGTTTTTCGACGCCATGACCGTGCCGACGCCGGAGCGGCCCGCCGCCCGGTGCAAATCATTGACGATGGCAGAATACAAAACGCCGTTTTCCGCCGCAATGCCGACCGAGGCCACCCGCATCACCGGGTCCTGATGGGTTTTCTTGATCCATTCCTCGGTGTTCCAGGTCGAGGTGCCCCAGATTTCGGCGGCATCGCGCAGCTCGGCCACATCATTGCAGATGTAAAGATAAACCGGTTTTGGCGATTTGCCCTCGACAATGACCATATCCCAACCGGCATTTTTCAGTTCATTGCCGAAATAGCCGCCGGAATTGGAACAGGAGATCGCGCCGGTGAGCGCTCCTTTGGTGATGACCGAATAGCGCGCGCTGGTGGAGGCGCCGGTGCCGGTGAGCGGCCCGGTGGCGAAGATCATCTTGTTGTCGGGCGAGAGCGGATCAACCTTCGGGTCGATCTCTTCGGTCAGGTATTTGGTCGCCAGACCGCGCTGGCCGATATACTGTCTTGCCCAATCCATATTGAGCGCTTCTGGCGTGCAGCTTCCCGTTGTCAGATTGACGCGCAGGATTTTTTTTGTCCATGACATGAGTGTTATCCTCCCCTTATGACGCCGCCTGGGGCGCTGTATCGGTTTTATGAGCCCAGTCCTGCATTTTTTCATAACCGGCCAGATTTGAGTCAATGAAGGTGATGGCGCCGGTCGGGCATTCGCGGGCGCAGGCCGGGTCGCCGCCGCACAGATCGCATTTTTCAACCTTGCCGGTAATGGCGTTGTAATTGATGGTGCCGAAGGGGCAGGCAATGGTGCAGACCTTGCAACCGACGCAGGTGGCGGCATTGACCGATTTTACTCCTGTCGCCGCATCAGACGTAATCGCGCCCACCGGGCAGACCTGCATGCACCAGGCCTGATCGCACTGGGTGCAGGTGTAGGGGACAAAACGCGCCTCGTGTTCAAAAATGAACACGCGGATACGCGAGCGCGACACATTGAATATACCCTCATGCTCAAAGGAGCAGGCAAGCTCGCACTGCTTGCAGCCGGTGCATTTACCCGCATCAAGAACCAAAGCCTTTTGCATTTTTTCCTCCCGGTTGTTTTTTACATCTGTGACACAGAAATTACTTAAGCAATATCTAATGTTTAGCCAGATTCCAGTACTCTATCAGAGACCGGCTGACATGCAAATATTTCTTGATCGCTTCGGCAGGGTAATCGCATGAAATAAACCGCATATTTCAGAAGTTTTCATGTGTCATTCCTGCGAAGGCAGGAATCCCAAAAAGGGTATTCACGGGCCGGGAACCCGGTTTGGATACCTGCCTTCGCAGGAATGACGAGTCTGTTTCGTCGTATCTCTTTGAATATACTGCAATTGTTTCAAAATAAATTGAAGATGACCATGATGCTTGCCCTTAAGTATTACACAGTTACCCTGATCGTCTCCGGGCCAGCATGCGCTTGACAATTTCGCCCGGAAGGACTTTTTGTTCATGACAAGAAGCCTTGAGAAGGATCACCTCCGGATATGCCCGTAATCAACCGCGTTGCCGAGCTTTGCGATGAAATCACCGTATGGCGCCGGGATTTTCACGCCCATCCCGAATTGCTCTATGACGTGCCCCGCACGGCCGGGCGGGTTGAAGAGCTGCTGCGTGGATTTGGCGTTGACGAAATTGTGACCGGCATCGGAAAATCGGGCGTGGTGGGCGTTATCAACGGCAAGGCCATGACAAGCGGCAAGGTGATCGGCCTGCGGGCGGATATGGACGCGCTGCCCATGAGCGAGGTTGCAAAGCGGCCCCATGCCTCGCAAACTTCGGGTAAAATGCATGCCTGCGGTCATGACGGGCATACGGCAATGCTGCTGGGGGCGGCAAAATATTTATGCGAAACACGCAATTTCAACGGCGCGGTTGCGCTGGTCTTTCAACCGGCCGAGGAAGGCGGCGCAGGCGCAAAGGCAATGATCGATGACGGGTTGATGGAGCGCTTCGGCATCGATGAGATTTACGGGCTGCATAATTATCCCGGCCTGCCGGTGGGCACATTCGCCACGCGCAGCGGAACCTTGCTGGCGGCGGCTGATTTTATCGCCATCACCATCACCGGCAAGGGCGGCCATGCGGCCAAACCGCAATCATGCATTGATCCGATCGTTGCCGGCTCGGCGATTGTGCAGGCGGTTCAGTCCTTTGCCTCACGAAATGTCGACCCGCTGCAACCGGTTGTGGTCTCGATCACCACATTTCAGGCCGGGACGACGGATAATGTCATTCCGCAAAAGGCGCATCTTTCCGGCACCATCCGCTCGCTGGAGCGCCATGTGGGCGATCATGCCGAAAGCCGCATTCAGGAAATCATCAGCAAGGTTGCCGGCGCATATGGCTGCACCGCCGATATCACCTATTCGCGGGAATACCCGCCAACCAAGAACCATGTTGCCCAGACCGCTTTTGCGGGCAAGGTTGCGGCCGAAATTACCGGTGAGGAAAATGTTATCATGGATATGGCACCGGTGATGGGCGGCGAGGATTTTTCCTTCATGCTTGAAGCTCGGCCCGGCGCTTTTGTCTTTATCGGCAACGGGGACAGCGCCGGATTGCACAATCCCTCTTATGACTTCAATGACGAGGCCATAGCCTATGG
The DNA here is from genome assembly GCA_024275895.1 of Alphaproteobacteria bacterium. Taxonomy (GTDB): domain Bacteria; phylum Pseudomonadota; class Alphaproteobacteria; order Rhizobiales; family BM303; genus BM303. The sequence continues at coordinate 25,144 of JAJRYE010000009.1, read as the reverse complement.
CGTCTCCTATCTGGCCCGGCTGGCGCAAAGATACATGCCGTTATAGCCCGGTATCCATTCGGGAGCGGGAGAGCCATTGCACAGATTTTTTTTGCATTTTCCCCGAATTGGTTTATGAAGGCTGCAACCTTCATAAAACCTCCCGAAACGGATATCTTACGTGATCAGGCCAACGCTTGGCGCCTTTGCCGCGCAACTCTCTATTGCCAAATTAAAAGAAACCCGCCCCAATCTGTGCTCGCCCGAATGCATCAAGACCGAGATTCTTTCCGGGCTCACGGTTGCGCTGGCGCTGGTGCCCGAGGCGGTGGCGTTTTCATTCGTCGCCGGAGTGCATCCGCTGGTGGGGCTCTACGCTGCCTTTATGGTTGGGCTGATCACGGCGGTTTTCGGCGGCCGCGCCGGGATGATCTCGGGGGCTACCGGCGCGCTGGCGGTGGTCATGGTGGCGCTGGTCGCCAAACACGGGGTTGAATATCTGTTCGCCACCGTTGTACTGATGGGGATATTGCAGCTCCTTGCCGGGATCTTTCATCTGGGCAAGTTTATTCGGCTGGTGCCGCATCCGGTGATGCTGGGCTTTGTCAACGGCCTCGCCATTGTCATTTTCCTTGCCCAGCTCAGCCAGTTTCAGATCGCGGGGCCTGATGGCGCAAGGGTCTGGATGACGGGCTGGCCGCTTGCCCTCATGCTGGGGCTTGTTGCCCTGACCATGTTCATTATCTGGGTGATGCCGAAAATCACCAGCGCCCTGCCCGCCCCTCTGGCCGGAATTGCCGTGGTGGCCGCGCTGGTGATCTTTTTTGGCATTGATGTGCCAAGAGTGGGGGATCTGGCCTCCATCAAGGGCGGCTTGCCGCAATTTCATATCCCCATGGTGCCGCTCACTCCTGAAACCCTGAAAATCATCTTCCCCTATGCGCTCATTCTGGCGGCGATCGGTCTGATTGAGAGCCTGCTAACCTTGAACCTTATCGGCGAGATCACCGGCAAGGGCGGCGGAGCCTCGCGCGAATGCGCCGCCCAGGGGCTGGCCAATGTGGTGACCGGCTTTTTTGGCGGCATGGGCGGCTGCGCCATGATCGGCCAGTCGATGATCAATGTAAAATCGGGCGGCCGCACAAGGCTTTCGGGCATATCCGCCGCCCTATTCCTGCTCAGCTTCATTCTGTTTGCCTCGGGCCTGATTGAGCAAATCCCGCTGGCGGCGCTGGTGGGGGTGATGTTCATGGTGGTGGTTGGCACTTTCGCCTGGCAGAGCCTGACCATCTTGCGCCGCATTCCGCTTACCGATGCGCTGGTGATGATTCTGGTGACCATCGTTACCGTGATGAGCGATCTGGCGATCGCGGTTGTCGTCGGGGTGATTGTCTCGGCGCTCGCCTTTGCCTGGAACAACGCCACCCATATTCACGCCACCTCGAGGACAAATGACGAAGGGGCCAAAATCTATCAGATTGAGGGCCCCTTGTTCTTTGGCTCGGTGGAAGGCTTTGGCGCCATTTTCAATCCGGCGGAGGACCCGGATCTGGTGATTGTGGATTTCATGAACAGCCGGGTGGCGGACCAGTCGGCCCTGCAGGCGATCGAGGCGCTGGCGCGCAAATACGAGGCGGTCGGCAAAACCCTCCAGTTGCGGCATCTGACCCATGACTGCCACAAGCTGCTCAACCGGGCCGGGCAGTTGATGGTGGATTCCGATGATGATCCGCATTACGGCGTCGCGGTTGACTACTCCATCAGAACCGGCGCACTGGGAAGCGGGCATTAGGGTCTTTCACGTTTAAACGGCACCGGCCTGCTCCCAATTCAATCAAAAGATAAAGCACTCAAGGGTCTTTAAGAGTCTTTTTCCGTGGCGGGGGTGGCAAATCCTTTGCGCCAATCCCATAATCCGGCTACCCGACAGATTTTGATTCGCAAAAGGCAATCTCATGCTCGCAGTTGTTTCACCGGCAAAAAAACTCAATTTCGACTCGCATGGCAAAATTACAGCAGGTTCAACCCCGGTTTTTCTCGAAGAGGCGAATGTGCTGGCCGCAATTGCACGCAAGCTGACCCGCGCAGATCTTCGCCAGATGATGAAACTGAGCGATGCGCTGGCGGACCTCAATTACGAGCGCTTTCAAAGATTTGCCGCCGCCGCGTCGCAAGATGACACCCGGCCGGCCGCCTTCGCCTTTGCCGGAGATACCTATACCGGCCTTGACGCCGCCTCTTTGAGCGATCGGGATCTGGCCTTTGCGCAGGATCATTTCCGCATCCTGTCGGGGCTTTACGGCCTCCTGCGCCCCCTTGACGCCATTCAGCCCTACCGGCTTGAGATGGGCCGCAAGCTGGCAAACCCGCAAGGCGAGGATTTGTATGATTTCTGGCGCCGCCGTATCACCGCGGTGCTCGATGAACAACTCGAAGGCCACAAATCCAAAACTGTCATAAAACTGGCCTCAAACGAGTATTTCAAGGTCATTGACCGCAAGACGCTTCAAGCGCAAATCCTTGAGGTTGATTTCAAGGAAGAGCGCGGCGGCATGCTCAGGATCATCGGCATTTTCGCCAAACGCGCCCGGGGCGCCATGGCCCGTTTCATCATTCAGAACCGGATTGAATCCCCACCGGAGCTTAAAGATTTCACCGCCGGCGGATATCGCTTTGAACCGCAATTGTCAAATGATGCGCATTACGTCTTTACACGCCGCGCCTCAAGCTGATCTTGATCTTGCCGCATCATGCAACAACGCAGCGAAGCGGTAAAAACCGTGAATCATTTTTGAATAGGGGACAAGAAGAAAGAACGCCAGAACCGCCCCGAGATGAAGCGGTAACAAAAAGCCGGTCAGCCCGTTTGCCGCAAAAGCCGCCAGCGCAAGGCCGCTGAGGCTGACTGTGAACAGCAAAACCACAAACGCCATTTCTCCGCCCCAGAGCGCGGCGGCCCCAAGATTGCGATCCGCTTTCAGCTTCAGCCAGCCAAGGCCCAATGTTCCGGCGCATAACAGCACGCCGCCGGAAATTCCGAGAAGTTTGGGAAGGCTGGTCAGGGCATAGGGCGCCTTGAGATCAAAACCGTAATGCAGCACCGTTCCGGCGCAGGTTGCGGCGAAGCACAGCCCGAAGCCGTACATCGCCGCCTGATGAAACCATCTTCGGGCATTGGAATAGCGGTCTTGATCTTCGTAATTGCACCCCTGGCCATGACCGCCCGAGAGATCACGCATGCCGGCGGCCATGCGCAGGGCAAAAAGGAAATCACCCGGTGAAATCCGCCCGCCGCCAATGCTTTTCCAGTATCTGCGCAAGGAGATCGCGACCGAAAACAACGCGAACATGAAAGCGGGCAGGAAGAGCGCCAGCAGCATCGCATGCGAGATGGCGGCGTAAAACCCCTCCCCCGATTCAGGGCGCAGCATCCGTGCCTGCCAGATGAAAAGCGCAAATCCGGCAATCAGCGCGCCGCCCGCCGCCATGGCGCCGGAATGAAAAATGGAAGAAAAGGCCGCAGGCCAGACGTGATCCCGCCAGCTCTTCTGGCGCAATTCGGCCAGAATTTTAGGCAGGTTCAGGGCAAATTCATGCGGTTCGATATATTGGCAGGCATAGTAGCACCCGCGGCAATTGTGGCACAGATTGGCCAGATTAAGGATATCCGCATCGCTGATGTTTCGTTTGAGATTGATCGAGGGAAAAACCGAACAATAGCCCTCGCAATAACGGCAGGCGTTGCAAATCCCGATCTGGCGCCGGGTTTCAAGCATGATGTCACCGGACATAATTTGCCGCCTCCTGCCCCGCAATGCGTCCAAATACGGTGCCGATGGTCATGCCGATCCCGGCCAGATAACCCTGGCCCAGAATGGAGCCGGCCATGATCTCTCCCGCCGCCCACAAATTTTCGACCGCTCCATTTGCCCCCTGCACCCGCGCCTTTTCATCAACCTTCAGGCCCAGATAGGTGAAGGTAATGCCGGTGCGCAGGCTGTAGCCGTAAAAGGGGGGCGTGGTGAGAGCTCTGGCCCAGTTGCTTTTGGGCGGCGTTAACCCCTTGGTCGCCAGCCCGTCCATCTCGCTCGGGTGAAACCGGCCCGGGGCGCAGGCCGCATTGTAAGCGTTGACGGTCTGGCTCAACTTTTGCGGAGGAAGCCCGAGCTTGACGGCCAGTTCCTCTATGGTGTCCGCCTTTTCCGGCGGAAACACCGAGGGCATGAACAATTCCAGTGAAGTTGAATCGATGATGGCATAGGCAATCTGATCCGGCTGGGCCGCCACCAGCCGGCCCCAGATCGCATAGCGCTTGGGCCAGACATCCTCGCCTTCATCGTAAAACCGCGCGGCATTTTTGTTCACCACAATGGAAAACGGCACGCAATCGAGACGGGTGACAATGCCGCCGTCAAATTTGGGCGCGCGGCCATCTATGGCCACGGCATGGCACTGGGCCGGATCGCTCACGCTTTGCGCGCCCTGATCCAGCAGGTCTTTCAGCACCATACCCTGGTTATAGGCCGTGCCGCGGGTAATAAAATTTTTTGCCGCCGGTCCCCAGGCCTCGGCCAGCCAGCCCGGATTGCTCTCAAAACCGCCCGAGGCGGCGATGACCGCGCGCGGGGATATCCGGCGCGATCGGCCTTCGTGAGTAAAAACCAGCTCGCGAACCTTGTCTTCTTGCACGTCAAGATGGCTGACCTCGGCTTCATAGAGAATTGTTACTCCAAGCGCCCGCGCCTTGCGGTAATAGGCATTCAGCAGCGCGGTGCCGCCGCCAAGAAAAAAGGCGTTTGTGCGCGCTAGCGATAATGCCCCGGACAGCGAGGGCTGAAAATAAACCCCATGCGCCTGCATCCAGGCGTAACACCCTTCCGAGGCGCGGATTACCAGTTTGGCAAGGCGTTCATCGGTATGTCCGGCGGTGACCTTGAGCAGATCGTCAAAATATTCCTCTTCGCCGTAAACATCCGTCAAAACGGCGTTGGGCGCCTTGTGCATGCAACGGAAATTGCGGGTATGGCGGGAATTGCCGCCGCGGCAGGGCCTTGGCGCGGCTTCAAGAAGCTGCACCCGCGCGCCTGCTTCCGCCGCACTCATCGCGGCACAAAGCGCGGCGTTTCCGCCGCCGATAACAATGATTTCACTTCCGCTTTCAGGCGATGGCAACATGTTTTCCCGTCATTTTATCTTTCCTGATGTTCCGGGTCTATCTCCCGCTCCAGATATGGGAGGGAATAAAAACCTCACCCGCCGCCAGCTTCCTTGCCGTGCGCAGCAATCCGGCCGAGACCAGTTCAAATCCGTTATCCATCTTGAACTCAACCGTGACATCAATGCATCCTGAAGGGTGCTCCAGTCTCACTTTGACAGGAGAGCCCTCCGGTAACGGCATCAGGCCATCAGCTACGCTTCCTGGTGTCAGCAGGCAGGCGGCGAGGCATTGCGAGCCGGTAACCGCCATGGTGGGGTGGCACTTCCACGGCATGAAATAGCGCGCCGCCGCCGAGCCGCCCTCTCTGGCCGGCGCCAGCAGGCCAAATTTGGGCGTTACCGATGCGCTGACATCTCCCATGCCCATCAACAATCCGGCCTTGATGCGGATCGCCTCCATGCGGGCAAAAAACTCCCGGTTCGCCTCCAGCTCCGCGCAGCTTTCATAACCCGTGAGGCCAAAAGCACCGGCGCGGGCGATCACCATCGGCATGGCCACATCCATGCAGCTCACGTTCACCGCGTCGATCATGTCAGTAAGATTTCCGGTGGGCAGGAACGCTCCCGTGGCTGACCCGGTGACATCCATGAAGGCCAACTCCACGGGGGCGGCGGTTCCGGGGACGCCGTCAATCCGGGTATCGCCATCATAGGTTAGAATTCCGCCCGGAGTCCGGATGGCGGCGATCACTCTTGCGCCTGTATTGACCGCCCGGATATTGATGCGCGTTTTACCCGCCAGCGGAGTGACCAGCCCCATTTCAATCGCCGCCGGTCCCACGCCCGCAAGAATATTGCCGCAGGTCGGCTTGAAATCGACCTGCCGCTCCCCGACGCCGAGCTGGGCAAAAAAGTAATCAATATCGGCCCATTTCCCGCCGGATTTTGACAGCATCGCCACCTTGTTGGTGGTTGGCGCGCCGCCGCCAATGCCGTCGATATTGAGCGGCTGGCCGGACCCGATGAGGGCTGTCAGGACCTCGGCCAGTTTATCCTGGTCTCCGGGCAGATCGGCGCGGTTGAAATAAGGCCCGCGCGAGGTCCCGCCGCGCATGAAAAGGAAAGGAATGGCGGTTTGCGTCATGGGCTTGTCCTCAAGTGAAAGGCCAGGGCAGGGTGAAGTAGTTTTGCAACAGCCCGGGCGGGAAATCGCGGTGCAGCAACCGGGCCATGAAGCACATGAAAGCAATCCCTACGGCGGAATAAAGCAAGGCCATTGCCCAGTTCAACCTAGCGCGCAGACGCATGAAACTGACAAGAAAAACCGCCAGCGCCAGAATAAACCCGGCGAGGGAGGTCAGTATGAGCAGGAAAGCGAACCATGCAAGCGTTCCCCACAGCCCGTGCTGTGCCCCGGCATCCTCGCCGAAAACTTCCCGGTCGGCAAAAACAAGGTCCGATTCGGGCCTGCGAATCATACGAATGAACAGGGCAAGGCAGGCCGCAAAGCCGATGGCGGCTACCAGCATCGGGAAGATTTTGTCGGTAATCAGCCGGTCTTTGATCAATGAGGCATTATAGAAAGTGACAGCGAAATAGGTGGCTATCGCCAGCAGAAAAATCATCGGCGAACGTTTGGAGCCCGATTGCACCTCGCCTTCCGACATGATTATTTTCGCATTGCGGACGCCGATGAAGATCGAAATCACCGTGATGATGATCAAAACGATCACAATCGGCCCGAACAGATAATCCAAACCAAGATCAAAATCGGTTCTGAATTTCGAGCGCGCCACCTGATAGGCCTGATTGGCGTAGGTTTCAACCGGGTTCGAGAGCACAAATCCGATCAGGAAGGCCGGGCGCGACCAGTCGAAACGGCGCAGGAAAATGCCGATCAGCCCGATGGCAAAAAGCGCCACCAGATCGCCGAGATTCTGGCCCGACTGAAACGCGGCAAACGCAATCAGCATAAACAGGAAAGGCGCCAGCAAGGTGAAACGGATCGTGGTCAGCCTGGCGATCTGGCCGGATAATCCTATGCACAAGATTGTGCCGACGACATTGGCGATCGCCAGCAGCCAGACGATGGAATAGGTGATATCGAGGTAATCGGGCGAGAGCATTTGCGGCCCGACCTCAAGATCACCGCTGCCCAGCAACGCCACCGCCCCCATGAAAATTGCCATGGAACCGGATCCGGGAATGCCAAAGATCAGGGTCGGCACCAGCCCGCCGCCCTCCTTGGCGTTGTTGGAGCTTTCCGGCCCGATCACGCCGCGCACGTCACCCTTGCCAAAACCGGATTTGTCGCGGCTGGTCTGGATGGTGTGCCCATAGGCGATCCAGTCCACCACCGAGCCGCCCAGCCCCGGAATGATGCCGACCACAACGCCGATGAGCGAGCATCTGACGGAAAGCCATTTATTCTCCCACCAATCCTTTACCCCTTGAGCCCAGCCCGCCCCGAGCGAGGCGGTGCTGGAAATGGCCCGGTCGGTGCGCAACAGGGCGACAATTTCGGGCAGGGCGAAAATGCCCAGGCCGATAATAACCAGTTTCAGACCATCGGTCAGATAGGGGATGTCGTAAGAGGCCATGCGCAAGGAGCCGCCCGCATCAGCCTCGCCGATGGTGCCGACCACGAGACCAAGCGCGGCGGCGGCCACCCCTTTCAGGGGCAAACGCCCGGCAAGAATGGCCACCATGGAAAGGCCAAGGACCGCAAGCATGAGCATTTCGGGTAACTTGAAAGCCAGGACGATGGGACGCGCGATAAGGATAAAGAAGGTCAGGAAGGTTGCCCCCACCAGCCCGCCAAAAAGCGAGGAGGAAAAGGCTGCAGCAAGCGCACGGGCCGCCTCGCCTTTTTTTGACATGGGAAATCCGTCAAGGACCGTCGCCTGCGAGGCCGATGAGCCGGGTATTCCCATCAGAACCGAGGTAAAGGTATCGGAGGTCGGCACCACGGCGACCATGCCGATCATCAACGCCATGCCGCTGACCACATCCATGCCGAACATGAACGGCAAAAGCAGCGACAAACCGGCGATCCCGCCCAGTCCGGGAAAGATACCTATGGCCAGCCCCATCACCACGCCCAGGACAAGATGGATCAGCACATTGAATTGAAAAATCAGGCTGAAGGCGTCTGAAAGCGCCGTCATGGCTACGGTAAAAACGTCCACTTCAGGGTACCTGTAATATCAACGGTCGCGGCCGAAACAAAACCGCGCTGAATGCCTTCGGTGCTATTTTCTTCATCGCGCCGGGGGCGTGCTTTTTTTGCAAGCACCCGGAACGAAACGACGGCAGAGCCGAAATATCCCCACCCCGAAAGGCGGGGATATTCAGGACCGGAACCTACTTCAATTCGACGCCGTAATCCTTTTTCAGCCATCCCTTGACAAAAGTCTTGGCCGATTCAGGCACCGAGATGGCGCGCTTCAGGGCCGCCCGGGCGTCATCGCCGATGAACATCGGGTATTTTCCCAGACGCTTGGCCGAGATTTTGGCAAAATCAGGCCGCGCTTTCACTTTGGCAAAGGCCTTGACAAAGGTATCGATGATGTCTTTCGAGGTGCCCTGCGGCAGAAAGGCAATTTTCTGGACCGGGAAGCCTGCGGTGAAGAACGCCTTCCACGCATCCCAGGCGGCGCCGGAGGTTTTGCAGCCAAAGGTGGCGTTGCAGACCTCCTTGAATGTCGGCACATCGGGGAAGGTCGGGTCGCGCACGACACTGCCATCCGCATCCAGCGATCCCCAGGTCATCATGGGAACCGCCTTGCCGGCTTTCACCAGCGGCACCACACCCTTGAGATAGCTTGAAGAGGTCTGGTAATCGATATTGGCCTCGCCGCGCTCAAACATCAGCCGGCCATCGCCCCTGCCCTTGATACCGAAGACGGGTTCGACCTTCATGCCCAGCATTTTCCACGCCAGCAGCGGCACGAGATCAAGACGCGTTGCCCCCTGCGAGCCGTATATAAAGTTGATATCTTTAAGATTGTTGGCGGTACCATCAAATTTGGCGGCAAGCTTCGGCGGCAGATAGGCAACGCCGCCAGTGCCGGTGGCCATGACCGGTTCCCAGTCGTTATACTCGTATTTTACCCGCGGATCGCCCAGCAGGTAGGGAAACTGGGTGGAGCCGGAGGAGCCGAACATCACCGTTCCGTCACCGTTTTTTTGCCTCTGGAACCAGTTGGCGCCCTTGGTGGAGCCGGCGCCGGGCATGAATTTGACAACGACCGTCGGATTCCCCGGCAAGGCCTGACTCAGCAGCGGGGCGAAAAAATTGGCCCATTTGGCCGAACCGCCCTTTTCGGAAAACGGGATCGTCCATTCAACGGTTTTTCCCGACATATCGACATCTGCCAGCGCGGCGCTGGCAAAAAGAGCCGTGGCGGCGGCCAGACCAAAGGCGGCCAGACGCGTGTTTTTTCCTGTGGACATCAGATTCCTCCCATAATTTTAATGACAAGGGGGCGCTCGGACGCTCCGGCGACCCGGCAGAGAAGCTCAATTCTCTGATTGATCTTACCACAATAGCCTGCCAATCTTTCACGAAACCTTCAGGGGAGGGGAAATTGCGCATCGTTCTGATTGAAGATAATGAGGCCCTGGCAAAGGGAATAGCCTATCGTCTGCGCGATAGCGGTCATGCGGTGGATCATCTCAGCGATGGCGCCGAGGCGGATAATTTCCTCAGGCAGGAAGGCGCTGATATTATTATTCTTGATATCAATCTTCCCCATCTGGATGGATTGAGCATTCTGCGCAATATCCGCAGCCGGGGGAACGCAACTCCCGTCATCCTGCTTACCGCCCGTTCAGAAACGGGAGACCGGGTCAGGGGGCTGGATGCCGGCGCGGATGATTATCTGACAAAACCCTTTGAGATGATCGAACTTGAGGCCCGTATCCGGGCGCTTTCACGGCGGCGGCCCGAGGCCAGATTGTTGCGCGAACCCATCGGGGCGCTTGAGTTTGATGCCGGTTCAAGGCAGTTGCTCCTTGAGGGGCAGCCGCTTGAGCTTCCGCGCCGGGAACTGGCGGTTTTTGAATGCCTGTTCGAGTGCCGGGGCCGACTGGTATCAAAATCAGCGCTGCTCGATAATGTTTACGGGGTTGGCAGCGAAGTGGCGGAATCGGTTGTCGAGATTTATATCTCACGTCTGAGAAAGCGTCTGTCCGGATACGGGGTGCGCATAAAAATGGCCCGCGGCCTTGGTTATCTGCTGGAAGAAGAGCCCCCTTCATGAGCGTTCTTTCCCTTCGCGCCCGGCTGGCGATCATCATTCTGGCGCCGCTGGTGCTGATCTCGGCTCTTGTTGGTTATTGGCGCTTCAGCATGGCGCGCCAGACTGTTGAGGAATTGTTCGACAAGACGCTGCTGGCCTCTTCGCTGGCGATCGCGCGCGATATCGCCATTTCGGGCGGGGATGCCCTGTCGGTTACAACGCGCGATCTGATGCGCGATATTTCCGGCGGGCCGATCTATTACCATGTCCACGGACCTGACGGCGTTTTTGTCACCGGCTACGCCACGCCGCCCGTCCCGCCGCCCGATCTGGTCAGAAGCCGCAACACGCCCGTTTTCTTCCGCTCCGTTTACCGCAACCAGGAAGTTCGCGTCGTCCAGCTTAAAGAGATGGGGGAAGTGGACGGAATTTCCGGCTATTCAACCGTGACGGTCTGGCAGACCTTCTCGGGCCGGAACCGGTTTGTCCGCGATCTGGCGCTCAGGGCAACAGCGATTATCGCCAGCTTGACATTCACCGTGGCGGCGGTGGTCTGGTTTGGTATCAAACTGGGCCTGCGGCCGCTGACCGATTTGCAAGCGGCGGTTTCACAACGTTCGTCGGACGATCTGAGCCTCATCCGCCGCCCGCTGCCGCGCGAAATCAGCGAGCTGGTGCAAACCCTGAACCGATTGTTTGATCAGCTTGACAGAACCATGAAATCAAAGGATGTCTTTATTTCCAATGCCGCGCATCAGTTGCGAAACCCGATTGCCGGCGTATTGTCAATGGCCGAGGCGGTGCGCTCGGCACGAACGCTGGAAGACGCCGCAACCCGCACCGCCGAGCTTGTGGAAGCGGCAAGACATGCAAGCCGTCTGGCAACCCAGCTTTTGAGCTATGAACGGGTAAAAGCGCGCCCTTCAGCTTAGGGACATGAAACATTTGATCTTTTAACAGCGGTGAAATCCGTCCTTGATTACAACGTAAAACGCGTGATGAAGCGCAATATTGACCTGGAATTTATAACCCGGGAAAAAACAATAGTGGTTACGGGCGACAAGGTACTGATCTCCGAGGCCATAGAAAATCTTGTTGACAATGCCCTGGTTCATGCCGGCCCGCAGCTCTCGCATATCTCAATTGAAGCCGCCATTGCCGGATCCGAGGCCCAAATTACCATCCGCGATGACGGCAAAGGCATCGCCGACAAAGACAAAACCCGGGCCTTCGACAGGTTTCTCCAGATTGAACCGGGGACCGGCAGCGGGCTGGGACTGTCCATTGTGCAGGCCATTGTCAAACATCACGGCGGGCGGGTTGTCATCGCTCCGGCTGAAAAAGGCACAAGCGTCTGTCTCTTCCTGCCTCTGGGGGGGAGATTTAAAAAGTGGTGAAATCAGCCTTCAGGCCAAGGCCGATCATGGGGCCATTCAGCCCGCCGCGCAGGGATTTAATCCAGCCCAGATCCAGCCCCAGCGCCACAGCCGGAGTGATCTTGTAATCAAGGTCAAGATTAACAGCGCCAACGCCGCCGCCGCCGGTATTGATCCCGCCGCCCGCCGCGGCGCCGCCAAGCAGCTCGGCCGAGACGGCAAACCTGTCGCCCGCCAGCAGGGTGTATCCAGGTCCGACCAGCCCCATGGCAAAACCGCCGGCATCGCCGTAAGTGATTGTATAGGCCTGTCCGGAAAGGTAAAACCGCGGCGAGAACAACAGGTCGAATTTTGTATTGATCAACCCCAGCGCGCCCGAGCCGCCCGAGCCGGGTTTGCGCATTCCGCCATGGGAGGGAATAACGCTGTAGCCGCCCGAAACGCGCCATTTCGCCGGGCGCGGCGCGGCGCCCCCGCCTCTCTTTCCGGCGCCACCCAGCGGAGCGGAAATTGCGAGTGAAGGCGTCACCGCGATAAAGCCGCCGTTTACGGCCCCGGTCAGACCGAGCGAGGCGGTCAGGCTTAACCAGTCGCCAAGATGCGCCTGCACCCCGGCATTGGCGGCGGCAATCAATCCGCCACCCGTATCCACATCGCCGCCGCCGGCAAAGCCAAGCCCCGCATCGGCAAACAGATCAATCTTTCCCACCGGATAGATATAGCGCAAACCCGCCAGCCATTCGGCATATCCGGCTCCGTCACCATGGGCAGCGCCCGCCGAGGAGAAATAGATATCGAAGTTTCTGGTGAAATCAAAAACAAACTCCGCCCCCGCCAGATACATGGCCGCGAGCTTCTTTCCCTTGCTGCGGCGTCCGGCATTGAGGGGCCTGAAGGATTTTGCCACCGCCCTGACCTCCTTGAGCGAGACATGCAGCTTGTCCATCAGATCATCACATGAGGCGCAGCTGTCCGCATGTTCAAATCCGGAGAGCAGATTAAAGGGGGTGCGAAACGCCAGTTCAAAAGCAGGGGTGGAAATATTCGAGCCGGTGATATGAACATAAGACGCCCCGGCCGAAATTTGCAACCCGCCGAAATCATGCCCCAGCATCAGCCGCGGGCGCAAAAGTGATCCGTCACCGGGCACCTGCCCCGCGCCGCCGCCGCCGCCGTAAAATACCGCCGCCTCGATAAAATTGCTTGCGCCAAGCTTGAATTGCTTGCCAATCTCCACCCCGCCGATAAAAAGCCCGCCGGCATCGCCAAAAGCGGCCGAATACACCGTGCCACCAAAAAATAAACCGTTGTCAAACTGGTAGAGAATGGACGTTCCGACATTTCCCTTGAGGGTGGATTTTGCCTTGCTGAAATAATCCGCCGAAGCGCGCACCTGCAATTGACCGGCTTGCGCTCCGGAACCTGCCGGAAACAGCAGCAAAACCAGAGCGGCGAGAGCCGGAAGCACAACCCGAAAAAATCTGCCTGATGCCATACCCTGTTCCATGGTCTTTGACGCGGTGCGCAGTGTTACAGTTGCAGCCGGGCGTCAGCCGGCCGGACTTCCCATGAAACCCTTTCCAGTTTCCTGAGCGCCAATTCATTTTGCGTCTCTTGCTCATCCAGAGCACGGCGGCACTGGCGGTTGTTGAACACGAGGCGGTCATGCTGCCCCGTTTTATCCGGAATTTCAATCTGATTTTGCCGGAATCAACAACTTCTTGCTCAGAACACCGGTTGAAAAATGATAAAAAAATAGTGTCTTTTCAGCTTGCATGTTAGAAGCTTGAACCATGGCGAAACGAATTGCACAACCAGCAGCAATGATTGACCCGGACGCATTGCGCACCGCTCTCAATGCCTTGGCGGGCGAGCATAAGGGACATGACGCGGCGTTGCGAAATGCGGTTCTTGAACATCTCAAAAGCGTTGTCTCGCATGCAAGACGCAAGGCCGAAACGCGGCTACTGGCCGGGGCGCGCGGTCTGGAATGCGCGCTTGATCTCTCCCGGTTTCAGGATGAGTTGCTGCGGATTTTATATGATTTTACCATCAGCCATATTTACCGGGCGACAAACCCTTCCTCCTCCGAGCGCATCTGCATTGTCGCCATTGGCGGCTATGGGCGCGGCCTGCTGGCGCCAGGTTCCGATATCGATCTGTTGTTTCTGTTTCCCTACAAGCAAACGCCGTGGTGCGAGAGCGTGGCGGAATATATGCTCTATATGCTGTGGGATTTGGGCTTCAAGGTGGGGCACGCGACGCGCAACGTCACCGAATGCATCCGTCTTTCCCTGGCCGATTACACCATTTACACCTCCATTCTCGAAGCGCGCTATCTATGGGGCGACATTTCCCTTTTCGATGATCTGAGCACAAGATTCCAGAATGAAGTCGTTGCCAGAACCCGGGCTGATTTTGTTGCCACCAAACTGGAAGAACGCGATGCGCGCCACAAGAGGCAGGGCGAATCTCGTTATCTGGTCGAACCCAATATCAAGGAGGGCAAGGGCGGCCTGCGCGATCTTCACACCCTGATGTGGATTGTGCGGGCGCATTTCGACGTGGAAAGCTATGCCGAACTGGAGCAACGCGGTGTCATCACCCGCGAGGAACGCCTGCTGTTTGCCAAATGTGAAGCGTTTCTATGGGCGGTCCGGTGCCATTTGCACTTTCTCACCGGCCGGGCCGAAGAGCGTCTTGGCTTTGAGGTTCAAAGCGAGCTTGCCGAGCGCCTCGGCTATACGGCGCGCGGCCGTCTGGCGGCAACCGAGCGCTTTATGAAGCATTATTTCCTGATTGCCAAAAGCGTCGGCGATCTCACCCGCATTATCTGCGCCGCGCTGGAGTTTGAAGAGGCGAAGGAAACACCGGGTCTGAGCCGGTTTTTCAAATCCTGGCGCTTCAAGGGCGTCAAACAACTTCAGGCCCCCGGATTTATCATCGACAAGGGGCGGATCAATATCGAATCCGATGATGTATTTGCCAATGATCCGGTCAATCTCCTCCGCTTTTTTTATCTTGCCGACCGGCATAATCTCCTGCTGCATCCCAAAGCGGTCAAACTGATTTCACGTTCGCTGAAACTTATCGACAAGCCGTTGCGCCACAACCGCGAAGCCAACCGACTGTTCATAGAGATCCTCACCACGCAAAATGATCCGGAAACCATTTTGCGCAATATGAACGAAACCGGAGTGCTGGGGCGCTTTATTTATGATTTTGGCCGTATTGTCGCCCTGATGCAGTTCAACATGTATCATCATTACACGGTTGATGAGCATCTCCTGCGCGCCGTTGGCGTACTCTCGGAAATTGAGCGCGGCGAGCTGACACGCGAACACCCGCTCGCCGATGCGGTCATTCATACCATCCAGAACCGCAAGGCCCTGTTTCTGGCCGTTTTCGCCCATGATATCGCCAAGGGCAGGCCCGAAAGCCATTCCATCGCCGGGGCCAGGATCGTCAAGCGTCTGGGCCGCCGCCTCGGTCTGGAGGCGGGCGAGACCGAAACCGCCGCATGGCTGGTGGAAAATCACCTCCTCATGAGCCGGGTGGCGCAGGAGCGTGATCTGCATGATTTTCGAACCATCCAGAATTTTGCCCATAAAGTGCAAAGCCCGGAGCGGCTGAAACTGCTGCTGATCCTGACCGTTGCCGATATCAAGGCCGTTGGCCCCGGTGTCTGGAACGGCTGGAAGGGCCAGTTGCTGCGGACTTTGTTTTATGAAGCCGAGCCGCTGCTGGGCGGCGGCATTACCCAGATCAGCCGTAAGGAACGGGCCCGCTCGGCGCGGCAGATTCTGGCCGATGCGCTTGGAAACTGGAGTGAGGAAGATACGGCGCTGGTTCTCAATTCCCATTACGAGGCTTATCTGCTCAATGTGCCGCTTGAAAAACAGATCGCCCATGCCGAACTGATCCGCAAGGCGCGAAGCGAGGACGCCCCGGTCACCATCAGCGCCAAAACGGACGCCTTCCAGGGCGTGACCGAACTTACCGTTTACACCCCCGACCATCCGCATCTGCTGGCGATCATCACTGGCGCCTGCGCCGCCAGCGGCGCCGATATCTCAGGGGCTCAGGTCCATACCACCTCGGACGGTTTCGCGCTTGATATCATCACGATTTACCGCCAGTTTGACGATGATGCCGATGAAAACCGCCGTGCTGGCCAGGTGGCGCAAACCATCGAGAAGGTCTTGCGCGGCGAGGTCAGGCTGGAGGATATCCTCAAGGCGCGGCGCGGCGGCAAACGGCGAATCCGTCCCTTCACCATTGCGCCGCAGGTGATTATCGACAATGATTCGTCCAATATCTTCACCTTGATCGAGATCAATGGCCTCGACCGGCCCGGACTGCTCTACGCCCTGACCCAGGGATTGTATGAGCTTAACCTCAATATCGGCTCGGCCCATATCGTCACCTATGGTGAAAAAGTGGTGGATGTCTTTTATGTCAAGGACAGTTTCGGCCACAAGATCACCAATCCGGACAAACAGCAAAGCGTGCGTGATAAACTGCTGGCGATTATCAAAAGCCGAATGAAAAAACCGGCCATCAAAGCCGCGTGACGCTCAATTGCGCGCCGGACAAATATCGGCATTGTCCTTCGTTTCATGAACGGACAGATCGTGCAGGCTCGGGTTAACGCCATTCAAGGGGTTGTCCGGATTCCACGGAATGTCAATCAGGGTGGAACCGGCGCTGAGAGCGTCATAGATCAAAAGCTTGCCGACAAGCGATGTGCCGATCCCGAGCACTTCCTTGATCACCTCCAGCCCCTGCATGGTGCCGATAATCCCGGTCAGAACCCCCAAAACGCCGGCCTCCTCGCAGCCCGGTATCATTCCGGGCGGCGGCGTCTCCGGCAACAAGCAGCGATAGCTGGGATTGGGATTGCCCGTTTTGTCGTTTTCAAAAGCCCGGTAAGTGGCAATCTGGCCCTCAAACTGGGCAACAGCGGCTGAAACCAGCGGTTTTTTGGCAAAGAAACACGCATCATTGACCAAGAAGCGGGTATCGAAATTATCGCAGCCATCGGCGATCAGGTCAAAATTCTCAAAGATCTCCAGCGCGTTGCGCGCCGTAAGACGTTCTTGATAGGTCACGATCTTGATATCGGGATTGAGGGCTTTCAGGGTTCGCGCCGCGCTTTTAACCTTGGGCTCGCCGATATTTTCCGTTTTGTGCACAATCTGGCGCTGCAGATTGGAAAGGGAGACCACATCATCATCAATAACCCCCAATGTGCCGACGCCCGCCGCCGCCAGATACATCAGAACCGGCGATCCCAGCCCGCCGGCGCCGATCACCAGAACGCGGGCGTTTTTGAGCTTTTGCTGCCCTGCGCCGCCCACATCATGCAAGATGATATGGCGCGCGTAGCGCTCCAGTTCTTCATCACTGAAACTCATCGCTTCATACGCCTTATTGCCTGTTGTGTTAAATCGGCACCGGGCCGCTCCCGAATCAGATCAAGCGCAACGCGCCCTAAAGACCTAGAGTATCCGGTTTTGATTGAATCAAAAGCAGGCTCTAATTCTTTGTTATTGCCGCACTTCTTATCGGAAAACCGGTTTCCACTTTTCTAAGAAGTGCTCTAGACGCCCTCAAACAAGGGGGTGGAGAGATATCTTTCCGCCATTGAGGGGAGGATTGCAAGAATGGTTTTCCCCGACATGCCGGGCATGCGCGCGACCTCAAGCGCAGCCGCCACCGCCGCACCGGAGGATATGCCGCACGGAATGCCTTCAAGACGCGCCATGCGCCGCGCCATTTCAAAGGCGGTCTCATTGCCGATGGTGATGATGTCGTCAATGAGGTCTTGTCTTAACACGCCGGGAATAAACCCGGCGCCGATGCCCTGAATCTTGTGCGGGCCGGGATTGCCGCCGGACAGGACGGGGCTGTCCTCGGGCTCGACCGCAACCATTTTCAACTCCGGTTTGCGCGCCTTGAGAACCTCGCCGATCCCGGTGATGGTGCCGCCGGTGCCCACTCCGGAGATGATCACATCAACCTCGCCATTGGTGTCGTCCCAGATTTCTTCGGCTGTCGTGATGCGGTGAATGGCCGGATTGGCGGGATTTTCAAATTGTTGCGGCATGATGGCACCGGGCGTTGCCTCCACAAGCTCCGCCGCCTTGTCAACCGCGCCGCGCATGCCCTCGGCCGCCGGAGTCAGCACAATCTGCGCGCCTAAAAAGGCCAGCATGCGCCGCCGTTCCACCGACATGCTGTCCGGCATGGTCAAGATCAGCTTGTAATTTTTTGCGGCGCAGATATAGGCCAGCGCAATGCCGGTATTGCCCGAAGTGGGTTCGATGATGACCGAATCGGGTTTCAGTTTCCCCGATTGCTCCAGATCCTCGATCATGCTCAGGCCGATGCGGTCCTTGACGCTTGAGAGCGGGTTCATAAATTCAAGTTTTAGCAAAATTCGTGATGTGATGTTCTCGGCAATGGCCAGTTTGCCCAGCTGAACCGTCGGCGTTGCGCCGATAAGCTGGGTTATGCTGCCATAAATCCGGTTATGTTTGGGCATTTGCGAATGTGAAAATGTTGTTTGCGTCATGATTTTGCTTTCCTGCCTGTGGCGTCAAATTGAATAGTCGCTCCCTTTATGGGGTTTTTCTTTTTCATCACCGTGAACGCCGATTTTCAGCTGGGTGGCCTTTTGACACAAATCCTCGACCGTGATGGCGTCGAGACCGATCAGGAGTTGCTCCTCCATATTCTTCCACAGCGGATGTACAACCAGTTTTCCCAGATCCGATTTGTCGGTAAATTTGGGTTCGTCCTCGATTTCAAGAAAGGCGACGGCCCTTACCACATCTCCGGCTGTGATGCGGCGGCGTTCGCGCGCCAGAACATAGCCGCCCTGGGGGCCGCGGACCCCCTTGAGAATGCCGACATGCACCAGCTGCTGCATGACCTGCTCAAGATAGCGCTGCGGCACCCCCTGACGCCGGGTAATATCGCGTGCCCGCACCGGATTGGGCCTTGAATTATAGGCCACATCGGTGACCGCCTCCAGCGCCAGCAGAGTTTTACGGGTTACCCGTAGCATGATTGTTTTCCTCCCCTTCCCTTTTGCCATGTCCGGTTGAGCCAAACCCGCCTGTTCCCCTTTTACTGGTTGACAGTTCGCCGGTTTCGACCAGCCGGACTTTTTCTATTTTCTGGAAGATAAGCTGGGCAATGCGCATCCCGCGCGCAATCGGCTGCGGCGCTTTGCCGTGGTTGATTAAAATGACCTTGATCTCGCCCCGGTAATCGGAATCGATGGTGCCGGGGGCATTGAGCACGGTAATGCCGGATTTTGCTGCTAGCCCCGAACGCGGACGCACCTGCGCCTCCATATCGCCCGGGATTTCCATCACCAGAGCGGTGGGGACAAGGGCTATATCTCCAGGTGCAAGGGTCAAGACCTCACCGGCGGCCAAGGCGGCGCAAAGATCAAGCCCCGAGGCGCCCGGCGTCTGATAACGCGGCAGCTCCAGCCCCTCGCCATGCGCCAGTTGCCGGATGCGGATTTGCCTGACCCCGCTCAACGGCTGTTTCCTTCCGGGGCAAGGGCGGCGGCAATTTTATCTGCCAGCTTTTGCGCGACCCCGGTTTTGCGCATTTCAGGCCATTGCGCTGCGCCGTCCTCATCAATGAGAGTGATCCGGTTTTCATCGCCGCCCATGACGCCGGGCCGGCTGACATCATTGGCAAGTATCCAGTCGCAGCCCTTCCGGGCGCGTTTTTCAGTAGCATTTGCAAGCAAATCTTCCGTCTCAGCGGCAAATCCAATGACCAGTTGCGGGCGCGCCTCGGGTTTTAACCGGCTGACATGGGCCAGAATATCGGGGTTTTCGACCAGCCGGAGCGTTTCGAGCGCAGCGCCCTTCTTTTTCTTGTTTGCCGCAACCTCATCCACCCGCCAGTCGGCCACCGCAGCGACAAAAACGGCCGCATCGGCAGGGAGCGCAGCGGTGACCGCCGCGAGCATGTCGCGGGCGCTCTCGACCGGGATAATCTTGATATTTTCATGCGCCGGGATCACCGCTCCGGGACCGGTGACAAAGGCCACCTGCGCGCCGCGCACCGCCAGAGATTCGGCAATCGCAGCGCCCTGCTTGCCCGATGAGCGGTTAGATAAAAAACGAACCGGATCGACCGGCTCACGGGTTGGTCCTGATGTGACAATAATCCGCCGGCCCTTCAGCGGCTGGCCTGCTGCCCGTTCAGCAAAGATTTTTTGCATGGCCGCGAGTATATCCGCCGGCTCCGCCATGCGGCCAAAGCCATACTCGCCGCAGGCCATCTCGCCTTCCGCGGGGCCGGTGAACAAAATACCGTCACGCTCAAGGCTTGCCACATTGCGCCTTGTTGCGGCGTGCTCCCACATGCGCACATTCATGGCCGGCGCCATCAACACCTGCGTGTCGGTTGCCAGCAGCAAGGTGCTGGCCAGATCATTGGCCAGCCCATGAGCCAGTTTGGCCATCAGATCAGCCGTGGCCGGGGCAACAACAATGAGATCGGCTATGCGCGAAAGATTGATATGCCCCATCTGCGTTTCATCGCCCGGATCAAACAGATCGTCATAGACCTTCTCACCCGACAAGGAAGCGGCGGAAAGCGGCGTCACGAACGCCTTCGCGGCGCGGGTGAGGACAACACGCACCGATGCGCCGCGCTTTTTCAGCCCGCGTACCAGTTCCAGAGATTTATAAGCGGCAATCCCGCCGCCTATAACCAGCAATATGCGTTTACCCGCAAACACGCACGCCTCGCTTCAGATTTTTTCTTATCGTGCCGTGGGCGTATAATTCACACTAATTGACCGTAAATCAAGCCCCAAATATGAGTTTCGGGATGATTTTGAAAAATACATTTGAAACTGAAAGAATATCTGCGCCCCGACTCAATACAACAGCCAGGTGCCGGTAAGCAGAACGATGGCCAGACCGAGCCAGAATGAAAATGAATTTGACGTTGATTGCCTGCTCTTGCCCAATGCCTCAACAGAGGCCTGATCAAGGTGAATGCCGCCGCTGCGGCCCATTTGCGCCAGAAGCTGCATGCCCTCGCGCGCATCATCAAGAATATCGGGCATATGGATAAGCGCATTTCCAAATGCGGCGGCGCTGTTTTTCGCCTCCCGCAAGATGCCTTCGGGCCCCAGATGCGCCCGCATCCATTCCTCAACCACCGGCGCGGCTGAATTCCACATATTCAGATCCGGATTGAGATTGCGCGCTACCCCCTCCACCACCACCATGGTTTTTTGCAGCAAGATGAGCTGGGGCTGGGTTTCCATATCAAACTGCTCGGTCACGCTGAGCAACTGCCCCAGAAGGCTGGCCATGGAAATATCTTCCGCCTGTTTGCCCAGCAAGGGCTCGCCTATGGCCCGCAGAGCCTGGGCGAAGGTTTCGATGGACTGGTGTTTGGGAACATAGCCGGCGTCAAAATGGACCTTTGATATGCGCATATATTCGCCGTGAATAAAGCCGTAGAGGATTTCGGCCAGAAAATGCCGGTCCTTGAGCGAGAGGCGCCCCATAATGCCCAGATCAACCGCAATCACCCGGCCGTCCTTATCGGCGAACAGATTGCCCTGATGCATATCGGCGTGAAAGAACCCGTCACGCATGGCGTGGCGCAAAAAGGAGCGGATGATGGTATCGGCCAGTTTTTGAAGATCAATCCCGGCTTCCCTGATCAGGTCAATCCGGTTCAGGGGGATGGCGTCGATCCATTCGGTTGTCAGAACCCGGCGCGATGTGCGGCTCCAGTCAACTTCGGGCACGGAAAAATCATCATCCCGGGAAGTATTTTCCGCCATTTCGGAAATGGCCGCCGCTTCAAGGCGCAAATCCATCTCCAGTTCCACCGAATGCGCCATAGTCTCAACCACCGCGATGGGGCGCAGACGCCGTGCGGGGGCATAAATCCGCTCAATCAGCCTCGCAGCGGTATAATAAACCGAGATATCACGCCTGAAGCGCTCTTCGATGCCGGGGCGCAGCACCTTGACCGCAATGTTGCGCAGCCCGTTTTCATCCTCAACCTGCGCCTTGTGAACCTGGGCGATTGAGGCGGCGGCGATGGCCGGGCCTATGGTTTTAAACAGCTTTTCATGCGGCTCGCCCAGCCCCTCATCAATTTCCTCAAGCGCCAGCGCCTGATCAAAGGGGGGCAGCTTGTCCTGAAGATGCGATAATTCCTCGGCAATCTGCTCGCCGACAATATCGCGCCGCGTGGCCAGAAACTGGCCAAATTTGATATGTGAGGGACCAAGCTCGGTCAATGCCGCCGCCAGCGGACCCTCATCTTCGTTTTGCGCTTTTGCTCCGGGAGAAAACACGCGCAGCACCTTGCGCGCCGCCCGCATGACCAGCGGCGGCTCGCCCAGCGCGTCCAGCTCCATCAGCGCATCATGGCGCGCCAGCACCCGGCCCATATTCACCAGCCGGACAAGGTTTGCAACATCGCCCCATACACTCAAGGCCAAAACCTCCTAGATCTTCCAGCCTGAATGCAGCGCCGCGATGCCGCCGGTCAGATTGCGGTATTTAACGCGTGAAAATCCGGCATTCCGGATCATTGCGGCAAAATTTTCTTGATCGGGAAATTTGCGGATGCTCTCCACCAGATAACGGTAAGGCGCGCCATCCCCGGTCACAACCTTACCGATGGCCGGAATGCAGGTAAAGGAAAATGCATCATAGATTTTATCCAGCCCCGGCACGTCAACCTGCGAAAACTCAAGGCATAAAAACCGGCCGCCGGGCTTGAGCACCCGAAAGGATTCCGACAGAGCTCTGTCAATATGGGTGACATTGCGAATGCCAAAGGCGATGGTGCAGGCATCGGCGCTGTTGTCGTCGAGGGGCAGTTTTTCGGCATTCCCGGCGGCAAAGCCGATTTTAGGGGCAAGCCCGCTTTTTTCCACCCGCGACAAACCCTCTAGCAGCATATGCGGATTGATATCCAGAACGAGGGAGCGGGCATTGATCCCGGCCAGTTCCTGAACCCGCATGGCGATATCGGCGGTGCCGCCCGCCACATCGATATGACGCCAGCTGCGCGCACCGACGGGCGGAGCCAGCCAGCTCACCATGGCGTCTTTCCACAGCCGGTGCAGCCCGCCCGACATCAGATCGTTCATCAGATCATAGCGCCCGGCGACCTTGGCGAAGACATCATGAACAAGCCCTTCTTTCGCCTCGGCCTGAACCGTGCTGAAACCGAAATGGGTTTCTT
Organism: Alphaproteobacteria bacterium; assembly: GCA_024275895.1. Classification (GTDB taxonomy): domain Bacteria; phylum Pseudomonadota; class Alphaproteobacteria; order Rhizobiales; family BM303; genus BM303. The sequence continues at coordinate 2,127 of JAJRYE010000009.1, read as the reverse complement.
TCGGCTGCGCCTTGTCTGCATTCGTGACCGCCAATTTAACAAGCTCCTCATCAACCAGGTGCATAAAATGCGATTGAACATAGCGCAGCTTCACCTTGCGCGCTACGCTTGTCATACTTGAAGATCTGACATTTATAAAGGACGTATCCTCCCATGCCGGAATTGCCCGAAGTTGAAACGGTCCGCACCGGACTTGAAGCGGCTCTTTCGGGCCGCACAATCGCCCGGGTGGAGATGCACCGCGACAAGCTGCGTTTTCCCCTGCCCGCTGATTTTGCCGCCCATCTGATCGGGGTCAGGCTTGGCGCTTTCCTGCGCCGCGGCAAATATCTGCTTATCGAGCTTGAAAACAAGGGCTATCTGCTCTGCCATCTGGGCATGTCGGGCCGTTTCACGGTTCTGGAGAGCGGTGCTTCAGGTCAGGAGCGGGGCCGGCATGATCATATTGTTTTCCACTTTGAAGGCGGCGCCGCGCTGGTTTATACCGACCCGCGCCGCTTTGGCGTCATGGATATTATCAGGGACCGGGACTGGCAAAACCACCGGTTGCTCGCCGCCATGGGCATCGAGCCGCTGGGCAACGCCATGAACGGGGCGTTTCTTGCCGCGGCGGCAAAAGCAAGGCGCACACCGTTTAAATCGTTTCTGCTCGATCAGCGCATTATTGCCGGGCTTGGCAATATATATGTCTGCGAGGCACTCTACCGCGCCCGGCTCTCGCCGCTGCGCCCGGCCTCTGTCCTGGCGCGGGGCGGGGCAGCGCAGGCACGGGCCGAACGCCTTGCCGCCGCCATCAAAAGCGTACTGCATGACGCCATAAAAGCAGGCGGATCGAGCCTGCGGGACTATGCGAAAAGCGATGGCGAGCTGGGCTATTTTCAACACAGCTTTGCCGTTTATGGCCGCAGCGGCAAACCCTGCCCGAGACAGGGCTGCGGCGCGATGGTGGTGAAAGTCACCCAGTCGGGCCGCTCAAGCTTCTATTGCCCCGAATGTCAAAAATAGGCCAAAAACGCCCTGTTGCCTTGTTCCGCCGCAAGGAGTAAAAAACAAGGCTCAAAATATTCCGGGAGAATAAAATGGCATATGAGACCCTCATTGTGGACACAAAAGGACAGGCGGGGCTCATCACCCTCAACAGGCCTGATGCGCTCAATGCCCTGAATTCGGAGTTGATCGGGGAGCTTAACGCCGCCCTGAAGAACTTTGAGGCCGATGAACGCATCGGCTGTATTGTCATTACCGGAAGCGAAAAGGCGTTTGCCGCCGGCGCCGATATCAAGGAGATGATGGACAAAACCTATATCGAGGCCTATTCGCAAAATTTCCTTTCCGAATGGGACAGAATCGCCAATATCCGCAAACCGGTTATCGCCGCGGTTGCCGGCTATGCGCTCGGCGGCGGCTGCGAACTGGCGATGATGTGTGATTTTATTCTCGCCGCCGAGACGGCCAAATTCGGCCAGCCCGAAATTACCCTTGGGATCATGCCGGGTGCCGGCGGCACCCAGCGGCTCACCCGGCTGATCGGCAAGGCCAAGGCCATGGATATGTGCCTCAGCGGGCGGATGATGAACGCGGCTGAAGCCGAACAGGCGGGGCTTGTCAGCCGGGTTTTCCCCGCCGACGATCTGGTCAAGCAGGCGCTCAAGATCGCCAATAAAATCGCCGGTTTTTCCGCTCCCATCGTGATGATGACCAAGGAGTCCGTCAACCGGGCGCAGGAAACCAGCCTTGCCGAAGGCATCCGTTTCGAGCGGCGCCTGTTCCAGTCCATGTTCGCCACCAAGGACCAGAAGGAAGGCATGAGCGCCTTCATTGAAAAAAGAACGCCGCGTTTCAAGAATAAATAAGATTCAGGCCGCATGCCGGTATCCGCCGCGTCCTGAAGGTGACTGCGAAAGGGCTAGGGCAATCGCATAATATTCTGGAGGTCTTAATAACGGTGCACTTCGACCATCACTCAAAATATCACAATGTATTCATATAGATACAGCAAATCGAATTCGTTATTGCTGCGAAGGTAGGAATCCAATAAAAGCTATCCACAAACTGAAAACCCGTTCTGGATTCCTGCCTTCGCAGGAATGACGTCCGAAAACTACGGAAATTTGCGGTTTCTTTCAT
>JAJRYE010000008.1 GCA_024275895.1 Alphaproteobacteria bacterium | reverse complement strand
TGCCTTGAATCAGCCAAATCAGGCGAAAACCGGTTGAAACCGGCGAAAATACCGATCAGAATGACCAAACACGCCGCTCATGGACGTCGAAAAAGAGCGGATAGACGGGAAATACGGTAAATTCAGAGGTCTCCATCAGATTAATGGAGGTAAATAGATCAATTCAACTATTCGTAGTTGTTTAAGGAGCCTTATTCCTGTCTCAACAGATTTGAGATAGCCACAGACATTTTTTCTTGTTCAGCCAACAATGAGTCAAATAATGCGCTCTTGTGGATATACACGCCATCAATTCCCGGCACTGTATGGTCGAGCAGAAGACGGGCATTTACCGGGTCAATTCCCTCCCGCTGGGCAAGGGTGCGATAGGTATGGCGCAAAATGTGGCCGGTTTCACTGGGAAGGCTTTTTTCTTTCCAAACCTGGGTGGCGATAATATTTCCTGTCTTGCTTGATCTGGTGGGAAACAGCCACGGCGCTTTTGGAAACAGGACTTCGCTTGTTTGCATTATCTGTTCAACCAGTTCGACCATTCGCCAGGATAATGGCAAGTCGAACGAGCGGCCAGATTTCATTCTCGGGATGCTTATTGTCTTCTGCCCAAGGTGAACCCACTCACGGCGCAGCGATACGAGTGTGCCGGGGCGCAGTCCTGACAATAGCCCAAGGGTATGCATGTCGCGGCGCAAAGGATTGGGTAGAGCCTGAACCCTGCGCCACCAGTCAGCAAGATCATCTGGCATGATGACACGGTTGCTTGCCCGCTCCTTATTGAAGGTGACCGCCGCAACCGGATTACCGGGTAGAGAGTCCGGGTCGTCCACAACCTTGAGGGCAAAATTATAGCCTGCCCGGAAATCGCGCATTGCTTGATTGGCGCAACGGGGGCAATGGTCTTTGGTGATGCGCCGGTGTTCCTCACGCGCCATTGAGCGCTTTATATCGGCAATGGAAACATTTGCCCAATCAGATAGATACCGTTCGAGCCGGTCCATCATGTCGGCAATGGTGCGTTCCGCGCATTCGCGAGAACGCATATCAGCGGTGTATTCTTCATACATCCGCCGCACGGTCCACGTTCCTGCATCGGCTTCAGGGTCGATTGCCGGTGCGTTGGGATCAATGCCAGATTTAATTTGTTCAAGGATGGCGATTGCTTTTGTCCGCGCATCTTCCAGAGAAAGCTCGTTTGTTGTGCCAAGCGTATGGCGAACGGTCTTGACCAGCGTTCTGCGACCGTGTTGACCTTTCCAGAGGTCGCGTTGGACCTTATAGGATTTGCTTTTTTTGTTGATGGTCACCATAAACCCGGTGACCTTGGTATCGCGCACATCAAAAGGCTTGCCCTGATACTGCAATCCCTTGATATAGCCTTCCGTCAAGCGTTCAGGCATGCTAAATTTCCTTTCCAAACCGTATATCTCGCAATTCCCGAACCGTTTCCAAACCGGGTGGTCCAAGGGTGCACGAGGGCTGCTAAGGGAAAGAATAGCGACAAAGGCCTGATTTAGCTAGTGTTTATAGTAGACAGGAGGGATTGAAAGGGATAACATGTTCCGACTTCTAATCCGCAGGTCGCAGGTTCGAATCCTGCCGGGATCGCCAATTTTTTTCGGGCCGGCAAGCCAGGCGCTGTGCGGCCTGCCTCTTTCTTTGCAAAGGTAAGGCAGAGGGTAAAAGAGGGGCATTCACTCGATACAGGACGCCATTGCCACAATATGGGCAAATTTATATGGCTATTGCCGTAACAGAGAAAATTTTATCACAGAAAGCCACACAACATTAACTCAATGTACAGTTGTGGTTTGACTGGTTTTTTCGAGAGGCTGTATTGTCGAGTGGGGTCGGGGATAGCGTTCGGGATTGCACGAATGCTGGCCAGTGGAGTAAAAACCTTGAATCAGTCGAGAGATTCAGAGCAATTGCAGGGAATGCGCAATTTGGGGAATTGGGGAAACAAGGCGCCGGATGCGTTGCGTCTGGACGAAATCACCCAAAGCCTTGCCGATATGTACAGCAGGAAGGACGATCCTGACGCAGATGATGCAAATTTCGGCACGACCATAGGCTCTGCCGCCGCAAATCCGCACCCCGCTGGCGAAAACAGCGACTGGGCGGACGCCTCAAGAGAATCCATCAACGCCATGCTGAGTACGATGTCGAACTCAGGGCGAAAAACCGCCGTTATGGAATATGAATGGTTCGAGAGCGGTGAAATCCCGCCGCGCCGCAACAAGGCGCTGATTTTTGCTGTTGTTGTTGTGGGCGCCGTCTCCATGGGCATCGCCGGTTACGGCTTTTATTCCCTCGGGCAGAAAGAAGCCATTGTTGCCGTTCCGAAGATTACAATCGCGAAAAAAACCGCGGGAGAAGCGGTTCCGGATGAAGCGGCGGACAAGGTGATATCCGCAATCGACAAGGATGTGAGCCGTATTGCCGCAGGGGAAAATGCCCATATTGCGCCCGGCGGCGCGGCGGGGAGTGGGGCTGTGCCTGTCATGGCCGATTCGGCAGCCGGCCTGAAGGCGGATTTACAACCCGAACAGGCGCTGAAAGAGGTTTTGTCCGATTCCGGGCTGGCGGAGCGCGGTGCGGCCAAAGCTGTTGCCGAACCGGTTACAGCGCCGGTGGTTGAGATATTGGCGGCGCCGGACAAGGCTCGGGCTGTCTCGGGCGGCACCCCGGAGGCGCCGGTTCAAGGCGCGACCGCGCCGGAGAAGGTGGCTGCAGGGCCGGTTAAAGCTCCGGATTTACCGGACGGGAAGATTGAATCACTGGATTCATTAACAAAATCGGTTGTTTTGGCGGTTGTGGCGCTTGGGAAGCAACCAGAGGCAAAGGCAAGCGGCGGCGATCCCGCCTCTGTATTGCGGGCCAGAATGACAAAACTGGTTGCCGCGGCGGCCCGTCAGGGCAAAGCACTGCGAGATGTCGAGCTTATGCTGGAAAATGCGCTGGCGGAGCTTCCGGCGGAAGCCGCGCCGGATGTGCTGAAAGATGCGCGGGGCAAGGTGAATGTGGCCATGTTGTTATCCGCCATAACACCGGCGGCGGAAACGGGCCGTTAACCATTGTTTAGGGTTTGGTTTGTGCACGGGAAAATGATGGATCATAATGGCGGCGGCGGAGCTGGGTAAATGATCGTTTTGAGGCGTGATTGCTGGTCCGTCCTGATCTGTACAGACAGGCAGGATATACTCAGTCAGGTAGTGTGAGAGTTCCTTGAGTAAACTTGCGGTATTGAGAGTGGTGTTTCGCGTCCTTGCGGTGATGGTCGCGGTGGCGGTGTTTTTGTCCGCCGGTCCTGCGGCGGAGGCGCGCGGCACGAAAGCCCAGAATATCACCCGTATCAATAACGGTACCGTGGGCGTGATATCGGGCAGCTTCGGGGGAACTTATCTGCGCATCGCCGCTGATCTGGCCGCTGTCCTCAATGACGGCGAAACGCTGCGAATCCTGCCGATTGTCGGGCAGGGCTCGTTACAGAATATCGATGATATTCTCTATCTCAGGGGCATAGATGTGGGGATCGTGCAGTCCGATGTTCTCGCCTTTATCAAAAAAAATCAGGTGCATCCCAATATCAATACGCGCATCAACTATATTGCCAAGCTGTTCAATCAGGAGCTTCATATTGTCGCCGGACCGCAAATCCGCACGATCCAGGATTTGAATGGCCGCAAGGTGAGCCTTGGCGTCAGGGGAAGCGGCGCTTTTATTACCGCCTCGGCGGTTTTCGATAATCTGGGTATCGAGGTTCTGCCGGTTCACTTTGATCCGGCGCTGGCGCTTGAAAAAGTCAGGACGGGCGAGATTGCGGCGGCGGCCTTTGTGATGGGAAAACCGGCCGGTTCCATCCTTTCCCTCAAGGCGGGGCGGGGGCTCCATTTGCTGCCCGTTGATTACGCCAAGCCGCTGCGGGAGGCTTATCTGCCGGCCTCCTTTACCCATCTTGACTATCCCGAGCTTATCCCGAAAGGCTTAAGTATCCCCACCATATCGGTGGGGACGGTGTTGGCGGTTTATAAATGGACCAAAAAATCAGGGCGCTATTTTAAAGTGAAACGCTTCATCGAGGCGTTTTTCTCCAAGCGGAATAAATTAAAACAGCCGCCGCGGCACAGGAAATGGCGCGAGATGAGTGTTGCCGCCACGGTGCCGGGATGGGAACGTTTTGCGCCGGCGCAGCGTATTCTGGAACAGGTTTTGAAACAACAGCAAGGTGATGACGGTGCAAAGCCGCAAAACAACGGGAAGCTAAAACCGGCTTCTTGAGCATATTGCAATGAGGTTGCCATTGAAACGGGCGCAAGCGGGCTGAAAAGGGTCAAACAGGGGATACGCCGGAGAGGAATTTGAAAGATTAAGTGGAGTTGACCATGGACAAGACCCGAAAACACAACAGGGGTGCAAAAACAACCCCCCGGAAAACGGGCCGTGCCGGGAAAACGCAGCCGGATGAGAGCGCAGGCAAGGCGAAATCGGCCAAGAGTGGTCCAGAGGGCGAGATCCCTTTCGGGAAGGCCGGATCACAGGCCAGTGGGGGAAAAAAGGAAGAGAAAATGACGAGATCGAAATTGCTTTCCAAGGACATTGAAAATCAAAGCAATATCTTCGCCCTGCCTCACAACAAGGGGGAGCTTGCGCAAGATGACAATGTTCCGGCAGCGGAAACGGTGGAGGAGGAAAACCTGCGTGCGCTGCTGCTTGATCTGAGGAAGGATATTTCGGCCCTGAAGGAGGAGCAAGAAGAGGTCGAGGCCGCGCCCCGGGATGAGGAGACGCATTTATATGATCTTCTGGCGGCTTTGAAAGATGATATCAAAGTGCTCAAGGTCGAGCAGGAGCAAACGGCGGTTCCGGGCGAGGAAGCGCAGATGTTCGAGATGCTCGACGAATTGAAAAAAGACATTCAGGACTTGAAAGCCGAGAGCGAGCCGCCGCGCGTCTCAGAGAACGAGGAGCATATGTTCGGGCTTCTGGCCGAGCTTCAGAGTGATATCAAAACCTTGAAGGCGGAACAAGGCGCGCCATCTGTTCCAGAAGGCGAGGAGCATATGTTTGCGCTTCTGGCGGATCTGAAAAATGATATCAACACCCTGAAAGCCGAACATGCAAGCCCGGCAATCCCGGAGGGCGAGGAACATCTTTTCGGTCTTCTGGCTGATTTGAAAAGCGATATCAATGTGCTCAAATCAGAGCAGGAACGCCATGGCGTTGCCGAGGGTGAGGAGCATCTTTATGAACTTCTTGCCGATCTGAAGGGCGATATCAAGGTTTTGAAAGCGGAGACCGCCTCTTCATCCCGCGGTGGGGAAGAGCATCTTTATGGCATGCTGACCGAATTGAAACAGGATATCAATGTGCTGAAACACGAGCATGATATTGTGCCGATGCCGGTCACCCAGCCTGCGGTTGTCGCGCCGCGCTCAAGCGGATGGGGCTATATGTTTGCCGGCGCTTTCATCGTTCTGCTAATCATCGGCGCCGGAGCGGGCGGATATTATTTTTCCACCTATCAGCAAGGCGTGAAGATGAAGATTGCCGCTCCTGCGATTGAAACGCAAATGACAACGCCGCCGGCGGCTCCGGCGCCTGAAGCGGTAGTCGCCGCGTCGGTGAAAGAGGCAGAGACGGCAAGTCCCGCAGCGGCCGCGCCGAAAATTGCCGCCGCCCCGGCGCCTGAAATGCGCATCGTCTCCGGCAAGCCGGGCGCCAGGGTTGATCTCAAGATCAATATGACCGGTGCAAGCATCAAGCCGGAAACGGCGATCGTGCTGGTGGGCATACCGGAAAATTTCAAGCTCTCGGCGGGAAAACGCACCGAAGAGGGCGAGTGGGTTATGACCGTATGGGATACCTTGCGCCTGACCCTGACCTCGCCGCAGGACTATGCGGGTGAGTTTGACGTTACGGTTTCCCTGATGGATGCGGCGGGCGATTTGACGGAAAGGGAAAAATTCAAGGTGGTGATTGCCGCGCCCGATGCTCCCGCCAGGGCCAGCGAAGAGGCGCTCGCGGCGGCCAAAGCGCCGGGTCCGGCCCCTGCCTCGCCACCCGTGCTGACCTCGCCGGAGCAAAAAGAGCTGATCGAGCGGGCCAACCAGCTGATGGACCAGGGCGATATTGTTTCGGCGCGCAATGTGCTGGATTACGCCGTGAGCAGCGGCAGCGCCGAGGCGGCTTTTAAACTGGCGCAAACTTATGATCCGCTTTATCTGGGCAAGATCAGGAGCGTTCTCGGCGTGAAGCCGGATCTGGTGAAGGCCAAGGTTCTGTATTATTTCGCCGCCAGAAAGGGTCATGAGGACGCCTCAAAACGTCTTTCCGCGCTCAGAGAGGAATCCGGATCATCAAGACCCTGAGGGTTTTGGTATTCATTCCCGCTAGGGTAACGAATCGCCCCCTGTTCATGGTATTGGGGGCAGGAAGTAAATGACAAGACAGGTATCAAAGCAAAAGGCACGATAATGGCACTTTTTGAATGGGATGACAGTTTCAGTGTCGGTATTGAAATGATCGACAAACAGCACATGATATTGGTTCGTGCGATAAATCTTATGGATATGGCGGTCAACGCCAATAGCAGTGATAGATTGCTTGGCGCAATATTTGATACGCTTGCCGATTACACGGATGTTCATTTCAAATACGAGGAAGATTTGTTTGAAATGTATGACTACCCCGATGCTGCGGCGCATCGGCAGCAGCATAACGATCTGCTGGAGAAGGTTCTTGAGCTCAAGGGTGACTGGGAGGCGGGCAATGCCGAAATCGGTCAGGAGGTTCTCGATTTCCTCGTCGACTGGCTGAAAAACCACATTCTGGGCACCGATCAGGCCTATACCGCGTTTCTGGTCGAGCGGATGCGGGTCGCCTGACCTACATCCTTCGCAGATAATTGAATTCCAGCCGCGCATTGGTGCTGTTGCCGGAGTAGCCGGTAATCTGGCAACCGCCTCTGGCCCGGATGGGGGCGGCACCATAGAGGACGACATGGGTCTGGCTGGCCGGGTTGATGTTGCCGGAGACCTCATAGGGGGCGGGCGGGCAGCCACGGCTGAAGACATAGGCGGTGCCGGACATGATATTGCCGCGGCGCTGGCCCTCGAACAGCACCGTGCCGGGAGCAACGGCGAGACCGGGGCGCGGGTTGTAATAGCTGATCCGGCGATACGGGCCGGAGGAATACCATTCCATGACCGAGCCGTTATGGGACCACAGGCTGGTTCCGGCGATTGCGGTTCCGGGCGCGCCCGACAAGGCGGCAAGGATAAGCAGGCTGAGACCGGCGAGATTGCGGGCGGGGATCATTCGGGCCTCCTGTTGTTGCGGCTGAACGGCCACCTTACCCGATCCGGAGCAATCCGCCAAAACCTTACGGTTTGCGGTAAGCTTTTACCCCTTTGGTTTTGCTCTTACTCTTGTAGGTGCGGGTTCCGGGACGGCCGCCTTGCGAGCGCGGCGCTGATTTCTGGCGGGTGAGCGGGTTATTGGCGAGAAGCAACTCGTTGTCGGAAAGACGCTTGATTTCGTCGCGCAGCCTTGCGGCCTCTTCAAACTCAAGATTGTCGGCGGCGGTGAGCATGCGTTTTTCCAGATCGTCCATATGGGCTTTCAGGTTATGGCCGACCATATGGCCATCTTCGGCAAATCCGGCATCGGGGGTAAAGTGGTCCTGCTCATAGACGCTGTCGAGGATATCGTCGATATTCTTGCGTACCGATTCAGGGGTTATACCATTGGCGCTGTTCCAGGCGGTCTGTTTTTCGCGGCGGCGGATGGTTTCGGTGATGGCGCGGTCCATGGAGCCGGTGACCTTATCGGCGTAAAGGATGACGCGGCCATCGACGTTGCGGGCGGCGCGGCCGATGGTTTGCACCAGCGAGGTTTCCGAGCGCAAAAAGCCCTCCTTGTCGGCGTCGAGAATGGCGACGAGGGCGCATTCGGGGATATCAAGCCCCTCGCGCAGCAGGTTGATGCCAATCAGCACGTCAAAAACACCAAGGCGCAGATCGCGGATGATCTCGATGCGCTCCAGCGTGTCGATATCCGAATGCATGTAGCGCACGCGTATGCCGGTTTCGTGCATGTACTCGGTGAGATCCTCGGCCATGCGCTTGGTCAGGGTGGTGACCAGAACCCGCTGGCTTTTTGCCGCTGCCTGGCGGCATTCGTCGAGCAGATCGTCAACCTGGGTGGTGGCGGGGCGGATGATGATATCGGGGTCCACCAGGCCGGTGGGGCGGATGATCTGTTCGGCGAAAACGCCGCCGGTCTGGTTCATCTCCCATGGGCCCGGCGTGGCGGAGACGCAGATGGTGCTGGTGCGCATGGCGTCCCATTCCTCAAATTTCAACGGCCGGTTATCAAGGCATGAGGGCAGGCGGAAACCGAACTCGGCCAGTGTGGTCTTGCGCTTGAAATCGCCCTTGTACATGGCGCCGAGCTGCGGGATGGTGACATGGCTCTCATCAGTGAAGACGATGGCGTTTTGGGGCAGATATTCAAACAGGGTGGGGGGGGGCTCACCGGGCGCGCGGCCGGTGAGGTAGCGCGAATAATTCTCGATCCCGGCGCAGGCGCCGGTGGCCTCGATCATCTCCAGATCGAACATGGTGCGTTGTTCAAGACGCTGGGCTTCCAGCAGGCGGTTTTCGGCGTTCAGAACGTCCAGATGCTTGCGCAGCTCGGCCTTGATGCCCTTGATCGCCTGCTGCAGGGTGGGGCGCGGGGTGACGTAATGTGAGTTGGGGTAGATTTTAACCGCATCCAGTTTGGCGCTTTTCTCGCCGGTGAGCGGGTCAAATTCGTCAATACGCTCAACTTCGTCGCCAAACAATGAAATACGCCAGGCGCGATCTTCCAGATGGGCCGGAAAAATCTCGATGCTGTCGCCGCGCACACGGAAGGTGCCGCGCTGAAACGCCATGTCGTTGCGCTGGTATTGCAGGGCGACGAGATCGGCGAGAAGTTGCTGGCGCGGGGTATCCGCGCCGGTTTTCACCGTCACCGTCATGGTGGAATAGGTTTCCACCGAGCCAATGCCGTAGATGCAGGACACCGAGGCGACGATGATCACGTCATCGCGCTCCAAAAGCGCCCGGGTGGCGGAATGGCGCATGCGGTCGATCTGCTCGTTTACGGCGCTTTCCTTTTCGATATAGGTGTCAGTGCGCGGCACATAGGCTTCGGGCTGGTAGTAATCATAGTAGGAAACGAAATATTCCACTGCATTATCGGGGAAGAAATTCCTGAACTCGCCGTAAAGCTGGGCGGCGAGAGTTTTGTTGGGGGCCAGGATCAGGGCCGGGCGCTGGGTTTGCTCGATCACCTTGGCCATGGTGTAGGTCTTGCCCGAGCCGGTAACGCCGAGCAGCACCTGGGTGCGCTCGTTATCCTTCAGCCCCTTCACCAGTTCGGCGATGGCTTCGGGCTGATCGCCCGCCGGCTCAAACTCGCTCACCAGTTCCAGCGCCCGCCCGCCCTCGGTTTTTTCCGGGCGCTGGGGGCGGTGCGGCACAAAGGCGGCGCTATCGATACTTTCTGAAAATCCGCGTGACATGAGGGCAATATAGTGCGGCGCGTTCAAATGAACAAATACCTAACGATGTCTACACGGCAGGTTCAGTCTGGCTTTGGTAAGGTTAATGCAATTCAGCAAGAAACCCCGATTTTGGAGGAAATCATGACCAGAACACTCATAACATCCCGCAGCACCTTTCAGATTTGCGTATTCAGTGCGGTTTTTGCCGCCATGAGCCTGATGGCCGTTGCGACAAGCGTCGATGCAAAGGAGCGGAAACGGATCTATAACAAGGACGAGTTCGTCCTTCTTTGCAACAGTCAGGATCTGAAGGTTATCTGCGATAAAAAAAGCCTCGATTGCTCATGTGACGATCAAAAAACGATACTCATCTGGAGAAATCCGACGGATCATCCTCCCGGCATCCTGGCTGATCCGACGCATGGCCCTGTCGGCGATGATGAAACGGGCGCAGGCAGTGGAACCGGCAGAGGAAGAAACTAGTCTCCGGGTAACTGTTTGTTCCGTCCGTACCAGCAAGAGGCCGGCCATCGAGCCGGCCTCAAGCATTAATATATTATAATATTATTATATACAGTTTTTTCTTGTGCTTTTTTACCAGCCATAGGAATATGCAACTCTGGCTCATGCAGAGATGTTGAGTCTTTCGTCGTCTTGGGAGGGATAACGGGACTATATCACGGTTAACAGCTTCTTAACGCCTGCGTGACCGTGGTGTATCCAATGCTAGGAGGGTGTGATTTGCGAATCCTGTCTTTGATCGGTGTCTTTGTTGTTGCTCTTGTGACCTCTTCGGCTATGTCCGGGGCTGTGACCATAGAAAAGGGAAAGAGTTATTCGGGCGGGGAATATCTTGAGGTGGCCGGCGTTGGTGTCGGGTTTACCATGCCCATGGGCTGGCACGGGATGTTGCCGGAAAATCTCGATATGTTTGTCATGACGCCGGACAACAAGGCGTTTATTTTCGTTTTTGCGCGCAAGATGGACAAGAAAGAACTCAAGAAACTGTTCCGCGAACCGATCCGGCTGGCCAATGGCATCACCCTGAGCCCGACAGCCGAACCTTTCGTCTCCTATCGTGAAATCAGCGTTCCTTACCGGATCGAGAACGGCGCCGCCATGGCCGGGTACGGGCGGGCGCGGCAGGGGCCGAACGGCACGGTTATCGGCTATATTGCCGCAGGTCCGGCGGTGCAGGGCCCTTCACTGGCGGTAACCACACGCAATCTGGCCAGAAACACAACCTTTTTTGACCTGCCGCAATAAATGCGTTTCGACCTTTTTGTGGATCAAAGCCCTCTTTCACAGATTTGCTTTTCGCTGTAAAGTTTGGCCGGGAGCCGGTTGAAATCGCGGGCCGGACTCAGTCAGGGAGGGCTTATGCAGGGCAGGGGTTGGGCACGCGGTAAGGCGCATTGGACGCTTTTTGCACCGGCAGCGCTGGTGGCTTTGATTTATGGTCTCATGTGGCTGGTGCTTGTTCTTCTGGGGCGCGGCGACGGGGTGGTGGCGCGGATTTGCATCCTGGTTTTTTCCATCGGCTCGCCCCTGCTGCTGGTTTACGGCTTTTTGCGTTACAATTCGGTATGGATCGCTATGGCCGGGCCCGAGATTTGTCTGGCGCGCGGCTGGCCGCGGCTGGCCCATGTCCAGATCCCCCTTGACGATATTGCCAGTATCCGTCTGGTGCAGAATTTTATCGGCCGCAAATTCGGCGTTGGCGAGATAGTGGTTGAAACCCGGGACGGGCGGAGTTACCGGGTTTCCGATATCGGTGAGCCCGAAGCGGTTGCGGGCGAGCTTAATCAGGCTCTGAATGATTACCGCCATGGTGAAATGGCAACGACGTGATGGCGCCATCGGCGTGGATCTGCCGTTTTGCGCCGTTGCTTCGCGATGGCGCAAGGGTGCTTGATCTGGCTTGCGGCAAGGGGCGCCATACGCGCTTTTTGCTGCAACTTGGCTGCAAGGTCACGGCGCTCGATAAGGATATCAGCGCCGTTGCCGGGCTTGAGGGCGCCGAGTGCATGGAGGCTGATCTTGAAGACGGCTCGCCCTGGCCGCTGGGTGAGCGCCGTTTTGACGCCGTAATCGTCACCAATTATCTCTTCCGGCCGTTAGTGCCCCAAATCGTCGCCGCGGTTGGCGGGAACGGGGTTTTGCTGTTCGAGACCTTTGCGCGCGGCAACGAGGCTTACGGCCGTCCGGCAAATCCTGATTTTCTTCTCAAACCGGGTGAGATGTTAGATGCGGTGCGGGGGGATTTGCAGGTTGTGGCCTATGAACATGGCTTTACCCGGACGCCCAAACCCGCCATAGTTCAGAGTATTTGTGCAATCCGGTCGCAAGAACCGGTGCAATTGCAGAGGTTATTGAGGGAAGCATGATGGACTGGGATAAATTGCGCGTGTTTCATGCGGTTGGCGAGGCGGGGAGCTTCACCAGGGCCGGTGAAACCCTGAATCTGAGCCAATCCGCCGTCAGCCGCCAGATTTCGGCGCTGGAGCGGGATTTGAGCGTTCCGCTGTTCAACCGCCATGCGCGCGGGCTGGTGATGACCGAGCAGGGCGAGCTTTTGTTCAAGACGGTGTGGGAAATCCTCGACAAGCTTGAGAACACCAAAACCCGCCTCGCCGACAGCAGCGAGAAACCCTTTGGCCCCTTGCGGGTCACGGCGACGGTCGGGCTGGGCTCGGTGTGGCTGACGCCGCGCATGGCCGAGTTCGTCAAGCTCTACCCTGATGTTAAATTGCAGCTTCTGCTGGTGAATGAGGAGCTGGATTTGCAGACCCGCAAGGCCGATATCGCCATAAGACTGCGCCAGCCGGTGCAGCAGGGGCTTATCCAGCGCAAGCTCTTTACGGTTCACAACCACATCTACGCCTCGCCGAACTATCTGAAAGAACACGGAATTCCGCGCAAACTCAAGGATTTGAACAAACACAGGATTCTTGCTTTCGGGCCTGCGCCGGATTATCTGAAGGAAATCAACTGGCTGATCACTGCCGGGCGTGCCGGTTTGCCGCCGCGTGATCCGGTTATGCTGATCGACAATATCTATGCGCTTAAACGCGCCGTGCTGGCCGATATCGGTATCGCCATGCTGCCCGATTATGTCGTCAATGATCAGGCACAGCTTGTTTCACTGCTGCCGGAATGCGAAACGCCGAGCTATGATACTTATATTGTCTATACGGAAGAATTGCGCCATTCAAAACGGGTTTCGGTTTTTCGCGATTTTCTGTATGGCACTTCGCGCAGCTGGTCGTTTTAGAGCCTTTCCGGTTTTGATTGAATCAAAACCTGGCTCTAACTTTTTGTTTTTGCCGCACTTCTTATCGGAAAACCGGTTCCCACTTTTCCGGAAGTGCTCTAGACTGCTTCTTTTTTGGTTGGATCAGCACCGGCCCGCTCCCCCCTCCCGGCCACCCATGCCATTGTTAAACTGTGGGTGGCCAGGAGGGGGCGGGCCGGTGCCGACTGGGCGTGAAAGACTCGAACTGGAAAAATCGGCAAGTGAGGCCAGCGCATGGCAGGCGGGCTGAGCCATGCGTTATCCGCATAGCTCCTATGACTGAATATATCTTGTCGATTCACGCCGGAATGACCATCTTAGTCGCAACAGGTTGGTTGACAACTTTGTTAAGCGGAAGTTCCTCCCTCCCCATTTGAAGTCTTCCGCTTCCGGGGCGGTCTTGTACCCTTATGTATCGTCCTGTTTTGCGCACACTCCCTCAGAGCGCAAAGCGAAACTCTTTACCGGGCCCTGCAATAGCAGTGGCCCGGTTTTTTTTACCTTGTTTTTGTTGTTGCGCTTCCTTGCCGGGCATTTTCCGGCTCCGGAGACCTGCATCTGCATTGTCCCCCCTCACCCTGACCCTCTTCAACGGGGAGGGACCGACGCACAACGACGGGTGAGGGGGTAACCCCCTTTGCGTTCCGGTTGGCGGGCCCGGAAGGCTCTTTTTCAGGCCTCCGCCCTTGCCTGGATGACCTGATCGGCGAGGCGGCCGGTCAGTTCGGTCAGATGATCGAATGTGGCCTTGAAGGTGCCGACCCCGGCGGTGGCCGAGCGCAATTCGATAATCAGATTGCCCAGTTCCGATTCCGGGATCTGGGCGTTGACCTGATCCCAGCCCGGCCAGCCGGGTTTGGCGTCAAAACCGAGGATATGGCCGCGCTTGCCCGAGATGATGGCATTGATCCTGGCGGTGGCGTCTGAGGGGATATCGATCTCGACCGCCATCACCGGCTCCAGCAAAACGGGCCGGCATTCGGGCATGCCCTCGGACATGGCGATGCGGCCGGCGGTGCGAAAAGCCATATCGGAGGAATCTACCGTATGATAGGAGCCGTCCTTCAAGGTGACGCCGATATCAACGGCGGGGAAGCCCAGCGGGCCTTTTTTGAGATAGTCCTTCACGCCCAGTTCCACCGAGGGGATATACTGGCGCGGCACCACGCCGCCGGAAATGGTTTCGGTAAACTCAAAACCGCTGCCGCGCGGCAGGGGCCTGATTTCAATTACTACATCGCCAAACTGGCCGTGTCCGCCGGACTGCTTTTTATGGCGGCCGCGAATTTCGGTTTTCTTGCGGATGGTTTCCTTATAGGGGATGAGGCGCTCTTTCAACTCAACGCCAATGGAATAGCGGCCCTGGAGTTTTTCAAGCGCGACACGCAGATGCATCTCGCCCTGACCCCACAGCACCATCTGGTTGGTGTCCTGGGTGTGATCGAGTCTCAGGGACGGGTCCTCTTCCAGAATTTTGGCCACGGCGGCGGTAAACTTGACCTCGTCCTTGTGTTCCATGACATGGGCGGCGGCGGCGTAAACCGGAGCCCTCGGCTCGGGCATGATCAACTGGTCCGTACCGCCTTTTTCACTCGACAAGGTCATGCCGGTTTTCACCTGGTCAAGGCGTCCCAGAGCTAGGGTGGCGCCGGTTCGGCCGTCATCGGTTTTTTTCGGCTCCGAGCCGGTCAGGGTGAAGACGCCCGAGACGCGTTCGGTCATCCCTTCAGGCCCGTAGAGGGTCATACTGTCCCTGACGCTTCCGGCCAGAACCCGGGCAAGGGAGAGTTTGCCGCCATGGGAGGTGTGAAAGGTTTTCAGGATCTGGACGATGGTTTCGTCCGGCCGGGCGCTTGCGCCTAGGCGTGCCGCAGTGCGGTCGATGAAGGGGGCTTCATGGCGAAGCGCTTTCAAAAGCCGGAAAATACCATGGCCCTTGAGCGCCGAGCCAAGAAAGACCGGGCAGATGACGCCTTCTTCCAGATCCTGCGAGAGACCCTCGAAGACCTTGTCGCGCGGCGGCTCCATATCCTCCAGAAGCTGCTCCATCAGCTCATCGTCATAATCGGCCAATTGCTCCAGCATCTGGAAATGAGCCTCTTCCTCACGGCTCTTGAGGGTATCGGGCAGCTCGATGACTTTACTGGGGGCCTGTTCGCGGTACACATAGGCGCGCTCCAGCGCCAGATCGACAAAGCCGGTGGCGATGCCGTTCTCCCAGATGGGGATCTGGCGCAGGACGAGCGGCGTGGAACTGGCGATTTGCAACGATTTCAATATGGTGCGCACCTGGCCATCGGTATTGTCGATCTTGTTCAGAAACAAAAAATGCGGCACACCGATATCTTCAAGCTCCTTGAGAATGAGTTGCAGGGCCGGGATTTTTTTTTCGTCAGGCTCGCAAACCACGATCGCCGCGTCCACGGCGGGCAGGGCGCCTTTCATCTCCTGCAAATATTCGACCGAACCGGGGCAGTCGATAAAGGTGAAGCTCTCGCCCATGAATTCGGTGGTGGCGGTGTTGAGTTCGGTGCTCATCTTGTGACTGCGCGCTTCAGGCGAGCTGTCGCCCACCGTATTGCCGTCATTGACACTTCCGGCCCGGGTGATCTTGCCGGTGCGCTCTAAAATCGCCTCAAGAAGGGAGGTCTTGCCGCTTAAATACGGGCCCACAAGTGCAATACACCGCGGACCCCTTGATTCACTGCCATTTGATGTCCCCATGATACGCTCCTCACTTTTGATATCCAGATATCCAGCCCCCATGCCGGTTGTCTGTCCCGGCGGGCAATTCGCGGATTCCATGGTTTCAAGTGTTTGAGAAGGATGCAAGCAGAATCGACCAAATCGGATAAACTCTTTCGTCGCAGCCCGGCTTTCTGGTCCGGTGGCGGTTGCGCGAAAGCTTTTTTGAGTTCTTGTAATTCCGGGCTTTTTGAATCCGGGGCCCGGTCCTATATTGAAGCATGCTTACGGGAGAAAGCGATATGAATTTGAAAACCCTTCTGGCTGTCCTTGGTCTTGGCACGGTTGCGGCGCTGAATATTGCCCTTGTGGCGGATGCGCGAGCCGAGCCCCGGGCCGAGTTGGGCGAAAAGGGCCGATTGCAGGCCGTGGCGGCCGGGCGCGGCGTTGAGGCCCGGCTTTATTACAGTGAAGCAAATGAAAACGGCGAGGTGCGCAGAACACCGAAGCTTGATGTCAAGGTGGGCGGGGTAAGCGTTCTTTCCATCGGCAGTGAAGAATTGTGGATGAAATGGCCCTCGGCGCTGGCGCAAATTGTCGAGATGGACCCGTCAAACCCTTATCCGGAAGTGCTCTTTGCCACCTTTTCGGGCGGGGCGCATTGCTGCAATGTTGTACAGATCGCCGTGAGCTCTCGGGATGGAAAAACCTGGAGCCGGGTTGACGGCGGTATGTATGACGGCGATGTGAGAGGGGCCGAGGACGCTGATGGCGATGGCCGCTATGAACTGGTCAACCGTGACAACCGGTTCTTATATGCGTTTTCTTCCTATGCGGGCTCGCTGGCGCCAACCCAAATCCAGCAGCTGCAAAACGGTGCTCTGGTGGATGTGACCAGAAAGGCGTCCTTTCGCCCGCGGCTGTTTCAGGAGCATGAAATTATCCGCCGCCTGATGGGCGATGTCGCCAGGGCGCAGGAGAAGAACGGTTTTCTGGCCGGTTATGTTGCCCAGAGCGCCCTCATCGGCGACGGGGCGCAGGCCTGGAGCTTCATGCTCAGGCATTATGACCGCGAGGCCACCGAGGGGCTGGTCAATTGCACCGCGGGCTATGATGATCAGGGCAAATGCAAGGCGGCGGAGGTGAGGTTCAAGGATTTCCCGCAGGCGCTGGCGGCCTTTTTGCGCCAGGGCGGTTATCTGCCGGCAAGGTAGTTTTATCGCACCCGGTAGCCCTGATGGCAGGCAATGCAGGCGCTGGTAATGTTCTGCATGGCTTTGAAAACCTCATGCCGGGACTCGCGTTCCGGCGCCAGTTCGGCGTTTTTCACCGCAATGCGGAAGCGGGAGGCGGCGCGGTGCAACTGTGTTCCGGCCGCTTTCATACCCTCGGGCATGAATTTGGCGAGATGGGCGGCTCCATGGCGTTCAAGGGAGGACATGCCGAGGCGTTTTTCCGCGATGGTTGCCGCCTTGTCGGCATTGCCTGCCGAGAGCTCGCCTATGATTTCATCCAGAGCGCGCAAATGATCGAGCATATTGGCCAGCATATGTTCGGTCATTATGGCGGGGAATTTCACCAGTTCACGGCTGTCCCCGGCTGCTGTAACCGGCTTAAGGCCCGCGCTCAGCATCAAAGCGCCACACAGGGCAAATCGGATGGGTTTCATGTTTCTTTCCCTCAGGGTCTGGTCGACTTATATGAGGAAGCAGGCTATCCTTGATTCCCTGAATTTGTTATGATTCAAATCATAGTCAGTGGAGATTGTTTTGTTTTCCCATTCCGGACTATTCGAGCAACGCCTGAAAGGCACGATGCGGACAAGGGAACTGGGTGCAGGCGATGTGCTCTTTATGAGCGGGGATGCCTCACGCGGGCTTTTTATTCTGCAATCGGGCCGGGTGAGGCTGGTGCGCCGCTGCCTTGAGGGGCGCGAGGCGACCATGCACAGCCCGCGTGCCGGCGAGAGTTTTGCCGAGGCTTC
>JAJRYE010000138.1 GCA_024275895.1 Alphaproteobacteria bacterium | reverse complement strand
GGCTACGCAGTAACGGCCGTTCCACCTCTTGCCCTTGGGGCAGAGCACCTTGCCGGGGACGGGTTTGATGGGCTGGTAAATGGCTACGCAGTAACGGCCGTTCCACCTCTTGCCCTTGGGGCAGAGCACCTTGCCGGGGACGGGTTTGATGGGCTGGTAAATGGTTGCGCAGTAACGGCCGTTCCATCTCTTGCCCGGGGGGCAGAGCGCCTTGCCGGGGATGGGTAGCAGGCCCGGCCCGGCATTGGGCGGTTTGACGCATTTGCGGTATTTGGAGCTCCAGCGCAAACCCGGCTTGCAGTAACAGCGTTTTCCGACCCGGTACTGGTCATCGGGACAAGGAAGCCATGCGGTCCCTCCGCCCGGAGGAGTGGTTCCGCCCGGAGGAGTGGTTCCGCCCGGGGGAGTGGTTCCGCCCGGAGGAGTGGTTCCGCCCGGAGGAGTGGTTCCGCCCGGAGGAGTGGTTCCGCCCGGAGGGGTGCCGGGAGGCGTTTCAGGCGGACAATCAGGCGGACATGTCGGCGGCGGTCCTTCAGGAGGGGTTCCGGGCGGACAATCAGGCGGGCATGTCGGCGGCGGCCCTTCCGGCGGGTATTGCGGCGGCTGATAGGGCGGATAGTATGGCGGCGGATAATAGGGTGGATAATAGGGCGGCTGTGCCGAGGGATAACAGGGCTGACGGCATGTACTGCATGGCTGACACGGATTGCATGTCTGACATGGTGTACATGTCTGGCAGGTATTACAGGGCGGCCGAGGATAATTCGGCGGCGGATAATAGGGTGGCGGGTAGTTTGGCGGCGGATATCCAGGTGGCTCCTCTGGTGGGCAATTTGGCGGACAGCCGGGCGGCTCATCCGGCGGGGGCCCGGTCGGCGGGACTGTTTCCGGCGGTATTATTTCCGGTGGTGTTGTTTCCGGCGGCGGGCTCGTCTTTGCCGGGGGGATTATTTTGGCCGGGGGGACTAGTTTTGCTGGTGGCGTTTTTCCGCCTTTCATGGCCACACGGCGAAGACTGTTTGTGGCGGCCGCTTTCGCGCCGGTGAAAGATGGCGTCTGTGCCCCTTCAGATACGCCTACCGCGTAGCCGGCCTGCGCCGTTTGCAACGGCAATATCACAAAGCCGGCGGCAATCACCGCGCAACATGAAAAGGAATTACGAATAATCTGGATAAAATGACCCCGAAGCATTTTGACCTCCCGAACGATACAAACGCTGTCTTCCAAAGCGAAAAAACGTTACTCATCGCATTCGCCGCCGGAAAACGACGCAAAAGCCCCCTTGTGGATGTAAGCTTAATTTTATTATTTTACCCCGTCAATTATGTAAATTGCCGCATAATATTAGAGGATGCTACAGTAACATTAAACATCATGATTTCACTCGTCTTTATTACTAAAATTACTATTTCAATGGCGATTGTCATTGGCCTTTCGCTTATCGCCGAGCGGGCTTCGCCGCGGCTGGCGGGCATTCTGGCCGGATATCCGCACGGGGTGGCGATTGTGCTGTTTTTTATCGGGCTTGAGCAGGGAACCGGCTTTGCCTCGCAAGCGGCGATCTATGCGATTGCCGGGCTGGCCGCCAATGTTACCCTGGCCTTTATCTATTCCCTGAGCTGCCGGTATTTCAAACACACCCATCTTGTTGCGGCGCCTCTTTTTTCCCTCGCCGGGTTTTTCATGCTGGCGGCGGGGTTAAGCGCGCTCGGGGTCAATACGATGGGTGCAATTGTTATTGCGGTTGCCTTTGTATTCGCCGCCGGGTTTTTATTGCGCCGGGGGCGCGATGTGCGAATCGATATGACGGGACGCCGTCTGAGCTATGGCGCGCTTTTTCTGCGCGCCTTGCTGGCGACCTTGATCGTGCTGGTGATTACTGGCGGGGCAAGGGCCATGGGGCCGGAATGGTCGGGGCTGTTTTCCGGCTTTCCCATCGTCACCTTTCCGCTGCTTCTGATTATCCATTTCAGCCATGGCAGGGCCCCCGTTGTCACCATGATCCGCAACTATCCAACGGGCCTGGGCTCGCTGATTGTCTATGCTTTAAGCATTTCGCTTGCCTATCCGCTGCTGGGAATTTACTGGGGCACCCTGGCCGCTTTCACCGCCGCGACGCTATATCTGTGGGGCTTTACAACCCTGCTGCGCCGGTTTGCCCGATAAGGATTTTAGTCGTGCCGTAACGGCGCTCGTCCAGAAGCGTGATCGCTTCGGGGAAGGCGGCTTTTGAAGCTGCGCTTTCTTCCAGCACCACAATGGCCCCCGGCGCAATCCAGCCGCCTTCAAGGGCCGAGGCCAGCGCCGCCTCGCCAAGCCCTTTGCCATAGGGCGGATCGGCAAAGACCAGATCAAAAGCTTCGAGCTTTCCCGCCGGTCCCGGATCGCAGGCATTGCGGCGCCAGATCTTACTCGCTCCGGTCAGCAGCATATTCTGGGTGTTTTCGCGGATGATCGCGCGTGCGGCGGGGGATTCATCGATAAAGAGGCAAAATCTTGCCCCGCGCGAGAGCGCCTCAAGTCCCAAAGCCCCGGTGCCGGCAAACAAATCCAGCACCCGGGTCCCGGTGAGGGAAAAACCGGCAATGCCATGGGCGAGCACGTTAAACAACGCCTCACGGGTCCGGTCCGATGTGGGGCGGATGTGCCGGTCCTTCGGAGCGGCCAGTCTTACCCCTTTATGGTTTCCGGCGACGATGCGCATGGTGTTTTTTCTCCGGCGCCCGGCGTCCGGGCCGCGGGGCGGGCTTGAGTTTATCGCTCCACAGGGCCCCGAGCTGGTCGCGCAGGATTTTGCGCGGCACTTCCACAATCGCGCCCGTTTCAAGCCCGGTCAGGGTAAAGGGGCCGTAGGAGGTGCGGATCAGCCGGTTGACTTCAAGACCCAGCGTGCCGAGAACATTCTTGATCTCACGGTTTTTACCCTCGCGCAGGATCATGGTGAGCCAGACATTGTCGCCCTGTTTTTTTTCCAGCGTGGCGGTGATGGCACCGTATTTGATGCCATCCACCCTGATGCCGCCCTGAAGCGTGTCAAGCCGCTCCTGGGTTACGGCACCAAAAGCGCGTACCCGGTAACGCCGGGTCCAGCCGGTGGCGGGCAGCTCAAGCTGGCGCGCCAGCTCGCCGTCATTGGTCAGCAGCAGCAAGCCTTCGGTGTTGATATCGAGCCGCCCGATGCTGATCACCCGCGGCAAATCCTTTGGCAGTTTGTCAAAAACGGAAACGCGGCGCTCGGGGTCGCGGCTGGTCGTGATCAGACCTTTGGGCTGGTAATAACGCCACATGCGCGGCGGCTCATGCGGGCCGATCTTCTTGCCCTCCACCCTGATATCTTCCCTGCCGGTGACCAGAAAGGCGGGGGTTTCGAGCACCTTTCCGTCAACCTCGACCTTGCGCGCCGCAATCAGCCGCTCGACGCCGCGCCGCGAGGCGACGCCGGCACGCGCCAGCCATTTGGCAATGCGCTGGGGTTCATTTTTTTTAACGTCCATACCCCACCTTGTATCAGAACTCTTGACGAAAGAAAGGGCAAGGGCGCACTGTGCGCCCCATGAGACAACAAAAACCGAACGGGATGGAAATCGCCCTTGAAGAGGCCGAGGCCGCGGCGCGCCGCGGCGAGGTTCCCGTGGGGGCGGTGATTGTTGACGCCAAAGGTGAAATTCTCGCCCGCAACGGCAACCGGGTGCTGGAGATGAAAGACCCCACGGCGCATGCCGAGCTTCTCGTTATCCGCGAGGCAGCCCGCGCGCTGAGTTCGGAGCGGCTGATTAATTGCACGCTTTACGTCACGCTGGAGCCCTGCCCCATGTGCGCTTCGGCCATTTCCATGGCGCGAATCGCGCGGCTCTATTACGGCGCGGAAGATGAAAAATCAGGCGGGGTTGACCACGGCCCGCGCATATTCGCCTCAGGCGCGGCGCATCACAAGCCAGACGTTTACGGCGGCATAAACGCCGGCCGCGCAACGCAATTACTCAGACATTTTTTTTCTCAAAGGCGGTGATCCTTTCGTCAAGGGCCAAACGCAGCTCTTCCTTCATCGGCAGGGCGGCCTTGATGATTTGCTCGGGTTTGAAAAACTCCAATACGCGGAATTCATCCACCATGGGGCGGATCAGGATATCGGGACGGCTGCGCGCCAGTTTGGCGTCAATAATGGCGTGCTGCATGATCTGGGTGGCACCGAAGGTGGCGTCAATAATGCCGGGGATTTCCCCCTCATGGCCGACCGGCCCGCCGGTCACATCAATCGCCACCGTGATATCGCAGCGTTTTTTCAGCAAGTCAAAAGGCAGCGGATTGGCGATACCGCCATCAATCAACACCCGCCCGCCGATGATCTGCGGCCTGAAAATGGTCGGCAGGGCGATACTGGCGGCCAGGGCGGCAAAGAGCGGGCCTTTTTCCAGCACGATCTGCTTGCGGGCGTAAAAATCAGTTGCCACTACCAGCATGGGGATTTGCAAAAAGCGGAATTCACGCGCCATCTGGCGCGGCAGAAACATATCGAGCAGCCCTTCAGGGGTAATCTGCGCCTGGGAGACGGGGGAGAGCTCGAAAAGATCGATCAGTTTGCGCGGTTTGGCGCTGATCAGGCGGCGCAGCACTTCGCGCTTGTTTTCAAACAATTCCAGCACATAGGAGCGGATTTCCGCCGCCGAGAGTTCAGAAGCGTAAGCCGCGCCCATGAGCGCGCCAATGCTTGAGCCGGCAATGATGGAGGGTTTGAGCCCCAACTCGTCAAAAACCTGCAACGCAAGGATATGCGCCAGACCGCGCGCGCCGCCGCCGCCAAGGGCAAGACCGACGCGCGGCCCGCCATTGCCCGGGCGGATGATCTTGTCCGAAGCCCGCTCCAGAGCGCGAATTCCTGAAAAGCCGGATGTCACTTTGCTGTCGTCACTCATAAACCGGTCCGGTTTTGACTGAATTAAAACCTGGCTCTATCCTTTTGTTTTTCCGAGCCTCTTTATCAAAAACCAACATGAATTTTTCAAAATGACACACCGGGGCCAGGCCCGGTAACCGCGGGCGGGACAGGGGCCTTGCCCGAAAAATTCCTGTATTTTCATGCCGTCCAACCGTCATTCCTGCGAAGGCAGGAATCCAAAGCAAGTTTTCAGCCCGGGGATGGCCCTTTTTGGATTCCTGCCTTCGCAGGAATGACGGGGCATGTTTATCATATCCATTTAAACACATTTTGATAATTTGATTTTTCATATCATTCCGCCGCCGCGCGGAGGGGGCTGATATTTTGCTGCGCCAGATGATTGATCGCAACATAATCCAGCTTGCCGGTACCCAGAACCGGCAGGGCCTCGACAAAAACAATATGTTTGGGCAGTTGCAGCTCGGAGACGTGATGCGCTTTGGCCCAGGCGCAGATCGGCGCGCGGCTGGCGGCTTCATGATCGGTGATCAGCACCAGCCTTTCGCCCTTTCTGACATCTTCCACCGCCACCACCGCATGGGCATTATCGGGCCAAACGGAAGCGACATAGGCTTCGACCGCGGCCAGAGAGACCATCTCGCCTCCGATCTTGGCAAAGCGCTTGGCGCGGCCCTTGATGGCGATATAGCCGTCACCGTCAATCTCGACAATATCGCCGGTATCGTGCCAGCCGCCTTCGGGGGGCAGAATTTCACCGGGGTTTTCGACCGTCAGATAACCGCTCATGACATTGGGACCGCGCACTTTCAGACGCCCGCCGGTCTCAAGACCAGGAACCGGTTCGATCTCATATTCAATGTCGGGAAGAAACGGCCCCACGGTGCCGTCCTTGGCGCCGCGCGGGGTGTTGACAGCGATCACCGGCGCGGTTTCGGTGGCGCCGTAGCCTTCAAAAATATCCATGCCGAATTTGTCCCGCCACAACTCACGGGTTTTCTTTCGTACCCGCTCGGCCCCCAGAACCACAAGGCGCAGGGAGGTGAAATCCTCCGGGCTTGCGGCGCGGCCCCATCCGGCGGCGAAGGTGTCGGTGCCGAACATCACCGAGGCTCTGGCACGTTTGATCAGCGGCGGGATCATCTTATAATGCAGCGGCGAGGGATAGAGGAACACCGGCCGGCCCGATATCAACGGCAGGATCATGCCCGGAGTAAGACCGAAGGAGTGGAAAACCGGCAGGGCGGTGAAAAAGCGGTCATCGTCTTCAAACGCGCCGGTGGCCATGCACTGGAAGCAATTGGATAGCACATTGCGGTGCGAGAGCACAACGCCCTTGGGCGAGCCTTCGGTACCGGAGGTGAACAGCACCACGCCCGGATCATCGGGCGAGACCTTGCGCGCGCCGGGAAGCATACGCGCCATACGCGAGAGAACGGCGCCGGACAACTTGGCGCCAGGGGAGATGTTCTCGCGAACGTCCTCAAGATAAACCATATTAACTTTTTTCGAGAGTTCTTCCGCCAGCGGTTCAAGCTCGGCAAGCTTGATAAAGCGGTGCGCGGTCAAGATGGTGGTGATCTTCGCCGCCTCGCAGGCACCGAGCAAAACCCGCGCGCCGCTGGTGAAATTAAGCATCGCCGGAACGCGCCCGAAAGCGTGCAGGGCGAAAAAGGTCACGGCGACGCCGTTGCCGTTGGGCAGCAGAACGCCGATCTTTTCACCCGGTTTGCTGATTTTGGCGATCGCCCGGCCCAGAACCGTGGCGCCGAGAAGCAGCCGGTCATAGGTGAGCGGGTTTTTATCCGGATCATCAAGAATTTGAGTCTTGCCACCATAACGCTTCACGGCGTCCAGCAGGGCGGAAAAAAGTGTCCGGTTGCAATCTTGCGGCTCAAAGGCCGGCGTATTGCCCGCTGTGTTTCGAGATATATCTGTCATGTTTTTTCCGGCGATGTCACCCTCCCTGAAACGCCCTCGCCGTGAGGGAGGGGCGCCGGGAGCATCCTGCCATAAAACCGCTCGCAAGCGCAAATCCAATAACGAAGGCGGCTGGTGGAATTTACATATCCAGCGCCACAACCCTTATTGTCCGCAGGCCCTAGGTCCTTTGCGGCTTTTATGCTAGGCTGCCAGCTGGTGAAGGATTCGTAGCCTGAGGGGGTCTTGTCAGATGGCGGTCCGAAGCGGCTTGTATGGCTTTTTGTTGCCGGTCAGGCCTTGTCCACCCTTGAGAATGCGCATCTGCCATCAGATTCCCCTGTTTTTATCACAGCGTTGAACTGAAATCCAAGGAAACACAGATGAGCGATATTCAAAATCACCAGTTCAATATTCTTGTCTGCATCGACGGCTCGGAGGAGAGCTACAGGGGCCTGCATTACGCCATCAAGTTCAGCCTTGACCATGCGGATACGGATATATCCCTGCTTTATGTCCGCTCCGAGGGGGCGGGCGAGCGCTCAAGCGGCCTCAACATGGATCTGGCACGCGACAACATGCTGGAATGGGACCTTGAACTGCCCGGACTCAAATCCCTCAAGGAGGCCCGGGACATGCTGATGGAAAGCGGTTTTCTGGGCGAGGACTGGAACGGCGAGGATATTACCAAGAAATTCCGCGGTTCGCGTTCTTCCGATCATGTGATCAATTATGTCAGTGCCAAGACGGGCCAGAGCATCTCGCTGATCCTGCGCGAATCCAGCTCGGTGCTGACTGGCATTCTGGATGAGGCGCATTTTTACCCCTATGATATCGTGATTGTTTCGGCCTCAACCGAAAGCGCCGGCGGGCTGGGGCATATCGATACCTATACCGCGATCGGTGTGGCCACCGAACATGACGGCACGGTTATTCTGGTGCGCGAGTTGGAAGAGGGCCATGGCCATTTCGTCTGCGTCGAGGACACCGTGCACTCGCGCGAGATGGTGCGCAAGGAAGCCGTCATGGCGCAGCGCTGCGATTGCCCCATCACCCTGTTTTCGGTTGCCGAAGATGTCGAAAGCCTCGACAAGGCGCAGCACGCGGTTGATGCGGCCGAACAGGCGGTTCTGGAGGCGGGAAACACCGTTGTCGAGAAATTGACCGATGTCGGCGATCCGGTGCGCAAGATCATTGAAAAAGGGGATGATTATTCCCTGATCGTGATTTCAGCCACTGAAAAATCGACATTGAAACGGATGTTCCTAGGCTCGGTCTCGCACGCCATTTTGAAAAAAGCCAAAAATTCGGTGATGATCGTCCGGTAGTTTTTTGCCCTTTGCCGGATGAGGTATGTCACCCCGTCCGGAATGGTTGATCAAACCGAAAACGCTTCCGGTCCCGGGTGCAGCCCCGGACCGGCGGTGGTGCTTCGCCTTGTTTGATCTACAGCGTCTCTTCTCTTTTTACCGCGCGCCAGCCGATGTCGTGGCGGCAAAAACCCTCGGGCCAGTCTATGGCTTCTATCGCCATATAGGCTTTGGTCTGGGCGTGACGGACGCTGTCGCCAAGAGCGGTGATATTGAGGACGCGGCCGCCATGGGCGAAGACGCGCCCGCCCTCGCGGCGGGTTCCAGCGTGGAAGATTTCAACCTCGTGGTCGCGGGCGGCCTCTTCAAGGTTTTTGATCTCGGTGTCC
Organism: Alphaproteobacteria bacterium; assembly: GCA_024275895.1. GTDB lineage: Bacteria > Pseudomonadota > Alphaproteobacteria > Rhizobiales > BM303 > BM303. The sequence goes on along the minus strand of JAJRYE010000138.1, from coordinate 2,021 downwards.
TTGTCATAAGCGCCCGGATAGCCCTTTGCCGCCATGACCACGGTCAGGGCCGGGTCTTTTTTCCATTTCAGTTTGATGCCTTTTAAATCCCCCCTGGCCACGGCGTAGAGCGCCGGCAGGATATCGCTTTTCAGCCGCATCATCAGTACCTGGCATTCCGGGTCGCCAAAGCGGACATTGTATTCGATCAGGTTTGGCCCCTCGGCGGTGATCATCAGCCCGGCATAGAGCACGCCCTTATAGGGGGTGCCGGCGTCTTTCATCGCCTTGACCGTGGGGATGATAATCTCATCCAGAACGCGCTTTTTCATCTTCCGGGTCAGAACGGGCGCCGGGGAATAGGCCCCCATGCCGCCGGTATTGGGGCCGGTATCGCCGTCGCCTACCCGCTTGTGGTCCTGGGCGGTGGGCAGGGGAAGAACGTTCTCGCCATCGGTAAGGGCGAAAAAGCTGACTTCCTCGCCGGTGATATACTCCTCGATAATCACCTCATGCCCCGCCTTGCCGAAGACGCCGGAGAACATATCGTCTATGGCCGCCAGAGCCTCGGCCTCGGTGGCGGCGAGGATCACCCCTTTCCCGGCCGCCAGACCATCGGCCTTGATGACGATGGGGGCGCCTTTTTCGGCGATATGGGCTTTGGCGGCATCGGCATTGTCAAAGCAGCCGAAATCCGCTGTGGGAATGTTATGGGCCTTGCACAGGGTTTTGGTGAAACCCTTGGAGCTTTCCAGCCTCGCGGCGGCGGCGGAGGGGCCAAAAGCGGCAATACGAGCATGTTCCAGCGCATCGGCGAGCCCGGCGGCGAGCGGGCCTTCGGGGCCGATAACCACCAGATCAATATCATGTTCCAGACACAAGGCGATAATGGCGTCGTGATCGGAAGGATCAACCGCCACGCACTCGGCAATCTCGCGCATGCCACCATTGCCTGGTGCGCAGATCAGATGATCCAGTTCCCTGCTTTGGGCAATGGCCCAGGCCAGTGCATGTTCGCGTCCGCCCGAGCCGATAATCAGAACATTCATAAAACCCTCCCTGTCAAAAACCGTCCGCATCCTAACTGATTCTGATGCAAGAATCGCCATGGCAAATCAGCGCGATTCGCGTCATTATGGGCAGATGGACAAAAAGGACGACAATATACACGAATTTACCGTCTCGGAACTCTCCTTCGCCCTCAAACGCACGGTGGAGGAACGCTATCCCTATGTGCGGGTGCGCGGCGAGCTGGGACGGGTGAGCCGCCCGGCTTCGGGGCATGTTTATCTTGATCTGAAAGATGAAAAGGCGGTTATCAACGGCGTGATCTGGAAAGGGGTGGCGGCGCGTCTTGGCATCAAACCCGAACAGGGGCTCGAGGTGATCGCCACCGGCAAGCTGACCACCTTTCCGGGCCAGTCGCGCTATCAGATTGTGATCGAACGCATGGAGCCGGCAGGTGTGGGCGCGCTGATGGCGCTTTTGGAGGCGCGCAAGAAAAAACTGGCGGCCGAAGGGCTGTTTGATGCGGAACGAAAAAAACCACTGCCATTTCTCCCGCGTGTGATCGGCGTTGTGACCTCGCCCAGCGGCGCGGTGATCCGCGATATTCTGCACCGGCTCTCGGACCGCTTTCCCACAAGGGTGCTGGTGTGGCCGGTGCGGGTCCAGGGCGAGAGCTGCGCGGCGGAGGTGGCGGCGGGGATTGCCGGTTTCAATGCGCTCGGGCAAGACGGCGATCCGCCCCGGCCCGATCTGATCATCGTGGCGCGCGGCGGCGGCTCGCTGGAGGATTTATGGGGTTTTAATGAAGAGGTTGTGGTGCGGGCGGCGGCGGCGAGCCAAATTCCGTTGATTTCCGCTGTCGGGCATGAGACCGACTGGACGCTGATTGATTACGTGGCCGATGAACGCGCCCCGACCCCCACGGCCGCCGCCGAGCGGGCGGTGCCGGTGCGGGCCGATCTTGTTTTTACGGTGGATGATCTTGAGCGCCGCCTTAGCCTGAGCCTTAACCGGCTGGGCAAGGACCGGCGCGC
>JAJRYE010000137.1 GCA_024275895.1 Alphaproteobacteria bacterium | reverse complement strand
CGCGGCGGGCGGCCGATTTGCGCGATGTGAGCGATTACCAGACCATTTACGCCCGCAAGGACGGGGCCGTGGCGGCGCCCACGGCGGGGCTGCATTTTACCGATGAATTGTTTGCTGCCCTTGGGGCGCGCGGGGTTCTTAAAGAGTTTGTGACCCTGCATGTCGGGGCGGGCACTTTTTTGCCTGTCAAGGCGGCGCAGACCGGGGAGCATAAAATGCATGCGGAATGGGGCGAGGTCACGGAGCAAACGGCGGCCAATCTCAATAAAGTGCGCGAAGATGGCGGGCGCATCGTCTGTGTCGGCACCACGGCGCTACGCCTGATTGAAAGCGCGGCGGATGCGTCAGGGCGTATTCATCCTTTCAAGGGCGAGACCGATATTTTCATCACGCCGGGTTATAAATTCAAGGCGGTGGATGTGCTGCTCACCAATTTTCACCTGCCGCGTTCAACGCTTTTCATGCTGGTCAGCGCCTTTTCCGGACTGGAGCGCATGAAGGCGGCATATGCTCACGCCATAGCGCGCCAATACCGCTTTTATTCCTATGGCGACGCCTGTCTTCTTGAGCTGTGAAGCCCGTGTTTTTACAATAAAAATCCGGCCAATAGACGGGCGAAAAATAAAAGTGAAAATATAGCTCCGGAGGTATGGGAAAAGCTTGCGCGAGTCGTGCCGGTGCTTTAATCATTTAGCGGTATCTGTTTCGCACAGAGCGGGGCAGGGGGAACATCAAAAAAGAGGTTGCCATGCAAAACCTGCTGATGGATTACTTGCCGGTAATCATTTTCATCGGGATTGCCCTCGTGATCGGGATCGCACTGCTGGCCTCGGCGATGATTATCGCTGTCAGAAAGCCGGATGCAGCCAAGGTTTCGACCTATGAATGCGGCTTCGATCCGTTTGATGATGCACGGATGAAATTTGACGTGCGGTTCTACCTGGTCGCGATTTTGTTCGTCATCTTTGATCTTGAGGTTGCCTTTCTTTTCCCATGGGCCATCACCCTGAAGGATATCGGCGTATTCGGTTTCTGGTCGATGATGGCGTTTTTAGGCATCCTTACGGTCGGATTTGTCTATGAGTGGCGCAAGGGGGCTCTGGAATGGGATTAAACGGCAAGTCTCTGATTACCCCGACCGGTCTTGTGCCCCCGGGGGATGATGCGTTTTACGCCGGCATTTCCAACGAGCTGGCGGATCGCGGTTTTGTCGTCACTTCGATGGACGAATTGATAACCTGGTCGCGCACCGGCTCGCTGATGTGGCTGACATTCGGTTTGGCCTGCTGCGCGGTGGAGATGATTCAGGCGGCAATGCCGCGTTACGATCTGGAACGCTTTGGTTTTGCGCCGCGCGCCAGCCCGCGCCAGGCGGATGTCATCATCGTTGCCGGCACCCTGACCAACAAGATGGCCCCGGCGCTGCGCAAGCTTTATGACCAGATGCCCGAACCGCGCTATGTGATTTCAATGGGAAGCTGCGCCAATGGCGGCGGTTACTATCATTACTCCTATTCGGTAGTGCGCGGCTGTGACCGGATAATGCCGGTTGATGTTTATGTTCCCGGCTGCCCGCCGACGGCCGAAGCGCTGGTTTACGGCGTTTTGCAATTGCAGAAAAAGATACGGCGCACCGGTACGCTGGAAAGATAATTTAACAAGGCTGGCTCAAGAGAAAAACCATGGATTTTGAAGCCCTGAACGAACTGAAAGACCATATCGGGCTCAGCCTGGAGCAGGAAATCGCCGAGGCCGTGCTTGAAAATGGCGAGCTCAGCCTGGTTGCGGTGCCCGAACATGTGGTCCGGGTGTTGAAGTTCCTGCGGGATGACGCGCGTTGCGCCTTTACGGTTCTGGTTGATATTTGCGGCGTTGATTACCCGGAGCGCAAAAGGCGGCTGGAGGTGGTTTATCATCTGTTGTCCATGACGCAGAATCTGCGGGTGCGGGTGAAATTGCGCGTTGCTGAGGATGGCATTGTCCCCAGCGTCACCGGGCTTTTTGCTTCTGCCATGTGGTATGAGCGCGAGACCTATGACCTTTTAGGGGTGATTTTTGCCGGCAATGACGATTTGCGCCGCATTCTTACCGATTATGGCTTTGAGGGGCATCCGCTGCGCAAGGATTTCCCGCTCACCGGCTTTAACGAAGTGCGCTATGATGATGAGCAAAAACGGGTGATTTACGAGCCGGTTGAACTGGTTCAGGAATTTCGTTCATTTGATGCTTTGAGCCCGTGGGAGGGTGAACAACCCGTCCCCACGCTTGAGGCTCAAACCGATCAGAACGGGGAGGCCTGAGCCATGCCGGAGCGTGATCTTCGCAATTTTCTGATCAATTTCGGGCCGCAGCACCCCTCGGCGCACGGGGTTTTGCGCATGATTCTGGAGCTTGACGGTGAAATTGTCGAGCGCGCCGATCCGCATATCGGCCTGCTGCACCGCGGCACCGAAAAGCTGATTGAGCACAAGACCTATTTGCAGGCGATCCCGTATTTCGACCGGCTGGATTATGTCTCGCCGATGAATCAGGAGCATGCCTTTGTGCTGGCGTTTGAGAAACTCCTTAAAGTCGAGGTTCCCATCCGCGGCCAGCTCATCCGGGTGCTTTACGCCGAGATGGGGCGGATTTTAAACCATCTGCTGACCGTTACCTCCATGGCGCTGGATGTCGGTGCGCTGACCCCGCCGCTCTGGGGCTATGAGGAGCGCGAAAAATGCATGCAGTTCTACGAACGCGCCAGCGGCGCGCGGCTGCATGCGGCCTATTTTCGCCCCGGCGGCGTGGCGCAGGATTTGCCCGATGATCTGATCAATGACATTGAGGAATTTTGCGGGACCTTCCCGCAGGTTCTCGATGATCTGGAAGGGCTGCTGACCGATAACCGCATTTTCAAGCAGCGCAATGTGGATATTGCCATCGTCACGCTGGAAGAGGCGCAGGCGCACGGGTTTTCCGGCGTCATGATGCGCGGTTCCGGCGCGGCATGGGATTTGCGCCGCGCCCAGCCTTATGAGTGCTATTCCGATCTGGAGTTCAAGATACCGGTGGGCAAGAACGGCGATTGCTATGACCGTTACGTCTGCCGCATGGACGAGATGCACCAGTCGGTCCATATCATGAAGCAGTGCATTGCCCGTTTGCGCGAAACCAGGGGGGCGGTCTCTTCCATTGACCGCAAGATATCACCGCCCTCGCGCAAGGAGATGAAACGCTCCATGGAAGCGCTGATCCATCATTTCAAATTGCACACCGAAGGCTTCAAGGTGCCCGCCGGCGAGGTTTACGCCGCGGTTGAGGCGCCCAAGGGCGAGTTCGGGGTTTATCTGGTCTCGGACGGCTCGAACAAACCTTACCGCTGCAAAATCCGCTCGCCCGGATTTGCCCATCTGCAAGCCATGAACTTTTTGTGCAAGGGCCACATGCTGGCCGATGTTTCCGCCGTAATCGGCACGCTGGATATTGTCTTCGGGGAGATTGACCGGTGAGTGTACGCCGCCTTCATAACGAACAACCGGCAAGCTTTGCGTTCACGCCTGAAAACCGTGAATGGGCAATGGGGCAACTTGAAAAATATCCCAGGGGCCATCAGGCTTCGGCGGTAATCCCGCTGTTGTGGCGGGCGCAGGAGCAGCATGGCTGGCTTCCGGAGCCCGCCATCCGTCATGTGGCGGAAATGCTCGATATGAAGCCGATACGGGTGCTCGAAGTGGCGACCTTCTACACCATGTACAACCTCAAACCGGTGGGCAAACATTTTGTCCAGGTGTGCGGCAATATCTCCTGCCTGCTGCGCGGCGCGGATGCGTTGATGAAGACCTGCGAGGACAAGATTGGTCCGCGCGATACGGTGAATGACGATCTGGATATGAGCTGGACCGAGGTGGAATGCGCCGGTGCCTGCACCAATGCGCCGGTAGTGGCCATCGGCGATGATTATATCGAGGACCTTACCGGCGAGAAACTGGCGGAGATTATTGCCAGATTGCGCAATGGCGAGGCGGTGAAACCGGGGCCGCAAAACGGACGCTTTTCATCCGAGCCCGAAGGTGGCGCCACCTCGTTGCTTGACAGGCAGGCGATCTTTGAGGCGTGGAAGACATATTCGCCCAAAGCCGAAGCGGACGAGAAGGCGGCGGAACCGGCCCTGCTGGCGGATGCGCATGAGGAACCGGAGCTTGTCGAGGACAGCCATGACGAGCCGGAACTGATCGAAGATACACGTGACGAGCCGGAACTGATCGAAGATACACGTGACGAGCCGGAACTGATCGAAGATGATCATGCCGAGCCCGAATTGCTCACCGCGCCGCGCGGCGGCAAGGGAGATGATCTCAAGCGCATCAAGGGCGTTGGCCCCAAGCTGGAAGGCGTTTTGCACGAGCTGGGTTTTTATCACTTCGACCAGATTGCCGACTGGAACCGCGAAAATATCGCCTGGGTTGACAGCCGTCTGAAATTCAAGGGCCGTATTGAACGCGATGACTGGGTCTCACAGGCCAGATTGCTGGCAAGCGGGGAAGAAACCGCGTTTTCCAAGCGGGTGGACAAGGGCGATGTTCCTTCCAGTAAAAAGGGAGGCGCGTGATGCTTGCTGATCAGGACCGCATTTTCACCAATCTTTACGGCTTTCATGACTGGGGCCTGAAAGGCGCATTAAAGCGCGGCGTGTGGGACAATACCAAAGCGTTGCTGAGCCGCGATCCGGACGGCATTATCGATGAAATGAAAGCCTCTGGCCTGCGCGGGCGTGGCGGGGCCGGATTCCCGACAGGTCTGAAATGGTCGTTCATGCCCAAGGACCCGGATGCGGACGGGCGGCCCAATTATCTCATTGTCAATGCCGATGAGGGTGAGCCGGGGACCTGCAAGGACCGTGAAATTATCCGCCACGACCCGCACCGGTTGATCGAGGGCTCCTTGCTGGCCGCTTACGCCATGCATGCCCGCACCGCCTATATCTATATCCGCGGCGAGTTCATTCAGGAGCGGCTTCATCTGGAGGCGGCGATTGAAGAGGCTTATGAGGCCGGGTTGATCGGCAGGAATGCCTGCGGTTCGGGCTGGGATTTTGACTGCTATGTGCATCACGGCGCCGGGGCCTATATCTGCGGCGAGGAAACGGCGCTGATTGAAAGCCTTGAAGGCAAAAAGGGCATGCCGCGCCTCAAACCGCCATTCCCGGCCAATTGCGGTCTTTATGGTTGCCCCAGCACGGTCAATAATGTCGAGAGCATTGCGGTCACGGGCGAGATTTTGCGCCGCGGCGCGGGCTGGTTTGCCGGGCTCGGGCGGTCCAATAATACCGGCACCAAGATTTTCGCCATATCGGGCCATGTGAATGCTCCTTGCGTGGTTGAAGAGGAAATGGGCATTGATCTGCGTGAGCTGATCGAGACGCATTGCGGCGGCGTGCGCGGCGGCTGGGACAATCTGCTCGCCGTTATCCCCGGCGGCTCCTCGGTGCCTTGTGTTCCGGCGGATCAGTGCAGCCCGCTCAAGATGGATTTTGACGGTTTGCTTGAAGTCAAGTCGGGCCTTGGCACGGCGGCGGTGATCGTGATGGACAAATCCACCGATATCGTGCGCGTCATAGCCCGGCTCTCGGCCTTTTATGAACATGAAAGCTGCGGCCAGTGCACTCCGTGCCGCGAGGGTACCGGCTGGATGAACCGGGTGATGCAGCGCATGGTCACGGGCCAGGCGCACAAGAGCGAGATTGATATGCTTCTGGACGTGACCAAACATGTCGAGGGCCACACCATCTGCGCCCTCGGCGATGCCGCCGCCTGGCCGATACAGGGGCTGGTGCGCCATTTCCGGCATGTGATTGAAGAGCGCATTGATGAATATACCAGCAATCCGGCGAGCAAGCCGGTTGCAGCGGAGTGAGGGGCATGCCCGGATTGACGGAAAGAAAAGCCGGAATGACAGGACATTTTGTGAGGTTGGAGCCAGATCATGCCGAAGCTGACCATTGACGGCATTGAGGTCGAGATTGAAAGCGGCATGACCGTTCTTCAGGCCTGTGAGGAAGCCGGGGTGGAAATCCCGCGCTTTTGCTATCACGAACGCCTCTCGATAGCGGGCAATTGCCGCATGTGTCTGGTCGAGATCGAAAAAATGCCCAAACTGGCGGCCAGCTGCGCCATGCCGGCGGGCGAGGGCATGGTGGTGCGTACGCGCTCGGAAAAAGTGCGCGCGGCGCGGCAGAATGTAATGGAATTCCAGCTTGTCAATCATCCGCTGGATTGCCCGATCTGCGATCAGGGCGGCGAGTGTGATCTGCAGGACGAGGCCATGGCCTACGGGCTGGGCGAGGGGCGCTTTAGCGAGGACAAACACGCTTTTGAGCCCAAATATATGGGGCCGCTCATCAAGACCATGATGAACCGCTGCATCCATTGCACCCGCTGTGTGCGCTTTATCGCCGAGATTGCCGGCACCGAAGAAATCGGCGCGATTGGCCGCGGCGGGGCCACGGAGATAATCACCTATTTGCAAGCCGCCGTGACATCGGAGCTTTCGGGCAATGTGATTGATCTTTGCCCGGTCGGGGCGCTCACTTCACGGCCCTACGCCTTTTCGGCCCGGCCATGGGAGCTGCGCAAGACGCAGGGCATTGATGTCATGGACGCGGTGGGCTCGAATATCCGCATTGACAGCCGCGGCGCTTCGGTAATGCGCATCTTGCCGCGCAACCATGATGATGTGAACGAGGAATGGCTGGCCGACCGCAGCCGGTTTATCTGGGACGGGCTCAAATCGCGCCGTCTCGACCGGCCCTATATGCGAAAGGGCGGCAAACTGGTTGAGACAAGCTGGGACGAGGCGCTCGCGGCGGTGGCGGCGAAGCTCAAATCCACGGCAGCGGAGAAAATCGGCGCGATCGCAGGCGATCTTTGCGCCGTCGAGGAGATGTTCGCGCTCAAATCACTGCTGGAAGAACTGGGGGTGACAAATCTTGATTGCCGCCAGAACGGCGCGGCGCTGGACCCGGCCCTCGGGCGGGCCTCTTATTTGTTCAACGCCTCCATTGCTGGGATTGAAGCGGCCGATGCGCTCATCATTATCGGGGCCAATCCGCGCCTTGAAGCGCCGGTACTCAATGCGCGGATAAGGAAACGCTGGCTTGCGGGCGGTTTCAAAATCAGCGTGATCGGCGAGCGGGCCGATCTGACCTATGATTATAATTATCTGGGGGCCGGACCGGAAAGCCTGAAAACGATTGTTGCCGGTCATGAAGCCTTTGACGGCGCGCAAAGACCGATGGTCATTGTGGGACAAGGTGCGATTGCCCGGCCCGACGGTGCGGCCATTTTGTCTCAGGCCGCCAGACTGGCGGATGCCATTGGCGCTGTGAGCGCTGACTGGAACGGTTTTTGTGTGCTGCATGAGGCGGCTTCGCGAGTCGGCGGGCTTGATGTCGGCTTTGTGCCGGGCACGGGCGGGGGCACTGTTGCGGACATGATCAAGGCGGCGGGTTCGGGCGCGCTTGAGGTGCTTTACCTGCTGGGCGCGGACGAGATTGACATGAAGGCGCTGGGCGATGCTTTCGTGATTTATCAAGGCAGCCACGGCGATGCAGGAGCGCACCGCGCCGATGTGATTTTACCCGGCAGCGCCTATACCGAAAAAGACGGGACTTACGTCAATACCGAAGGCCGGGTGCAGCTTGGCGCGCGGGCGGTGATGCCGCCAGGCGAGGCGCGGGAAGACTGGCGCATTTTGCGGGCGCTGTCCGGGCTCATGGATGCAAAGCTGCCCTTTGACACGCCCGAAGAGTTGCGCGACAGGATCAGCGATGCGGTTCCGCATCTTGAGCAGGTTGACGAGATTGCCTTTGCCGACAGCGCGGCGCTCAAGGCGCTTGCAGGCAAGGGCGGGACCGTGGCTTCAGATCCTTTCCGCTCCGGGGCGGCGGATCATTATATGGGCAATCCCATCATTCGGGCTTCGGCTGTCATGGCCAAGTGCAAGGCGTTACATGAACGCGAAGAGGAGGCAACGGGAACCGATGCTTGAATTCTTCTGGACATGGATATGGCCACCGCTTCTGATCGCGATCCACTCGCTCGCGGTGCTGGTGGTGCTGCTCGTTTTGCTCGCCTTCCTGCTTTACGCCGACCGGAAAATCTGGGCAGCGGTGCAGCTCAGGCGCGGGCCCAACGTGGTGGGGCCGTGGGGGGTGTTCCAGTCCTTTGCCGATATGCTCAAATTCGTCTTCAAGGAAGTCGTGATCCCGGCTGGCTCCAATAAGGGAATCTATATTCTGGCACCGATGGTTACGGCTGTGCTGGCCATGTCGTCATGGGCAGTGATTCCGGCGGCGGAAGGCTGGGCGGTGGCCAATCTCAATGTGGGGATTTTGTATATTTTCGCCATTTCCTCGCTGGAGGTTTACGGCATTATTCTGGGCGGTTGGGCCTCGAACAACAAATACGCTTTTCTGGGCGCGTTGCGTTCGGCGGCGCAAATGGTGTCTTACGAGGTTTCCATCGGCTTTATTATCGTGACGGTGCTGCTCTGCGCCGGCTCGCTCAATCTGACCGAGATCGTTCTGGCGCAAAAAAGCTCCTACGGCCTTCTGGGCTGGTACTGGCTGCCACTGTTCCCGATGTTCGTGATGTTCTTTATCTCCGGGCTGGCCGAAACCAACCGGCCGCCCTTTGATCTGCCCGAAGCCGAATCGGAACTAGTGGCCGGGTTCATGACCGAATATGGCTCAACGCCTTATCTGCTGTTCATGCTGGGCGAATATGTCGCCATCTTGCTAATGAGCGCCATGACAACGATTTTGTTCCTTGGCGGCTGGCTGCCACCGCTGGACATCGCGCCCTTTAACTGGCTTCCCGGCGTGTTCTGGTTTTTGCTCAAATTCTGCGCCGTATTTTTCATGTTCGCCATGGTCAAGGCCTTTGTGCCGCGCTACCGCTATGACCAGCTCATGCGTCTGGGGTGGAAGGTATTCCTGCCTATCTCGCTGGCCATGGTTGTCATCGTCGCCGGGGTTCTGGTCGGATTCGGGTGGGCGCCGTAATGGAGAAGGGAATGAAACAGTCTGTTGCATCACGGGCGGCTCAGATCGCGAATGCCATGCTGCTGAAGGATTTCGTCTCGGCATTCTTCCTGGCAATGCGTTATTTCTTCAAGCCCAAGCCGACGATCAACTATCCTTTTGAAAAAGGCCCGCTCAGTCCGCGCTTTCGCGGCGAACATGCGCTCAGGCGCTATCCCAATGGCGAGGAGCGCTGCATTGCGTGCAAATTATGCGAGGCGGTGTGCCCGGCGCTGGCGATCACCATTGAAGCCGGGCTGCGCCAGAGCGACAATACGCGGCGCACGATCCGCTATGATATCGATATGACAAAATGCATCTATTGCGGCTATTGCCAGGAGGCGTGTCCGGTGGAGGCGATTGTGCTTGGCCCCAATTTTGAATTTGCAATGGAGACCCGCGAAGAGCTGTTTTATGACAAGGCCCGGCTTCTGACGAACGGAGACCGCTGGGAACGCGAGATTGCCAGAAACATTGCAATGGATGCGCCTTACCGCTGAAAAAGCTTACAGGATGGAAATGAAATAAAATGATAGCCGGTGCTTTTTTCTATCTCTTCGCCACGATTCTCGTGATCTCGGCCCTTGTGGTGATTGTATCGCGCAATCCGGTGCATTCGGTGCTGTTCCTGATCCTGTGTTTTTTCAACGCCGCGGCGCTTTTCGTCATGATGGGGGCCGAGCTGTTGGGCATGCTGCTGCTGATTGTCTATGTCGGTGCGGTGGCGGTGTTGTTCCTGTTTGTGGTTATGATGCTGGATATCGATGTGGCGGGCCTGAGGCGCGGCATAAAGCAATATATGATTGTCGGCGGCGCGGTCGGCGTTGTCGTGCTGCTGGAGTTGTTTATCGTTCTTGGCGGCTGGGTGATATCGCCTGAAGCGGCGGGCAATGCCAGGGCGCCGGCGCCGGCGGATGTCTCCAATACCGTGGCGCTGGGACGGATTCTTTATACCCAGTATGTGTATTTTTTCCAGGCGGCCGGCATGATCCTTCTGGTGGCCATGGTGGGCGCGATCGTGCTGACCCTGCAACATCGCAAGGATGTCAAGCGCCAGAACATCCCCGACCAGATCGCCCGCCGCCGCGATCAGGCGGCGGAGCTCAAGGATGTCAAACCGGGGCAGGGGATATAGACATGGTTATCGGACTTGAACATTACCTCACCCTTGCCGCCATTGTCTTTACGATCGGCATGTTCGGAATATTCCTGAACCGCAAGAATATTATCATCATGCTGATGTCGGTCGAGTTGATGCTGCTGGCGGTGAATATCAATCTGGTAGCGTTTTCCGCTCAGTTAAATGATCTGACGGGGCAGGTTTTTGCCATGCTGGTTCTTACTGTCGCAGCGGCTGAAGCGGCGATCGGCCTCGCCATACTGGTGGTGTTCTTCCGCAAGCGCGGCTCCATCGCCATTGACGATATTGATATATTAAAGGGATAGGGAACAGATATGTACACACTCATCGTTTTCCTGCCCCTGCTGGGCGCCATACTTGCCGGGTTTTTCGGTCGCATTATCGGCGTCAGGACGTCTGAAATCATTACCAGTGGCTTTGTGCTGTTCGGGGCGCTGCTGTCCTGGGTGGCGTTTTTCCAGATCGGGGTCGGCGGCGCAACACTCAAGGTTGAGGTTATGTCGTGGATCACGTCAGGGAGCCTGAGCATTGACTGGGCCCTGCGCATCGACACCCTCACCGCCGTCATGCTGGTGGTGGTGAACACCATCTCGGGTCTCGTGCATGTCTATTCCATCGGCTATATGCATAATGACCCGCACCGACAGCGGTTCTTTGCCTATCTTTCGCTTTTCACCTTCGCCATGCTGATGCTGGTGACCTCGGACAATTTCCTGCAATTGTTCTTTGGCTGGGAAGGCGTCGGGCTGGCCTCTTACCTGCTGATCGGGTTCTGGTACAAAAAGCCCTCGGCCAATGCCGCCGCAATCAAGGCTTTTGTGGTCAACCGGGTGGGCGATTTTGGCCTTGCGCTCGGCATATTCATGATCTTTGCCGTTTTCGGCTCGCTGGATTACGATACGGTATTCGCCGCCGCAGCGGCAAAATCGGGCGAGACGGTTGCCTTTCTGGGCTTTCAGTTCGACCTTATCACCACCATTTGCGTGCTGCTGTTCTTTGGCGCGATGGGCAAATCGGCCCAGTTCCTGCTCCATACCTGGCTGCCGGACGCCATGGAGGGCCCGACGCCGGTTTCAGCCCTGATCCATGCCGCGACCATGGTAACCGCCGGGGTGTTTCTGGTGGTGCGTGTCTCGCCGATGTTCGAGCTTTCGGCCGATGCGCGCTTTTTCGTGACGCTGATCGGCGCGACAACCGCCTTTTTCGCCGCCACCGTCGGGCTGGTGCAAAACGATATCAAGCGGGTGATTGCCTATTCGACCTGCTCGCAGCTTGGCTATATGTTTGTGGCCGCCGGCGTTGGCGCTTATGGTGCGGCCATTTTCCACCTCTTCACCCATGCCTTCTTCAAGGCACTGTTGTTCCTGGGCTCGGGTTCGGTCATTCATGCGTGTTCCGACGAGCAGGATATGCGCAAGATGGGTGGGCTGGTGAAGTATCTCAAATATACCTGGGTATTGATGCTGATCGGCACCCTGGCGCTGACCGGCTTCCCGCTCACCGCCGGGTATTTCTCCAAGGACGCCATCATTGAGGCGACCTTTGCCTCGAACTCGAATATCGGCATGTACGCCTTTATTCTTACCGTAGCGGCGGCCGCCATGACCTCGTTTTACTCTTGGCGGCTGATGTTCATGACCTTTCACGGCAAAACGCGCGCTTCGGATAAAGTGCTCTCCCATATCCACGAATCGCCGCTGGTAATGCTGGCGCCGCTGGGGGTGCTGGCGCTGGGCGCGCTGGGGGCCGGCTTCTTGTTCTCGGGCTACTTTATCGGCGGCGGGAGTGAGCATTTCTGGGCCGAGGCCATTCGTCTGGCCAAGGAAAATACTATCCTGGAAGACATTCACCACGTTCCCTATTGGGTAAAAGCCTCACCCTTCGTAATGATGGTCGGCGGTTTTGCCCTTGCCTGGCTGTTCTATCTTGCCAAGCCGGACTTGCCGGTCAAACTCGCTGTGAGCATGCCGGGGCTGTATCAGTTTCTGCTCAACAAATGGTATTTCGATGAGCTTTATGACGCCATTTTCGTAAAACCGGCTTTCCGCATCGGGCGGTTTTTATGGAAAACCGGCGATGGCAAACTCATTGACGGCTATGGTCCCGACGGCATTGCCGCAAGGGTGATCGCCATTACCGGCCGCGCCGTCAAGATGCAGTCGGGTCTTCTCTATCACTATGCCTTCGCCATGCTGATCGGTGTGGCTTTCCTTATCACCTTCTTCCTCTTTAACGGGATTTGATATGAGCAGCTGGCCGATCCTCTCCGTCGTCACCTTCCTGCCCATTCTGGGCGCGCTGTTTATCCTCACCATCCGGGGGGATGACGAGACGGCGAACCGCAATGCGCGCTATGTCGCCTTGTGGACAACGCTGATAACCTTTTTGCTGTCGCTTTTCATCTGGGCCGGGTTTGACTATTCCACCGCCGCCTTCCAGTTTGTCGAAAAGCGCGAATGGCTGGGCGGCGCGATGTCGTATCATATGGGCGTGGATGGCATTTCGATGCTGTTTGTGATCCTGACCACCTTCTTGATGCCCGCCGCCATTCTGGCCAGCTGGACCTCGATCAATATCCGCGTCAAGGATTACATGATCGCCTTTCTGGTGCTCGAAACCCTGATGATCGGGGTGTTTTGCTCGCTTGATCTGGTGCTGTTCTATTTCTTCTTTGAAGGCGGGCTGATCCCGATGTTCCTGATTATCGGCGTCTGGGGCGGCGCCAACCGGGTTTATTCGGCGTTCAAGTTCTTCCTTTATACGCTGGCCGGCTCGGTGCTGATGCTGATCGCGCTGATGGCGATGTACTGGGATGCGGGCACCACCGATATTCAGGTTTTGCTTACCCATGGCTTCCCGGCGCAGTTGCAAAGCTGGGCCTGGCTGGCGTTTTTTGCCTCCTTCGCGGTCAAATTGCCCATGTGGCCGGTGCATACCTGGCTGCCCGACGCCCATGTGGAAGCGCCCACCGCCGGTTCGGTTATCCTTGCCGCCATCTTGCTGAAAATGGGCGGTTATGGTTTCTTGCGTTTTTCGGTGCCGATGTTTCCGCTGGCGACCGATATGTTCGCGCCGCTCGTCTTTGGACTGAGCGTGATCGCCATTATCTACACTTCGCTGGTCGCCCTGGCGCAGGAGGATATGAAAAAACTGATCGCCTATTCCTCCATTGCCCATATGGGCTTTGTCACCATGGGCATTTTCAGCCTCAACATGCAGGGTATTCAGGGCGGTATTTTCCAGATGATCTCTCATGGTCTCGTTTCCGCCGCGCTGTTCTTGTGTGTCGGGATTATCTATGACCGGATGCATACGCGCCAGATCTCGGCCTATGGCGGGCTGGTGCACCGCATGCCCGTTTACGCCTTTACCTTCATGCTGTTTACCCTGGCCAATGTCGGGCTTCCCGGCACCAGCGGTTTTGTCGGCGAGTTCCTCACTCTGATTGGCGCCTTTCAGGTCAATACCTGGGTGGCGCTGTTTGCGACCACCGGCGTGATCCTGAGTGCGGCTTATGCCCTGTGGCTCTACCGCCGGGTAATTTTCGGCAAGCTGGAGAAGGAAAACCTCAAAGCCATCGCCGATATGAACGGGCGCGAGATCGCCATTATGGCCCCGCTTGTGTTCCTCACCATCTTGTTCGGCGTCTGGCCGCAACCCCTGCTTGATGTCACCGCCGTTTCGGTTGAACATCTTATCAGTTCGTATCAGGCGGCGCTGGCCGCTGCATCGGATGTGGCCTCAGCCGCTGTCCATTAAGGAAGACACCCATGCCGGAAACCACTATTCCTTCATTCTGGCCGGCCCTGCCGGAGTTGCTTCTGGCGCTCGGCGCAATGGCGCTTTTAATGCTTGGCGCATTCCGCAAGAGCGATGCGGGCAGGGGCATGTTCGGGCTCAGCATCGGCCTGCTGATATTTGTCGGGGTGTTTTTACTGTTCGGAACCGGCAAGGAGGTCACCTTTGGCGGTGCCTTTGCGGTTGATCCATTTATCCGCTTTATGAAGCTGCTCTCGATCATCGGTGCCGTGGGGGCGCTGGTCATGTCGGTGCAGTTCTTCAAAAACGAGAATTTCGAGGGCTTTGAATATCCAATCCTGATCGTTCTTGCCATACTGGGCATGTTGATGATGATCTCGGCCAACGGCCTGATTGCACTTTACCTCGGGCTGGAGTTACAAAGCCTCTCGCTTTATGTCATTGCGGCGATCAGGCGCGACAAGGAGCGCTCCGTCGAGGCGGGGCTGAAATATTTCATCCTTGGCGCGCTCTCCTCGGG
Source organism: Alphaproteobacteria bacterium (assembly GCA_024275895.1). Taxonomy (GTDB): domain Bacteria; phylum Pseudomonadota; class Alphaproteobacteria; order Rhizobiales; family BM303; genus BM303. Next base: position 25,174 of record JAJRYE010000137.1, on the reverse strand, counting down.
GCTGTTGCTTTATGGCTCCTCGCTCATCTATGGCTTTACCGGCTCAACATTGTTTGTCGATATCGCCGCGGTCGTGGGCAAGGAGGGCTCATCGCTCGGCCTCCTGTTCGGTCTGGCCTTTTTGCTGGCGGGGATTTCGTTTAAAATTTCGGCGGTGCCGTTTCATATGTGGACGCCCGATGTTTATGAAGGCGCGCCGACGCCTGTCACTGCCTTTTTCGCCGCCGCGCCCAAGATTGCCGCCATGGCGCTTTTGATCCGCATTCTTTACACCGCCTTTCCCGCCATCTCCCAGGACTGGCAGCAGGTTCTGGTGTTCATCTCCATCGCCTCCATGGTGCTTGGCGCTTTTGCAGCTATCGGCCAGCGCAATATCAAGCGTCTGATGGCCTATTCCTCCATCGGCCATATGGGCTTTGCCCTTGTCGGGCTGGCGGCGGCCAACGAGCAGGGCGTTCGCGGCGTGATTGTTTATCTGCTCATTTATCTGGTGATGACACTGGGGACTTTCGCCTTTATCCTTTCCATGCGCCGGGACGGGGCCATGGTAGAGAATATCGACGATCTGGCGGGGCTTTCCAAAACCCGCCCCATGCAGGCGCTGGCGCTCTCGCTGCTGATGTTCTCGCTGGCGGGAATCCCGCCCATGGCCGGGTTTATCGCCAAGTTCTATGTCTTTCTGGCCGCTGTCAAGGCGGGCCTGTTCCTGCTGGCGGTGATCGGCGTTCTGGCCAGTGTGGTGGGGGCATTTTACTATCTGCGCATCGTCAAGATCATTTATTTTGACAAACCGGCCGAGGATTTTGAACCCATGCCACGCGAACTTGCCACCATCTTTGGCGCGGCGGGATTGTTCGTTCTGGTGTTCTTTGTTTATCCGGCCCCTGTTCTGAAAGCGGCTCAAAACGCTGCCGCCGCATTGTTTTAAGGTTATAATGGCTGTATCCGATCCTGTAATGCCGTCCGGCACCGGGCTGAGCGTGTTTGATGATATTGATTCAACCAATGCCCTTGCCTTGCGCGCTGCGCGCGAGGGCCGGACCGGGCCGCACTGGTTTCTGGCCAAAAGCCAGAGCGCCGGACGCGGCCGTCAGGGCCGGGAATGGCATTCCGATGCGGGAAATCTTTTCGCCTCTTTACTCGTTTCCGTAAGCTGCAAGCCCGAGGATATTCCGCAACTCTCCTTCGTCGCAGCGCTTGGGGTGCATGATGCACTTGCTGCTATGATGGAAGCGGAGCTTGCGCCCGTCATTCGCGGGGCTGACCATAAAAATGGCCGGAATGATATTGGCGGCATCAAAAGGCTTTCCCTGAAATGGCCGAATGATATTTTGCTGGGCGGAAAAAAGCTGGCCGGAATTCTGCTTGAAACGTCCTCCACGGGCGCCCCGGTGCGGCAGGCGGTAATCGGCATTGGCCTTAATCTGGCGCATTGCCCCGAGATCAAAGAAAAACCGGCAACCTGTCTGGCTGATTGCAATATCAGTATCACACCGCAAAAAGCGCTGTCCTGTCTTGCCGCAAGCTTTGACAAACGCCTGTGGCACTGGCGGCAGGGGCGCAATTTTGCCGGAATACGCAAGGACTGGCTGGAGCGCGCCGAAGGCATTGGCAAGACGTATTCGGCGATCTCACAAAATAAAAACCTCAGCGGCGTTTTTGAAAACATAGATAAAGATGGCGCGCTTATTCTGCGCCTGGCCTCGGGTGAAAAACGGCGGATTACCTCCGGCGAGGTTCATCGACTGAAAAGCGTGAATTCATGAGCCCGAAATCGCACAAAAGAACCGATGAGCTTGTCTTTGTGCCGCTGGGCGGTGTGGGTGAGATTGGCATGAATCTGTATCTTTACGGGTTCGGACCGGCGCAGGGGCGCAAATGGATCATGGTTGATCTGGGGATCAGCTTTCCGGGACCCGAAATGCCGGGTGTTGAAATCATGATGGCGGATACGTCATTTATTGAGGGCGAGCGCGAAAATCTGCTGGGTATTGTTCTCACCCATGCCCATGAAGACCATTACGGCGCCATTTCGCATCTGTGGCCAAGATTGCGTGTGCCGGTTTATGCCACAAGATTTTCCGCCGTTTTGCTGCAAATGCGTCTGGCCGAAACCGGCTTTGGCGGTGAGGTTCCGCTTCATCTGGTGCAGCCGGGAAAGCGCTTTGATCTGGGTCCGTTCAACATCGAATATATTCCGGTGACCCACTCGATCCCTGAAGCCCATGCGCTGGCAATCCGGACCAAAGCCGGCAATGTCCTCCATAGCGGCGACTGGCGCATAGATCCGGGCCCGGTCCTGGGCAAACCTTTTGACCCTGCGCCCTTCAAGGCTCTGGGCGAGGAGGGTTGCCGGGCGCTGGTTTGTGATTCCACCAATATTCTCTCCTCCAGCCCCTCGCCGAGTGAAAGCCGGATCGGGCAGAATCTGGCCAGGGTGATCAACAGCGCCAAAGGGCGGGTGGCGGTGACCACTTTTGCCTCCAATGCCGGGCGCCTGCTCTCGGTGATGCGGGCGGCGCAAAAAGCCGGGCGTCACATAGTCCTGGCCGGGCGCTCCATGCATAAAATTGTCGCCGCGGCGCAAGAAGCGGGTTGTTTTCACTGGGAAGGCGAGTTGCTGACGGAAGATGATTTTGGCTATCTGCCGCCGGAAAAAGTTGTTCTGCTGTGCACCGGATCACAGGGCGAGGCGCGCGCGGCGCTCTCGCGTATCGCCGCCGGGACCCATCCGCGCATTACGCTGAGCGCCGGGGATATGGTGATATTTTCCTCCAAGACCATTCCGGGAAATGAGAAGGAAATTGGCGCGGTTGAAAACAATCTTGCCGATCTTGGCGTCGAGGTCATTTATTCCACCCATGATTTTCCGGTGCATGTCACCGGGCACCCCAAACGCGGCGAGGTGGAGCGCATGTATAAATGGCTGCGCCCAGAAGCCGCCATTCCGGTTCATGGTGAGGCGCTGCATCTGGTTACGCATGAAAAACTGGCCCGTTCACTGGGGGTAAAAGAGACCGCACCGGTGCGCAACGGAAGTCTGGTGCGGCTGGCGCCGGGGCCGTTGCAGATTATTGATGAGGTCCCCGCGGGACGGCTGTGCGTTGATGGTAAAATTATCATGCCGGCCATGAACGGGCCGTTACGGGCGCGGCGCAAGGTGTCCTTTGTCGGCGCGGTGATTGTCTTTCTGGCGCTTGATGCCAGGGGCAAGGTTGCCGATGATCCGCAAATCGAAATCATTGGCCTGCCGGAAGAAGACAGCAAGGGCAATACATTCGAGGATATCATTTTTGACGCCATTGACGATACGCTCGACGCCCTGCCGCGCGCAAGGCGAAAAAAGGACGCGCTGGTTGTCGAGACCGTGCGCCGCGCCGTTCGCGGCGCGGTGGCAAGGGCATGGGGCAAAAAAACCGACTGCCGGGTTGTTTTGGCTCGGGTATAGATCAACCTGCGTTCAAGAGGAATCACTTGAACGCAGACAAGTTGATCGGCACAAATAATTCTGAGCAGCGGGCGTGAATACAAATGAACGCGTGCTGCTCCAAGTTTAAAGGAGTTTCCCAGATGATCGGTCGCTTGAATCATGTCGCCATTGCGGTGCCGGATCTTGAAAAGGGCATTCATCTTTATGCGGAATTGTTGGGTGCAAAAGTCTCCAAACCTCTCGATTTGCCCGAACACGGGGTCAGGGTTGTATTTATCGAACTGCCCAACACCAAAATTGAGCTGCTTGAGCCGCTGGGGGAAAAATCGCCGATTGCGGCCTTCCTGAACAAGAACCCGGCCGGGGGCATGCATCATGTCTGCTACGAGGTCGATGATATCATCGCGGCGCGGGACAAGCTTGTGGCTGAAGGGGTACAGGTACTGGGGGATGGTGAACCGAAGACCGGCGCGCATGGCAACCCGGTCGTGTTCCTGCACCCCAGGGACGGGCTGGGAACGCTGATTGAACTTGAACAGGCCTGATGCGCCTTTGTTATGGAGAGTCTGTCAATGGTCCCGTGAACCAGGCGGGCACAACGCCAGTTCATTCGTCTGTCAGCCCGCGGGTTTGCTGTATTTTCTCAGTATCTTGTTGATATAGGAATTCTCAATCCGGCTTCGGCCGGGCTCATGCCTGATGTTGTTTTTTGGCCTTGTCCTGACCCTGCCAAAGGATTTGCTGCCGATTTTGCTGCCAAGAGAATCATGTGGCCCCGGGGGAAGTTGCTTTGCTGGAGGCTTGTGAAAGGACTTGCCGGGAGATGGCCTGACCGGGCCGCCGCAAACCGGTGACCGCCTAAGGCATTTTGTTGATTTGCTGCGCGGGCCGCATATGGGGCAGAGTGCTCCGCCCACGCAGATTTCCCTTGAGGGCGAATACATGCCACCGCTACCATTTGGTCCCGGCGGACAGCGTTTTATGAATGGGCTGCCAGAGATTCCCGAATTTGGTCTTTTCGGCGCGGCGGCCGGCGGCAGCGGGCGTTTTTGCGCCAGACATATTCCCGTCGCCGGGATGCAGCGGGCGCGCTCGCCCGGAATTTTGCAAATTTTGAAACCGCTCGGGCAGGTCTTGCCGCGAATGCACCGGGCAACGCCCGGCAGATAACACCGGCCCGGCCCGTAAGCGCCCGCCGGGCACCAGATTTGCGGCGCGCGGCAGCGCGATGGCGGTTTGAAAACCGGCAGTGTCTGCACCGGAACGGGCGGCGGCTGACAGGGAAGATTGGCGCGGATGCAGCGCGGGCGCTGTCCGGGTCGCTTGCAGGCTTTAAATCCTGCCGCTCAGACCATGCCGCGAATGCATCTTTGCGCCCCGCGCACATAGCAGCGGCCGGGGCCATAGGCGCCCGCCGGGCACCATACTCCTGGCGGCGCGCAGCGCGAGGGTGTGAAGGTTCTGGGCGGCGGCGGGACCAGCGGGGTTTGAACCGGTTTTTTCTTTGAGACACAGCGGCTGCCAGGACGGGCGCAATAGGCCGCTTCGCCGGGCAGTTTGCAGTAGAAATACCCAGTGGGACAGACCAGCCCCTTTATGCAGGACTGGTAAGGCCTGATGCAGCCGCCCCGGCCAAGAACCCCGGGTGGACAATATTTGAGACCGGCGGGGCAGGGCGATAAAACCTTTGGCGCCGGTTTGGGCCGCGGCTGGCAGATTGCGCCGCATGGGGCGCAGTAAGCCGGAATATTGGGCAGTTTGCAGACACACGCCCCCTTGCGGCAGACCAGCCCCCGAATGCAGGTTTCACCCGGCCTGATGCAGCGCCCCTTGCCGTTCGGCCCCGGTGGACACAGCCACTGACCAGCGGGGCAGGGAGATTTTGGCTTTACCTTGCATTTTTCAAACGCGCGCTCGCAATAGGCGGCCTGACCGGGCAGTTTGCAGGCAAATGACCAGCGGCGGCAGATCAGTCCTTCAGTGCAGTTCTGGGCTTTTGTGTGATAGCAGCCGCCAGGGCCATACGTGCCCCCGTAGCAGTATCTTTGACCATCGGGACAGGTGGGAGCCGGCGGTTTGCCGGTGTTCAAAATGCCACCGATGAGGGCCTTTTTTCCCTGTTGTCCAAGGGGAGACAGATTTTGTTTTTTGGCTTTTGACTGAGCCTGATGCTTTGCCTTGTTCCGGGCCTGAAAGCGGCGGACAGAGGCGCAATCCCCGGTATTCATGCAATTCATCAACGCATAATAACGGTCAGCCTTGTCGTAATCGCCCGACTCCATCGCTTCGATTTGTTTTTTGCGATATAGCGCTATCAGGCCGATTTTAGAGTATTTGGGTAACTCCTTGACCAGACCAACAAAATCCGACACGCCAGGAGGCAGCCGGTCGAGCACGAAGAGCTCAAATACATATTTGGCATTATCAATCTGGGTGTCGGTTTTTTTGGTGTCCAGCGTCGAACCCTGCGCCTGCACCGGCGTCACAAATGTACCAGAACTGGTGGTAAAAAACACAAAAACCACCAGCAGCACCAGACGAGGCAACATATTGAAAATCCCGCTTTCCTCGTCTGATTATTGCAGGAAAACAGGGGATGGGGAATGTGGCATATGGCCGCTTAATAACGCGTTATAAACAAGAAAATATGAGATAATACAAAAACAGGATCAGCCGGCGGTCAGCACGTTTTTGCTGTAGAGCCAGTGATAGCGTTTCAGAAACAGGCCCGGGGCGGCCCCGGCGGCGCGAAGGGCGAGATTTCTGGCGTGACCGGCCATGCCAGTGAGGTGATAGTGACTGGCATTGTCGAATGCGCCCTGCTGAACCTTGCCGGTGCGGGGGCCGCGGATATTCTCATAGGACCTTAAAGCCTGAACCGGGTCGTCATGCCGGGCTAACTCCTGCGCCAGAACATAGCTGTCTTCAATCGCCATGACGGCGCCCTGCGCCAGATAGGGCAGCATCGGGTGAGCCGCATCGCCGAGTAATGTGACACGGTCTATGCCGTGCCAGTTATAGTCGGGTTGCCGGCCGCACAGAGCCCATTTCAGGGGCCTTCCCATGGCGCGCAGCAATTCGCGCGGCGCGGCGTCCCAGCCGGCAAACAGGCCGGCAAGCTCTTTTGGATTGCCACGGTGATTCCAGCCCTCTTTTTCCCAGTCGGATTCGGTTATCGCCACAATATTCAGCTTGGTGCCGGATGATACAGGATAATGCACCAAATGGGTTTTGGGACCAAGCCACAGATTGACCATGGCGCAGCGCATGGATTCGGGAGCTTTGTTGATATCAATCAGCGCCCGCCAGGCGGTGTGGCCGGTATATTCCGCCGCGCCGTCTTCAAGAACAAGTTTCCGTGTTGCCGACCAGACGCCATCGGCGCCGATCATGATATCGGCGAACATGTCCTCGTTCTCATTGGCGGTTATGGCGACGCGGCCACCATCCGTGGCAACCGCCGTGACATAGGATTCAAAATGGATATCGATATTTTCATGCGCCATGGCCGCATTTGCCAGCGCCGAGTGAAGGTCGGAACGGGTAATCGTGTAATAGGGCGCGCCATAATTGTCTTCCATGTAGGGAATTAGGGGAATGCGCGCCAGTTGCCGCCCCTTTACGCCGTCAAAGACATTTATCCCGGCCGGCCGGACAGCATGTTGATCGAGATGCTTGCCGAGCCCCAGCTCTATCAATACGCGGCTGCCATTGGGGCTGATTTGAATACCGGCGCCGACTTCCTTGAAAACATCGCGTTTTTCCAGAAGGGTTATGGAAAACCCCTTCCGGGCCAGACAAAGCGCCGCAGCAAGGCCGCCAATGCCGCCGCCCACCACGATTATCGACAAGGAAGAAGGGTTCTGCATGAGCTGGGCCGGTTATCCGCCTTTTGTCAAACGGCTTCCCCGGGCAGATACGCGCATTCCGCCGGATTTGAAGCCTCAATGGGAAGAGACGGGGTATAGACATATCGGGTGGAGCAGTAGGGGCAGATAACAGCTTCATCGCGGCCCATATCAAGGAAGATATGAGGGTGGTCAAAAGGATGGGTGGCGCCGGTGCACATGAAAGCTTTGGCGCCAATTTCAATCACGGCTACACCCGCGTCATTGCGAAAATGCGGGACAATGGTTTCAGACATGAACATACCCTTGCACAAAGACCTGATATGGCGATGACGATAATCCCGTGTGCCGTGAAAAGAAAGAGCTAAATTGCCCTGCGGCGGGACTTGAGTTCATATTTGTCAAACATATAAGCATTTGCTAAAACCGCTCCAGCACTAATGATACGATTCTGGAGAGAGCACATGACAACACCACGGCCGCTTGTTGCGGGGAACTGGAAAATGAACGGCCTTGTCGCCGCGCTTGATGAACTCGGCGCGCTGGATGCGGGCCTGAAAGCCTCTGATCCGGCTCCTGTCTGCGATGTCATGATCTGCCCGCCCGCAACCCTGCTGGCGCAGGCGGCAAGGCGGGTGAAGGGGCCTGGCTCTTCCATCCTGATCGGGGCGCAGAATTGTCACCGGGAAGTCTCGGGCGCCTATACCGGGGATGTCTCGGCGGAGATGCTGGCCGAGGCCGGGGCAAGGGCGGTCATTGTCGGCCATTCGGAGCGGCGCGATAAGGCGACTTACGCTGAAACCGATGAGCAGGTAATGGAAAAGGCGCAGGCCTGCTGGCGCGGTGGACTGAGCGCAATTATCTGCATTGGCGAGACCGAAAGCCAGCGCCGCGGCGGCGAGGCGCTGGCTGTCGTCAGCGGCCAGCTTCTGGGCTCGTTGCCTGAAGGGGCAAAGGCCGAAAACACCGTGATTGCCTATGAGCCGGTCTGGGCGATCGGCTCCGGGCTCACCCCGACGGTTGACGATGTGGCCGAGGTGCATGATCTTATCCGCAAGCTGCTGGTCGAGCGCATGGGTAATGCGGGCAAGAGGGTCCGCATCCTTTATGGCGGCTCTGTCAAACCGGCCAACGCCAGGGAACTGATGGGCGTCTCCAATGTCAACGGCGCCCTGGTTGGCGGCGCAAGCCTGAAAGCGGCCGATTTCCTCGGCATCATCGCGGCCTATGCCTGAAAGTCATAAAAAACGCCGGCGATAGTTTTGCCGGCGTAACTTTCCCTTTAGAATTAACGGCGAGAATGCAGCCCATGTCTTTTCGCCGCTTTCGCATCCGCTATCTTTTGCTGCCGCTGATCTGTATCGGGTTTCTGGCCTATTTTGCCCACCACACCATAAACGGTGCGCGCGGGCTGCTGGCCTATAAGCAAATGCAGACCCGGGCGGCCGGTCTGGAAATCAGGATTGCCGCTTTAAGAAAAAAAAGGCGCAAGCTTGAGGCAAGGGTCTCGCTGCTTCATCGCGAAAGCCTTGATCCGGACATGCTCGATGAGCGCGCGCGGGTTATTCTGAACCTTGCCAAACCCAATGAAATAACGATTCTGCGCCAGCGCCGTTAAAAGCGGGACGCCAACGGCCGGTATAATTCCGTTTTCCCCTGATTGTTTTTATTTTTCAATGTCTTGGTCTCTTGTTAGCTTTTGTTGAAAAAATCTGGTTTTCCCGCCTGATTTGGTTTAGCCTGAACGCGAATTAAAAACGCAAGGGGCGATTTATGCCGGCAAAGAAAGCTGCCAGCCGGAAGGGTGCGGAAAAGAAGCGCAAACCTCCGGCAAACAAAACGGTCATGACGCCCGAAAACGAACTTTCCGCCTATAAGAGCATGCTTTTGATCCGGCGCTTTGAAGAAAAAGCCGGGCAACTCTACGGCATGGGCCTGATCGGCGGTTTTTGCCATCTTTATATCGGCCAGGAAGCCGTTGTCACCGGCATGCAGATGGCGGCGTCCGAAGGCGATCAGCTCCTGACCAGCTACCGCGACCACGGCCATATGCTCAGCGCAGGGATGGACCCCAGAGCGATCATGGCCGAGCTGGCGGGCAAAAAAACCGGCTCCTCGCGCGGCAAGGGCGGCTCTATGCATATGTTCAGCCCGGAGAAGGGCTTTTATGGCGGCCACGGCATAGTCGGGGCGCAGGTGCCCATCGGCGCCGGTCTGGCTTTTGCCAATAAATATGAGGGCAACGGCAAGGTCAGCGTGACCTATTTTGGCGAAGGCGCGGCCAATCAGGGCCAGGTCTATGAAACCTTCAATATGGCAGCGTTGTGGAAATTGCCGGTTGTATTCGTGATCGAGAACAACCGTTACGCCATGGGGACCTCCGTCACCCGGGCGGCGGCGGGCGCGGAAGAGCTTTACAATCGCGGTCAGGCCTACGGCATACCGGGCGAGCCGGTGAACGGAATGGATGTGCAGGACGTGCGCGCGGCAGGAATGCGGGCGGTGGAGTGGTGCCGGGCCGGCAAGGGACCCTATATTCTGGAAATGAAAACCTATCGCTATCGCGGCCATTCCATGTCCGATCCGGCCAAATACCGTACAAGGGAAGAAGTGCAGGAAATGCGCAAAACCAGCGATCCCATCGAGCAAAGCCGGGACAGGCTGCTCGGCAGCGGCATTGCAGGCGAAAAAGAGTTGAAGGAAATTGACCGCGAAATACGCCAGATCGTCAATGAAGCTGCTGAATTTGCCCAGACCAGTTCCGAGCCTGACCTTACCGAACTTTATACCGATATCTATGTGGCGGAGACGTTAAATGCCGGTTGAAATCCTGATGCCCGCGCTTTCGCCGACGATGGAGACCGGTAAACTGACCAAATGGTTTGTCGCCGAAGGTGATAAAATTGCCGCCGGTGATGTCATCGCCGAGATCGAGACGGATAAAGCGACCATGGAGGTGGAGGCGGTTGATGAGGGAACACTGGGCAAGATTCTGATTGAAGCCGGCGCGGAAGATGTGCCGGTCAATACGCCGATTGCCCTGATGCAGGGGGATGGTGCGGCAGAAGTGGCGGCGGCGCAAGGCGTTTCGGCTGCACCCGCCGCAGTGTCACCTGCACCGGTTGTTGCCCCGGCGCCTGCGGCGCAAGATGCTCCCGGATCTGCCGATCCTGAAATCCCGCCAGGCACGGAAATGGTTTCCATGAGCGTGCGCGAGGCGCTGCGCGATGCCATGGCGGAAGAAATGCGCGCCGATGACCGCGTCTTCGTCATGGGCGAAGAGGTGGCGGAATACCAGGGCGCTTATAAAGTCACTCAGGGTCTGCTGGACGAGTTTGGCGCCCGGCGGGTGATCGATACGCCAATTACCGAGCACGGTTTCACCGGTCTTGGCGTCGGCGCAGCCTTTGCCGGGCTCAAACCGGTGATCGAGTTCATGACGTTCAATTTCGCCATGCAGGCAATCGATCATATTCTCAATTCGGCCGCCAAGACGCATTATATGTCCGGCGGCCTTGTGACCTGCCCCATCGTGTTTCGCGGCGCCAACGGCGCGGCGGCGCGGGTGGCGGCGCAGCACAGCCAGAATTACGCCTCATGGTACGCCCATGTGCCGGGGCTGAAAGTGGTTGCGCCCTATAGCGCCGCTGACGCCAAAGGGTTGCTCAAAGCCGCGATCCGCGATCCCAATCCGGTTGTGTTTCTGGAAAATGAAATTCTGTACGGCCAGATGTTTGATGTGCCGAAGATGGACGATCTGATCCTCCCCATCGGCAAGGCCAAAGTGCTGCGGGCGGGAATGGATGTCACCCTTGTGGGGTATTCCTATGCTCTGGTCTATATGCTTGAGGCGGCAGCTGCGCTGGAAGAGCAGGGGATATCGGCTGAAGTGATCGATCTTCGCTCCTTGCGGCCGCTGGATACGGAGACGGTGCTGGCTTCGGTGAAAAAAACCAACCGTATGGTTGCGGTGGAAGAAAGCTGGCCGGTTTGCGGCATTGGAGCGGAGTTGAGCGCCCAGGTGATGGAGCGCGCCTTTGATTATCTTGACGCGCCGGTGCTGCGCGTTACGGGTAAGGATGTGCCCATGCCTTATGCCGCCAATCTGGAAAAACTCGCCCTTCCCAACGCTATGGAAGTTGTTGAAGCGGCCAAATCTGTCTGTTACCGGTAACAAAAGAGCCTCAATGCCCATACCCATTCTCATGCCTGCCCTGTCGCCGACCATGGAAACCGGCAATCTCGTCAAATGGTTTGTCGCCGAGGGCGACCGGGTGAGCGCCGGCGATGTCATCGCCGAGATCGAGACCGATAAAGCGACTATGGAGGTCGAGGCGGTTGATGAGGGCGTGATCGGCAAAATCATCATTCCCGGCGGCACCGGCGATGTGGCGGTGAACACTCCCATTGCCATGCTTCTGGAAGACGGCGAGGAGAAAGCGGCGCTGGAAGAAGCCGCCCCGGCCCCGGCCGTTCAGTCCTCCCCCGTCACTCCGGCCTCGCCTCCCGCGACACCAACCTCGCCCCCCGCCATTCCCGCGCAGGCGGGAAGCCAGAATGAACTGCCGGCAAGCGGTAAACCCGGACTGGATTCCCGCCTGCGCGGGACTGACGGGGAAAAAAGTGCGGATGGCAAAGAAGGGACCGCCACTAAAACCAGCCGCATCTTCGCCAGTCCGCTGGCGCGGCGCATTGCGGCGGATAAGGGGCTGGATTTAGCCCGGATTACCGGCACCGGACCCAATGGCCGCATTGTGAAGGCGGATGTTGAGGCCGCACCGCGTGTCGAGGCCGCGCCCGCAAAAGCCGCACTCCCCGCCCTCGCGCCGTCCGATATTGCCGCGCTTTATGCGCCGGGAAGCTTCATCGAAGAGCCACTCAACTCCATGCGCGCCACCATTGCGCGGCGGCTGACGGAGGCCAAGCGTGATGTGCCTCATTATTACTTAAGCGTTGATTGCAAACTCGATACCTTGCTGGGGGCCCGCAAGCGCCTCAATGAGCGGCTGGAAAATACCCGCATTTCGGTCAATGATTTCATTATTCGCGCCGCGGCGCTGGCCTTGATGAATGTGCCGGACGCCAATGCCGCCTTTGCCGGTGACAGGTTGCTCAAATTCAACAACGCCGATATTGCCGTGGCAGTCGCCATTGACGGCGGGCTGATCACACCGATAATCCGCAACGCCCAGAACAAATCCTTGTCCGAAATATCGCGAGAGGCCAAAGAACTGGCGGGCCGGGCGCGGGAGATGAAGCTGATGCCGGATGAATATGAGGGCGGCTCGTTCACCATCTCCAATCTGGGCATGATGGGAATTAAAAACTTCACCGCCGTCATCAACCCGCCGCAAGCCGCCATCCTCGCCGTTGGCGCCGGTGAAAAACACGCCATCATCGCCGATGACGGCAGCATTATAGCCGCCACCATGATGAGTGTCACATTATCCTGCGACCACCGCGTCATAGACGGCGCATTGGGGGCAAGGCTGCTGGCCGAGTTCAAAACCTTCATCGAAGACCCGGTTATGATGCTGGCGTGAATCTGGCCTTCCCGTCATTCCCGCGCAGGGAAGGCATTCGGATAAACGATAAAATGGGCAAATCACCTTGCGTCTATGTTCTGTCAAGCCAGCAAAATGGAACGCTATATACCAGCGTTACCGGTGATCTGATAAAACGGATATGGGAGCACAAAAACCATCTTGTTGAGGGCTTCAGCAAAAAATACGGGACTGATATTCTGGTGTATTTTGAAATGCATGTGACTATGGAAGTCGCCATTATGCGTGAGAAGCAAATCAAGAAATGGAACCGGAAATGGAAATTGCGTTTGATAGAAAAACATAATCCGGAGTGGAATGATCTTTTTGATGAGATATGCCGATAGATCGCTCTGGATTCCCGCCTGCGCGGGAATGAGGTGTTTTTGAAGAATAGTATATTTCGTCATTCCCGCGCAGGCGGGAATCCAGTCAACTCATAGGTAAAGAATGACCGATAAGATTTTTGACATTGCCATTATTGGTGCCGGGCCGGGCGGCTATGTGGCGGCGATCCGGGCGGCGCAGCTGGGGCTGAAAACCGCCATTATCGAGCGCGAGCATCTGGGCGGGATTTGCCTCAACTGGGGCTGTATTCCCACCAAGGCGCTGCTGCGTTCGGCGGAAGTAATTCATCTGGCGCAGCGCGGTAAGGATTATGGGTTTAGTATCAAGGATATGGAGGTTGATCTTGGTAAAATAGTCAAACGTTCGCGCAGCGTCTCGCGGCGGCTGGCGAACGGGGTTGCTTACCTTTTGAAGAAGAACAAGGTAACGGTGATTGACGGCGAGGCAAAGCTTAAAGCCAGAGGATTGATCGGCGTTGTAAATGACGGCAAGGCATTTGATGTTGCGGCAAAACACATCATTCTGGCCACCGGCGCAAGGGCGCGCACCTTCGAGCATCTGCAACCCGATGGCGAGCATATCTGGACCTACAAGCAGGCGCTGGTGCCAAAGGAGTTGCCCGAATCCCTGCTGGTAATCGGCTCGGGAGCAATCGGCATCGAGTTTGCCAGCTTTTACAATGCGCTGGGCACAAAAGTCACCGTGGTTGAAATCATGGACCGGGTGCTTCCCGTCGAGGATGAGGAAATCTCGGGCATTGCCCGCAAAAGCTTTGAAAAACAGGGGATGAGCATTCTGACAGGCGCCAGTGTTGAAAAACTTGACAAGGGCGGCAACGGCGTAACTGCCACCATAAAGCTCAAGGATGGAAAAACCGAAAAAATCACTACGGAGCGGGTTATCCTCGCGGTCGGCATTACGCCGAATACCGAAAATCTCGGGCTTGGGCAACTGGGCGTCAAAACCGATCGCGGCCATGTGGTTACCGATCAATGGTGCCGCAGCAATGTCGATGGAATTTATGCCATCGGCGATATTACCGCGCCGCCATGGCTGGCGCACAAGGCCAGCCATGAGGCGATCATCTGCGTTGAAAAAATTGCCGGTGAGAAAGATGTCCATCCGCTCGATGCACTGAAAATCCCCGGCTGCACCTATTGCACGCCGCAAGTGGCGAGCGTTGGCCTCACCGAAGCCAAAGCGAAAGAAAAGGGAATAAAAGTGCGTATCGGGCGCTTCGCGTTTCAGGCCAATGGCAAGGCGATTGCGCTGGGTGAACCCGAGGGCATGGTCAAGACCATATTTGACGCCGGAACAGGCGAACTCTTGGGCGCGCATATGGTGGGGGCGGAAGTCACCGAGCTTATACAGGGCTATGTGGTGGCCATGACCGGCGAGCTGACCGAAGCGGAACTCATGCACAGCGTGTTTCCCCATCCCACCTTGTCGGAAATGATGCACGAATCGGTGCTTGACGCCTTTGGGCGCGTCATTCACTCTTGAGCCCTAATGGAGGAGACACGAATGCAAGCCTTTCTCAGCCAGCCCGGCGTCGGGTTTTTCGGCATGTTGCTGATTGGCCTGATCGCCGGTTATGTGGCGGAAAAGGCGACGAACAGCTCCCACGGGCTGTTTACCAATCTGCTGGTGGGCATTGCCGGCTCCTTTGTCGGCGGCAAGCTGGCGGAAATCTTCAGGCTCTCGGTTTACGGCTTTATGGCGCAGCTGGTTGTCGCCATTGCCGGGGCCGTTATTCTGCTGTTTCTGTGGAAAAAGATCGTTAGGGGAAAATAAATATGAAACACATATTTGCCGCTGCTTTGCTCATGGCGGGGCTGTTATCTGCCGGCCAGCTTGTGGCGCAGGATCAGCAAAGCCCGATGGATATGGCCCCTTCCGAACTTGCGCGGCCGCTATGGAAAAACTTAAGCTATGATGGCAGGGCACTCAAAGGGCAAAGCTTTGCGGGCGCGTGGTTTGAAGATTCAACCTTTTCCAAATCCGTTTTGATGAACGCCGATTTTTCCGGTTCGCTTTTGCGGCGGATTAAAATGAAGGCTTCGAACATGATCGGCGCCAATTTCTCCGGCGCCATACTGGAGGATGTTGATTTTTCCGCCTCCAATCTCACCAGAGCCTGTTTTATCGGCGCCAGGCTGGTGCGGGTTAAATTCACCAATGCCAATATCAGCGGCGCCGCCTTTACCGGTGCCTATTTTGAAGGCGGCGGACCCGAGATGCAAAATATCGCCCAGACGGCCGAATATGGTCCCAGAACCTGCCCGCAATAATTTCAGGCCATTTGCGTTTTCTTGCGCCGCAGCAGGGCCACCAGGGCAAAACGCCGGGACAGAGCCGGTTTTTCAACTCCGTGCCATGATACAAAGGCGAGCGTCAGGGTAAGCCCGAAACCGATGCTGAACACTTCCGGGGCGGAAAGACCGGGAAAAAGTGCAATGACCGCCTGAGCCACCGGCCAGCCATAGATATATATACCATAGGAATAATCACCCAGTGCGTTGAAACGGCGGATGAAGCCGGCGGGGATGAAGGCGAACCAGATGGTGGCGTAGGCAGTAAAGACGAGCAATGCGGCATGGTAAAGCGGCGTTGCGGCAAGGGCGAGCATGAGTAAAAACAGCCCGGCCATAATGCCGCCATGCACGATGATGCGCTCACGCAGCATGTAAAAGGCGCTGCCAAGCCCAAAGGCGAGGAAAAACCGCATCAGGTGATCAAGCGAAGAGCGGGTATCGGGCATTGGCCGCCAGAATGACCAGACGATGAACAACACCAGAAACAACGCCAGAAAGCCGCTGAACCGTCGCGGATTGGCATAAATCCCGATTGCGGCGGCCAGAACAAGGGCAATGTAGGCGATGGCTTCATAGCGCAGGGTCCATAAGGGGCCGTTGAGCATATCGGGGAAGGGGTTGGCGGTGAACAGGCCGGGTAGGGCCAGATCAAGCGGGTCGACCCCCAGGCTTGCGATCAGGGGGACGTAAATCCAGGTTGCCAGAGATGAAAAATAAACGGTCGGTGTCAGGCCGGTGAGCGCCGGGCCGATGACAAAGGCGCTGAACAGGGCCATGACAAACAGCCCCGGCACGATGCGAAGGATGCGGGCGCTGGCATAGGCGGTCAGATCTTTCTTTTGCAACAGGCTCTTGGCGACCAGAAAGCCGCTGATGACAAAGAAAATATTGACCGCATGATCGCCAAGCGTAAAGCCGGTGAGCTGTTCCAGAGGCTCGATAACGTCAGCGCCGCCGCTTATCAGCACCGAATGGCTCACGATGACGGCAGAGGCGGCGAGAAAACGAATCAGATTGAAGTTGTTGTTGCGTCCCGTGATGCAGTCTGACATTTTGACCATGAGCTTCCTCTTGTTATACTGCTTCTAAACCGCAAATATTAGTTTAGTCGTTTCGACTGAGCCTTTCTTGAGGTGGTGGCAAATATCCTCTATAGAAAATGTCCCGCAACGGCATGCGTTCTGTGCCAGAATGACGAGTTGAGACCACATATCCGCTATGCCCGAAACTCTGCAAAAACCACGCCACCCGGAAAAGGCGGGCCGTCCCGACACGCCGGTTTTGCGCAAACCCGAATGGATCAGGGTCAAGGCTCCGGGCTCAAAAGCCTATAACCGCACCCGCGAGCTGATGCGCGGCAATGACATGCACACGGTGTGCGAAGAGGCCAGTTGTCCCAATATCGGCGAGTGCTGGGCAAGGCGTCACGCCACCATGATGATCATGGGGGACACCTGCACCCGCGCCTGCGCCTTTTGCAATGTGCGCACCGGGCTGCCCTTGCCGCTTGATGCGGGCGAGCCGCAGCGCGTGGCGCGCTCCGTCGCCCAGCTTGAGCTTGAACATGTGGTGATAACTTCCGTTGACCGGGATGATCTGGAAGATGGCGGTGCGGCGCATTTCGCCCAAACCATTGAGGCCATCAGGGCAAAATCACCGGCTACGACCATTGAAGTTTTAACACCTGATTTTTTACGTAAAAACAAAGCACTTGAGGTCGTTGTTAAAGCAAAACCAGACGTGTTCAATCATAATCTGGAAACGGTGCCGGGGCTCTATCTGACGGTGCGCCCCGGGGCGCGCTACTATCATTCGCTGAAACTGCTTGACCGGGCAAAACAGCTTGATTCCGGAATATTCACCAAATCCGGCCTGATGGTGGGGCTTGGCGAGACGCGCGGGCAGATCATGCAGGTCATGGATGACATGCGCAGCGCCGGGGTCGATTTCCTCACTGTCGGGCAATATCTGCAACCCACCCGCAAGCATCATGCGGTGGCGCGTTTTGTCCCTCCGGATGAGTTCAAGATGCTGGAGAAAACGGCTTATTCAAAAGGCTTTTTGCTGGTAAGCGCCACCCCGCTCACCCGTTCGTCTTATCATGCGGGGGCCGATTTTGCCCGGCTGAAGGCGGCGCGCGAGGCGCAAGGCAACTGATGCCGGCGCGGCGGATTGTTCATAAGGTGCCCCAGAGCGCGGATCAGATGTTTACTCTGGTGGCGGATGTGGAAGCCTATCCTGAATTCCTGCCCTGGTGCAGCGGCTTGCGCATAATCGCCAGCGCGGATGAGGGCGAAAACAAGGTGCTGACCGCCGATATGATGATCGGCTATAAAATATTCAGGGAAAGATTCCGCTCCCGGGTCACGCTTGATGCGGCCGGTAAATCGATCAATGTCCATTACATCAAGGGACCGTTTCGCCGTCTTGACAACAACTGGCGTTTTTTAAATCTGTCCGCCGGGGGCTCGGAGATAGAGTTCTTCATCGATTTTGAACTGCGCCGGAGCGGGCTCAATTCTCTGGTGGGCGGTTTGTTCGAGCACAGCTTCATGCGCCTTCTGAGCGCCTTTGAGACACGGGCAATGCAGATTTATCCGGTCTGACCGGGTCAGGCAACAACGGATCAGATCAACTCAAGATGAAACCGGTTGATGCGGTAATAATAAAACGGCACCGGATATTGTGGCGACCAGCCATCGGGCGCGGTTATGCGGGTTTCAATTTCCTTCAGGACGATGCGGGTGATGAGAGGCAAATCCTTGCCCAGCGCCTCATCAAGGCTTAGCCAGGCAACATCCAGCAATTCACCATCGCCGCTTGTGGCGGGGGAGGCATTCGCGCCGATTTCGCCGGCATCGGCAATAAAAAACCGGGCGTCGAAGCGACGCGGGCGGCCCGGCGGGGTGATGGCGCGGGCGGCGAAAAAGAAGTGATCCAGCTTTGGCGCCAGCCCGGTCTGAAAATAGCTCTTCCAGTCCGGCGAGCGTGAGGATATGGCGCCTTTATGGGCCGCGCCCAGTGCCAGTCCGGTTTCCTCGAAAGTCTCGCGGATTGCCGCCATCACCAGCGCCCGGGCGCGCGATGTGCTGACCTTGCCTTTCATATTGCAGGTGAGCTTGCCGGCCGTGACCGGCGCCAGATCCCGCAAGGGCCGGGCGCGGCTGTCGGAGGCGTTCACCTGCCCGCCGGGGAAGACGTATTTTCCCGGCATGAAGGCGGAATCCTTATGGCGCTTTCCCATCAGGTATTTCGGTTGTTTTCCCGAGCGGTCAATCACTATCAGCGTTGCGGCGTCTTTGGGGCGGATATAGGCCCCCCGGGCCGGTTTGATTTTGCTGTTAAGTTCGTCAAGATGCGCCTTCATCGTCTTCGCCGCCGGCCTTGCGGGCCTCTGCCGCGCCCCTTGCGGTATTTTTTATGCGGGGCCGGGCTCGCAGTTCCCCGGCTTTGCAGCAATTCAAACCGCAAGGCGCCGCGCACAGGCGCGGCCTCCACCAGACGCACTTCAATGGTCTCGCCGAGCCGGTAGATTTTTCCGCTGCGCTCGCCGATGAGGGCGTGTTCGCGTTCCTCGTGGTAATAATAGTCATCATCGAGTTTGGAAATGGGCAACAATCCGTCAGCGCCGGTGCCGGCAAGGCGTAAAAACAGCCCGGCGCGGGTGACGCCGGAGATACGGGCGGAAAAGCTGGCGCCGACCTGATTTTGCAGATAAGCGGCGATCAGGCGGTCAACGGTGTCGCGCTCCGCCGCCATGGCGCGGCGTTCGTGACTGGAAATTTCTTGCGCGATTTTATCCAGATTGGAAATGGCCGCATTATCAATGCCATCGCTGCCCATATTCAGTGCCTTGATCAGCATCCGGTGAGTGATGAGGTCAGCATAGCGGCGGATGGGTGAGGTAAAATGCGAATAACGGCGCAGATTAAGGCCGAAATGGCCGTGATTTTCAGCCGAATACACTGCCTGGGCCTGCGAGCGCAGCACCACTGTCGAGACAAGTTCGGATTTTTCCGTATTGGCGGTTTGGGCCAGAATGCGGTTGAAATGGGCCGGGCGCATGCTCTGGCCGCGCGCCAGCTTGATATCGAGGGTTTTGAGAAATTCGGCCAGAGCGCGCAGTTTTTCTTCCGACGGGGCGTCATGAATGCGGTAAAGGGCGGGGGATTTTTTCGCCTCCAGGGTTTCGGCGGCGCAGATATTGGCCTGAATCATCATCTCTTCAATGAGTTTGTGGGCCTCAAGACGCTCGGGCACGGTGATGGCGATGACATTGCCTTCATCATCAAGCCTGATCTTGCGCTCGGGCAGGTTCAGATCAAGCGGCTCGCGTTTGTCGTGCGCCTCGCTCAGCGCCGCGTAAGCGGCCCATAAAGGTTTCAGGGTGGTTTCCAGCAAAGGAGCGGTTGCCTCATCGGGGGCGCCGTCTATGGCGCTCTGGGCCTGGGTATAGGAGAGCTTGGCGCTCGAGCGTATCAGCGCGCGCGCAAAACGGTGCGAGAGCTTTTTGCCGTGCGTGTTGAACACCATGCGCACGGCCAGGGCAGGGCGGACCTCGCCCTGGCGCAGGGAACACAGATTATTGGATATGCGTTCGGGCAGCATGGGAAGCACCCGGTCGGGGAAATAGACCGAGTTGCCGCGCCTGTAGGCTTCAGCGTCAAGGGCGGAGCCGGGGCGCACATAATGCGCCACATCGGCAATCGCCACCATGACCACATGACCGCCGGGATTTTTCGGGTCATCATCGGGCGCGGCCCAGACCGCATCATCATGATCGCGCGCATCAGCAGGGTCAATGGTGATGAAGGGAACGGCGCGCAAATCCTCGCGCCCTTTGGCGGCGGCGGGCTTTGCCGCTTCAGCTTCAGCTATCACCTTGTTCGGGAAGACAAGGGGGATTGCCTGTTCCTCGATGGCAATAAGGCTGAATGTGCGCGGCGTATCGGCAGGGCCGAAACTCTTTAATATGCGCGCCTCGCTGCGGCCATAGACGCTGCGCCGAGCCAGCTCGACCGAGACCAGATCGCCCGGTTTGGCGTCCTTTACGCCGCCGGAGGCCAGATCCCAGCTGTAACGGCGCTTTTTATCTACCGGCTCGATGAACATCTTGCCGTCCGAGCGGCGCAAAACGCCCATGGCGGTCTCTTTCGCCTTGCCGATGCGGCGGATAATGCGGGCTTCAAACTGGTAGCCGTCCACGCCATCGGGCTCCAGCGGGACAAAGCGCGCCAGAATGCGGTCGCCAACTCCGGCCGTCATGGCAGGGTTTTTTGCCGATGCGGGGGCAACAACTATGCGCGGCGCGGGGCCGTGCTCGTCCTCGTTCCAGTTTGCCGGTTTGGCGATCAACTCCCCGTCCATGTCGCGCCCGGTGATTTGCGCCACGCCGACTTTTGTCATGCGCCCGCCGCTCTTGCCGTCCTTGCGCGATTTGTCTCTTGTGTTGGCGCCCATGAGGCCATCGGCTTTCATTTCCCGCAGCAGGCGTTTCAAGCCGATCTTGGCTGCGCCTTTGATATTAAAAGCGCGGGTAATCTCGCGCCGGCCCACGCGCTGATCCGACCGGGCAATAAATTCAAGGAGTTCCTCCCGCGAGGGAAGCCTGACTTTATATGTTCCGCGTCTGGTCAAGATGTTTGCCGGATACGAAAGAACACACCCTCCGGTCTTCGTACGGATGACGGAACGGGGGGCAGGGAGGATGAGCACATCAACAGAGGCATTAAAAATAGTTCATGAATCAAAACGGGGGCCTTGCTACGCCTTCTTTTTCGTGGCGGTTTTTTTCCTTGCCGCCGGTTTTTTCTTCGCCGGGGCTTTTTTGCGTTTGGCGGCGGGTTTCTTTTTGGCGCGGGCGGCGAGCAGTTCCACCGCCTGTTCCATGGTCACACTTTCAGGCTCCGTGCCCCTGGGCAGGGAAGCATTGGTGCGCAGATGCTTCACATAAGGCCCGTAGCGGCCATCAAGAATGCGCACCGGCTCACCGTCTTCCGGGTGCGCGCCAAGCTCTTTGAGCGCAACGGGCGCGGAGCGGCTTTTGGCTTTATCGGCAATCAGCGCCACCGCGTGATTAAGACCGGTTGTGAAGACATCCTCCCAGGACTTTAAATTTACATAGGTTTTGTCATGGTGGACATAGGGTCCATAGCGGCCGATAGCGGCGGTTACCGGCTGGCCGGTTTCTGGATGAAGGCCGATTTCGCGCGGCAGGGAGAGCAGTTTCAAAGCCAGTTCAAGATCAACTTCGGACGGGTCGATGCCCTTGGGCAGGCTGGCGCGCTTGGGTTTTTCACCCTCAACACCTGAATCCATTTGCACATAGGGACCAAAACGGCCGGTAAGCTGTTTGACCATATTGCCGGTTTCAGGGTCGGCGCCCAACTCGCGCTCACCATTGCCCTGGGCCGGCGCATCCTTGCCGTTAATCGTCACCAACTGGCGGGTGAAACGGCATTCGGGATAATTCGAGCAGCCGACAAAAGCACCGAAACGCCCGACTTTCAGGCTCAGGCGGCCATCCTCGCAAGAGGGGCACTGGCGCACATCGCCGCCATCCTCGCGCGGCGGGAAGACATGATCGCCCATGGCCTCATTGAGGGTGTCGAGCACTTCGGAAACACGCAGATCGCTGATGCCCTCAACGGTTTTTATGAAATCGTGCCAGAACTCGCGCAAAACCTGCTTCCACTGGGCATCGCCATTGGAAATCTTGTCGAGTTTTTCCTCCAGATCGGCGGTAAAATCGAACTCGACATATTTGTCGAAATAATTTTCCAGAAAAGCGGTGACGAGGCGGCCCTTGTCTTCCGGGATCAGGCGGCGTTTTTCCAGGCGAACATATTCCCGGTCGCGCAGAACCGTCAATGTGGAGGTGTAGGTAGAGGGGCGACCGATCCCCAGCTCTTCCATGCGCTTGATCAGACTGGCTTCGGTATAGCGCGGCGGCGGCTCGGTGAAATGCTGGTTGCAGTCGAGTTTTTGCAACTCAAGCCGCTCTCCGGCGCTCACCTTTGGCAGGCGCATATCCTCATCGCCGTTTTTATCGTCGTCCCGGCTTTCCTGATAGAGGGTCAGGAAACCGTCAAAAACCAGCACCTGCCCGGTGGCGCGGAGCCCGTGCCGGCCGGCGGCAATCTCGATAATGGTGCGCTCGAACTCGGCGCTGCTCATCTGGCTGGCAACGGCGCGGTTCCAGATCAGGGTATAGAGTTTGGCCTGCTCCTGATCAAGAAAACGGCTGACCTCTTTGGGCTTGCGGTCAAAATCATTGGGGCGGATGGCCTCATGCGCTTCCTGGGCATTCTTGGCCTTGGTTTTGTAATTGCGCGGGGCCGGGGGCAGGTAGCGATTGTCATAATTGGCGGCAATCGCGTTGCGGCAGGCGGCGACGCCTTCGGGCGCCATCTGCACTGCATCGGTACGCATATAGGTAATCAGGCCCTGGGTTTCGCCATTAATACTCACCCCCTCATAGAGCTGCTGGGCGATGCGCATGGTTTGCTGCGAGGAAAAGCCCAGCTTGCGCGAGGCCTCCTGCTGCAAGGTGGAGGTGGTGAAGGGCGGCATGGGATTACGTTTCTGCGGTTTCTTTTTCAGGTCGGAAACCGTAAATTCGGCTTGCCCGAGCGCGGCTTCGAGCTCTCGGGCGCGGATTTCATCGGGAATGGCGAATTTATCCAGCTTTTCACCGTCAAGCGTGACCAGCCGGGCGGTAAGGGCGTTTTCGCTTGCCGGTTTGAGCGCCGCCCTGATGGTCCAGTATTCACGTGATTTGAAGCTTTCAATCTCGGTCTCGCGGTTGCACACCAGACGAAGGGCGACCGACTGCACCCGCCCGGCGGAGCGCGAACCGGGCAGCTTGCGCCACAGTACCGGCGAGAGGGTAAAGCCCACGAGATAATCCAGCGCCCGCCGCGCCAGATAGGCATCGACCAGAGAGGCGTCAATCTTGCGTGGATGCGCCAGCGCGTCCAGAATCGCCGCCTTGGTCACAGCGTTGAAGGCAACCCGTTCGATCTTGACATCTTTAAGGGCGCGTTTTTTCTTCAGCACTTCGAGCAAATGCCAGGAAATGGCCTCGCCCTCGCGGTCAGGGTCGGTGGCGAGAATGAGTTTGTCGGCCCCCTTGACCAGCCGGGCGATTTCGCTAAGGCGCTTGGCGGATTTGGCGTCGGCCTGCCATGTCATGGCAAAATCCTCATCCGGTTTGACCGAGCCGTCCTTGGAGGGGAGATCGCGGATATGGCCATAAGAAGCGACAACTTCATAGTCCTTGCCGAGGTATTTGTTTATGGTCCTGGCCTTGGCCGGAGACTCCACGATAACGATATTCATTGGCATATGGGCCTTGTGTGATTTTATTATTTTAGATTGATTTTACTGGCGCGGCTTATCGCATTGCGCACCGATTGGTCAAGAACTAGGTTGATATCTAAACCCTTGTCAACATCGATGTGCGGGAATGACAGGCGCTACCTGTGCGGGTAATTGTTGCAAAGTAGCGTAAAGGTTGTATCCTTGCAACGCCGGATTCACGGCGAATCACTTTACATATCAAAATGCGCGGCGGTCAAAATGATAAAGAGCAGTAAAGCGGAACACGAGCAAGGCAGGGACGGGGAGAAACTTCCCGCTGCCACACCTTTTACCGGCCCCGAAGTCGAGGCGCCCCTATCGGTTCAGGATGTAGAAATTGCCGGTTATATTGCCGAAATGCTCATCCCGCTGCGCCATCTGGCGATCAGCGCCGATACCGAGTTTCTTTCCTATCTGATCGAGATGGCGATCGAGGAGGCACAACTCCAGAGCGATAAAAAGAATTGAATGAAGGCCTGAAAGAATATTTTTCACCCCGGAATAATATTTTTAATATCATTGGGATTGCGCCGGGAGCGCTGATATAAGCGCCCAATGAGTATGTTCCGCATAGCGTTTAAAAGTGGCTGGCGCAGCCCGGTTGCCATGTTGATGCTGATGAGCGTCGCCATGCAGCTTTCTTTTGCCACCTGGCGCTCCCTGATCAATAATTTTACCGTTGAACGAGCCGGATTTACCGGCGCGGAAATCGGCATGCTCCAGTCGATCCGGGAAATTCCAGGTTTCATGGCCTTTGCCGCCGTTTTCCTGCTGTTGCTGATGCGCGAGCAGACCCTGGCGCTGGTCTCGCTGCTGCTGCTCGGGATCGGCACGGCGATCACCGGGTATTTCCCCACTGAAATCGGCCTTTACTGCACAACCTTGCTGATGTCGATCGGGTTTCATTATTACGAGACCATGAACCAGTCCCTTTCCCTGCAATGGCTGAGCAAAAAAGAAGCCCCGGTGGCGCTGGGGCAGATCATTGCCGCCGGGTCCTTTGCGGCGCTGCTCGCCTTTGCCCTGATTTCGGTGACGTGGAAACTGCTGGAGCTGGATTATTCATTTGTCTATCTCAGCGGCGGCGGATTGACCATTTTGATCACAATCGCGCTCTGGATCGGTTTTCCGCGCTTTCCGGTAAAAGTGGCGCAGAGAAAGAAGCTGTTCCTGCGCAAACGCTACTGGCTGTACTATCTGCTGACCTTCATGGCCGGAGCGCGGCGGCAGATATTTGTTGTTTTCGCCGGGTTCCTGATGGTGGAAAAATTCGGCTTCTCGGTTACCGAAATCACCTTGCTGTTTCTGGCCAATAATGCATTCAACATG
>JAJRYE010000136.1 GCA_024275895.1 Alphaproteobacteria bacterium | reverse complement strand
TCTAGTCCAAAACCCAAAGACGGCATGTTTGGCCCTTGTGATCCATCAACTGTTGATCACTGGTGATGGGTCACCAGTGATGGTCTCTTTGTCGCAAACAACTTTCTTCCCGGCAAATTTCGAATCTTCAGAACCTATGAAATTACGGCGGCCTAGTCCACCTCGTCGCGCGGTGCCCAGCCATGGTTCAATGGCCCCGGCCCCTCGCCGACCTGCAATTCGCCGGAATGGCGCAAGGCCTCTGTGACAAAATTTTTGCCATTATTTATAGCTTTGATGAGCGATGCGCCCCGGGCCAGATGAGCGGTGATCGCCGCCGACAATGTGCAACCGGTACCGCGATTGTTATCTGTTTTGATCCGGGGCGCGGTGAATTGATGGTGGCCAGAGCCGTCACATAAAATATCTATCGCCTCCATCCCATCCGGGTGGCCACCCGGGAGATGGCCACCGGGGAGATGGCCGCCCTTGAGGAGCACGGCATCAATTCCGAGCAAGCCGCGCAGCTCCCCGGCCTGCGTGCGCATCATATCGGCGTCGCGTGCCGGCTCCCGGTCAAGCAGCATTGCTGCTTCATTGAGGTTTGGTGTCAGCAAAGTAGCCAACGGGGCAAGCTTTGAGCAAAAGGCTTCGCGGGCGCCCTCATCCATGAATTCCCTGCCGCTGGATGCCCGCATGACGGGATCGATAACGAGCGGCAGGCGGCCCGCGTAGGTTTGAATGTTTTCAGCAACGCATTCGATCATGGCCGGGCTCGTCAGAAGTCCGGTTTTCAACGCCGAAATTTTCAGATCCGCAAAAAGCGCTTCGAACTGCGCCGTTATAATCGCGTTCGGCACGTCATGTATTGCAAGTATTTTTGAGCTGTTCTGCGCCGTCAGCACGGTTGCGATGGTGGTGCCGTAAACGCCCAGCGCCGAGAATGTCTTGAGATCGGCCTGAAGCCCCGCACCTGCGGAGCAATCGGAGCCGGCAATCGACAATGCGATGGGCGTTCTGGTCAAATCGGTGACCCGGTTCTGGTTCTTGTTTGTTGAAACCCGTCTCTTATTCCGCTATTCCGCGCGCCTGTTTATTCCGTGCCCTTGCGGAAAATATCCTGCTGAAGGTTCTCCGGCACGACAAGCTCTTCGACCTGGCCGAGCATGGGGAAGTTTTCGAGCAACCATTGCCCCATCCAGTTGATCGAACCGGTCATGAACAATATTCCCGTAACGACGAGCAGAACACCCATCATTTTCTCAACGGAGCCGAGATGTTTTCGGAACCTGGCCATGAAGCCGAGGAAGGGACGGATGGCGACAGCAGCAAGAATGAAGGGGATTCCAAGTCCGAGTGAATAGGCCAGCAGCATGGTCATGCCGGCATTCAGGCTGGCTTCATTGGCTGCCATTGCCAATACGGCTGCAAGCACCGGACCGACGCAGGGTGTCCAGCCAAAGGCGAATGCCAGGCCGATGATATAGGCGCCGATATAGCTCGCCGGCTGGGCGCTGGCGTGATAGCGCGCCTCACGGTAAAGAAGCGGTATTCGGATCACCCCGAGGAAATGGAAACCGAAAATTATGATGACGACGCCGGCAGCAAGTGCCAGTTCGCCCTTATAGGTCTGGATCACCTGGCCAAAGGCAGAGGCTCCGGCGCCAAGCGCCATGAAGACAGTGGTAAATCCGAGAACGAAAAATATCGAGGCTGTGACAATCCTGCGATAAACCGCAGGGGCAACGCCTTCTCCATCCTCGCCGGTCATCTGATCGAGGGTGGAACCGCCGAGAAATCCGAGATAGGCCGGCACCAGAGGAAGCACGCATGGGCTGAGGAAACTGACCAGGCCTGCCAGGCCGATGGCGAGATAGATATATACGTCTGCGAGCATTCGTTTCGAGCCCTTCTCATTGATTTTTTTTGCGCGGCCCAAAATAAGAACCGTGAGCCAACGGATTATAGAGCCGTGTAGCAATTTATAAAATGCAAACCCGCCGCTTTTATGCAGTGCGATATGAATTTGCTGTTTTGATTACCAGCCCGGCGCGCTTGCCAGCGCTCGTTAGGACTGTTGGATACCCCTATAGCACCGATCGCGCATTAATGTTTGGGCACGGCGTAACAATCTGCCCCCGGGCTGTAAAGTTTTTGTGACGTGCGCAACGAGCCCCGCGCCTTAACCTGCGCCTTACCCCGCGCCTTAACCTGCGCCTCAAAAAGAAAAGGCGGTGCTTCAATTACGAAACACCGCCTGATCTGATTTCATTCCACACTTGGGAATTCTGGATAGTCTGGATCAGTTACGAACAGCGGGTGTCTCAACTGTCAGACCATTGCCGCGCGCATTGAGGTAAAGTCCGAGAGCCAGATATTCATCTGAACCTGACTT
>JAJRYE010000135.1 GCA_024275895.1 Alphaproteobacteria bacterium | reverse complement strand
TTGAAGACCTGGTGATTGACATGATGGTTCGGCAGCGCAACCTGGCCGGGGAAGCCGTCGAGAATATCAAGCTTGCGGGGCTTTGGATGTTTGGGGCCTTTGGGATAGTGCCACTTCGGCCCCACCGCCTTGCACCGGCCGCCGGGGTTGTCGATATTGCCGGTTATGGCTGAGAGCATCTGCACCGCACGCTCCGCCTCCGCACCATGATAATGTGCAACAGCACCGCGGTAGCTGATGACGCAGGCCGGTTTGGTTGTGGCGAATTCACGTGCGATCCGGCGGGTCGTAACCGCAGGCACACCGCTGATACCTTCAGCCCATTCAGGCGTGTATTTCGCCAGATGTTGCTTGAGGGCTGCGATTTTATCCGCCGTACCGGCATTCGGGGCGGCCGTTGCCTTGCAATATGCAAGGAACGCTTCACCCTCGCCGCGGTAAAGATCTTCGCTCATGATGACATTGCACATGGCCAGAACAACGGCGATATCGGTTCCCGGTTTGACCGGCACCCACTCATGCGACCGCGCCGCCGTATTGGAGAGCCGGACGTCGAAGGTCACCATCTTGGCGCGGTTGTCGGCCAGCGCTTCGACCAGCCTGCGCGCTTCCGACACGTGATTTGTGTGGGCTTCGAACACGTTCGAGCCGAAATTGAGCACATATTTGCTGTTGTCGAAATCCCAGTTGTCATAGTGCTTGCCCCAGGTCAATTCCTGACCGACCCATTTCGCCCCCTCGCAGATCGAGGTGTGATTGCCGATGGTCTTGGTACCGTAAGTGGCAAGGAACAGGCTCTTGATCAGCTTGCTGGAGCTGGCTTTCATACGGCCATAATGGAACATGAATTTCTCCGGCGTGCCATCATCGCGCAGTTTTTTCAACCGCCCGGCAATTTCCCCAAGAGCCTCGTCCCAACTGACGCGCTTCCACTTGCCCTCGCCACGTTTGCCGACCCGGCGCAGGGGATAGAGAATGCGGTCCGGGTCATAGACCTGATTGAGACCGGCCTGGGATTTGGCGCAGATCGTTCCGGCCGTGCGGATCGAATTCGGTTGCCCTTCGATCTTGACCAACCGTCCATGTTCGACATAGCCGATGATCGGGCAGCGGCTGACGCATTGCCAGCAGGCGCTGGCGATGGCTTTGCGCTCCTTTCCTGTCAGCGGAGAGAAATCTCTGCCGCCCTTGATTAGCGCACCATGGGCCGGGGTGAGCGCATCACCCCCGGTTAAAGCGGCGGAAGAGGCTGTTACGGCAGCACCTAGTTTGAGAAAATTACGACGATTAAGCATTTTCTTCACCTTAAATTCCGGCTCATTCACCTTAGATTCCGACAGGCCCGGTGATCTGGCCGGCAATGACCACAACATGACGGAGCATAAATCCGCCCCACAACAGAGCGACAGACAGGAGGATCTCGGCTGTTCCGGGGGAGAATATTTTCAGGCTTTTCAGAGAGCCCGGCACCACATAGACCAGGGCGATGAGGACCGGCAGAATGAGCCCGACAAACACCACCCATAACCAGAATTCGAATGCCAGCGGGCCACCCGGAAGGATGACCGATAGAGCCCGGGCGACGCTCAGTGTGCCAAAGCCAGCGCCGAATAGAATGAAAAAGGCAACCAGCACGAGCTGGCTGAGAGCCAGAACAAGAACCCAGGTCAGAAGCCGGTTACCGCTTTCCCGGTATTGCGCCTCAAGCTCAGGATCATTGCTTTTGACGTGTAGCAGGCTGCGCAGGAGAATGACCCCGCCGACACCGGTGCCGTAGGCGGAGAACAGGAACAGCAGCGGCAATATCGGCGAGTTCCAGAACGGCCGCGACGGCATTCCAGCGTGGAGCACGCCATAATAGAGGGCGAGAAACAGGCCGATAATCAGCCCGGTCCAGGCCAGGGTTTTACGCACGCCCTTGCGGTCCCGACCGAAGCCCTCATCATCGCTGTCATCGCCAGACATGAAGGGCAACAATCGCCAGACCGGTTTGAGGGGCGAGAAGGCGGGTGATGACAGAAAACGCGGCCGGCTCAGAAATGTCAGGGCATAGAGGCTGCTGGTAATGATAAACAGAAGAAGCAGCCAGGCACCGTAAAACATCGGCGATTCCCAACCTTGCGCGAAGTTTAGATAGACCCGCCAGGCGCGGAAGGGATGACCCAG
>JAJRYE010000134.1 GCA_024275895.1 Alphaproteobacteria bacterium | reverse complement strand
TGATTTGCCGACCCAATCCGCCATGGTCGAACGGCCAAGGTCGACCCCATCACGGGCGTATATCTGCGACTGGCGGTAGAGCGGCAGATGATCGCAATATTTCGAGGTGAGGACATGGGCCAGAAGTCCCGGCCCCGGTCGCCCGCCTTCGATAGGGCGTGATGGCATGGGGGCTTGTGTAATCGTCTCGCAGTCCCGGCAGGAGTATTTTGGCTGCACATGCCGGATGACCTTGAAGCGGCCCGGCACATATTCGAGCTCCTCCGTCACGTCCTCGCCCAGAGGGCGCAAACGCCCGCCGCATTCCGGGCACTGACAGGCTGGCTCATGCAATTGATCTTCCCGCGGCAGATGATCGGGCAGGGGCTTGCGAACGGGTTTGGATTTTTGATCGGCAATGGGGCGGGTTCTGCAATCTGGGGTGCATCCTCACTCTGGCCAACCTCAATATCTTCCAAAAGCAATTCAAGCTGACCGATCCTGCGGTCGAGCTGTTCTGATGAGGGGCCGAACTTCATGCGTTTTAACCGCATCAGTTCGATCTTGATTTTTTCGATTTCAAGTCTGGAGGTTTTCAAGGCCGTGTCGCGGGCTTTGATAAGCGCATCGCGCTCAATAACCATCGCCCGCAATTGGTCGATGTCTTCGGGCAAGTGATCAGGCAAAAGCTGCATGGGCAAAACCTAACTGATTTGCCCATTAACCGGCAAGCTCCGGCTGCCATGTTCGTTTCGGTGTGCGCCAGTCGATGCCTTCGAGCAACATCGATAGCTGGGCCGCGCTTAACTGGATTTTGCCGCTCCCGGCCCGCGGCCAGGTGAACCTCCCCTGCTCAAGCCGCTTGGCATAAAGGCACAAGCCGTTGCCGTCCCAATAGAGCACCTTCATCATGTCGCCGCGCCGCCCTCGGAACAAAAAGACGTGTCCGGAAAAAGGGTTCTGCCTGAGCACATCCTGCACCAGCATGGACAGGCCGGGAAAGCCCTTGCGCATATCCGTCACGCCGCAAGCCAGATAGATTTTCACGCCAGCTGCTGTCGGGATCATACCGAATCCAACACGGTGACAAGTCGTCTTAATGCGTCCCCGTCAAAATCACCGCCTATGCGAATGCGGCGCTCATTCTTCAAGATGATTTCAAAGCAGGATCGGAAAACACAGGCGCTCGACCTGTGATCAGCCAGCGGCGATGTTGCAACATGGTCGGTGACAAGCTCAACAGCGGCAAAAGAGGCGCGCATGGCGGCCTTTCTGCCAAGGCGACCCTCTGCATAAGCACGCCGCCAACTGTAAATCTGATTGCTGTGTAGATCGTGACGCCACGCCACCTCGGCAACTGTCGATTCCAGACCTTCAGCTTCCGCCAGAATGCGTAGCTTCATTTTTTTTGGTTTCCGAAAGTCGCCTTGGGTCAGCTGCGGCTCTTGATGCTCCTGAATATTTAAGTCCGGTTTACCCCTCGATAAAACGCTTTGTTTTGAGTTCTCGTGTCATCTATGCGTCATCTATGGGTTTTAGCGGATGTTGCTGAATCTAGCTAAGCCCTTGAAGAAACACCAGTGTTTTGGTAGCGGAGGAGAGACTTGAACTCCCGACACGCGGATTATGATTTTGGCCTTTTTAGTTTTCAAGGCTTCTCATAGGTCAACATAAAATTATAAAAAACAATATCTTA
>JAJRYE010000133.1 GCA_024275895.1 Alphaproteobacteria bacterium | reverse complement strand
GGCTCATCGCATCCTGGGGCTGGAGCAGGTCCCAAGGGTTTGGCTGTTCGCCAATTAAAGCGGTACGTGAGCTGGGTTTAGAACGTCGTGAGACAGTTCGGTCCCTATCTGCCGTGGGTGTAGGAGAATTGAGAGGAGCTGCCCCTAGTACGAGAGGACCGGGGTGGACGTATCTCTGGTGGATCTGTTGTCACGCCAGTGGCACAGCAGAGTAGCTATATACGGAAGGGATAACTGCTGAAAGCATCTAAGCAGGAAGCCCCCCTCAAAACCAGTTCTCCCTTGAGAGTCGTGGAAGACCACCACGTTGATAGGCCGGGTGTGGAAGCGCAGCAATGCGTGCAGCTTACCGGTACTAATAGCTCGATTGGCTTGATTGCCCTCATTAATCAATGCTTATTTGTGTCCCCGTCGTGGCTAAAGCCACTCCTCGCCTCTTGTATTGCAAGATGGTAAGGAAGCCAGGGTGCATCTGGGTTGATTGAATAAAATCAAGAAACTGACAAATCCAGCAATTTCATACTGTTTTTCGCCGGCCTGGTGGCTATTGCGAAGCGCCTGAACCCGATCCCATTCCGAACTCGGCCGTTAAACGCTTCAGCGCCGATGGTACTTTGTCTTAAGGCACGGGAGAGTAGGTCACTGCCAGGCCAGCCAAGAACAGTATGAGGTTATTTTAAGATTTTTCCCTTCTTCATGTGTGAGAACACCTTAAACCCCCCGCCGATTGATTTCGGCGGGGGGTTTTTGTTGTTCAATAATTGTACTGCGCCTCCCCAAACCGGCGCCATGGCGAGGGTATCTATCTGAATTTTTTGAACATTTTTGTTTGATCGAATAGCTCTTCAAGCGTGTTCATACGGGCTTTGGTCTCATCCCAGTTGGCGTTTTCCACTCCGGTTATCAGGGCTTCGACGAGAAACAGAATGATAACCGAGGAATCCCAGGCTGATGGCGCCATGATGCGGGTGTAGAAACTGTGGCTGGCAAAATTGGCAACCGGGGATCCCCACTGGTCAGTAATCAGGATCAGGGTAACCTCCTTGGCCTTGGCCATTTTGGCGAGGCGCAGGAGATTGTGTTCATAACGCCGGATATCGAATACCAACAGGACATCACCGGCCTTCATGTTCAGCACATAATGCGGCCAGGTGTTGGAATTTGAGGCGACATGGGTTACGCCGCTGCGCATAACCTGCATGTGGTTGAAAAAGTAACCGGCCATGGAATTGGTTATGCGTCCGCCGACGACATGCACGGCGTGGTCACGATCGGATAAAAGCTCAACAACCGCATTAAAGGTTTCCGGGTCGATCTGTTTTAAGGTTGAGCGCATGTTTTCTATGACCGCATCAGCAAAACGGTTGAGGATATGGGTGTCGGGCGCCTTTTGCGCCCAGCGCTCATGTTTGCTGATCGGGTTCGAGATCGTGGCTTCGAGTTCACTGCGTAGCGCCGCCTGAAGCTCGGGAAAGCCCTTGAAGCCCAGTTTCTTGGCCATTCGCACCACGGTCGGGGTCGAGACGGCGGATCTTGTTGCGATGGCGGTGATGCTGCCAAGGCCGGAGACGGGATAATTCTCCAGCATTACATTGGCGAGCTGGCGCTCAGCCCGGGTAAGATTGCCGAAGCGGCTGCGAATGCGCTCTGCAAGGTTAGGTTCCCGCGATGATTCCACCTTGTTCTCCCGATGCGGCAAATGTCCCGGAGGAGTCTAAGCGTAATGAAAAAAAAATTCCATGACAAAAAAACAGTAGTTATTTTTACAGAAATAAACTTGACATTCTTATGTGATCTGAAAATATCTATACAAAACAAAAACAGGGATGTGGGGAATGCGGGCGTTTCTGGCTCATGACGGTCCGGCAGTTAAGGACCCGGTGGAGGTGATAAACCCTTCCGGCGCGGGGGATTTTATTCTCGTATGCGAGCACGCCTCGAATTATATTCCGCCGGAGCTTGCAAAACTGGGGCTGGACGAGGATTTGCTCACCAGCCATATCGCCTGGGATCCGGGCGCGCTGGCGGTGGCCAAAACCATGGCGGAAAAGCTGGATGCGCCGTTGATTGCGCCGGGTGTCTCGCGGCTGGTTTATGACTGTAATCGTGCGCCGGGTCTGAAAGCCTGTGTGCCGGCTCTTAGCGAGCATCATGAAATCCCGGGCAATGCCGGCCTTGCAAACGCCTCGCGCCGGATGCGGGCTGAAAGATATTATACTCCGTTTATCAATGCGTTGCGTGAGAGTATCGCAGTTCGACTGGAGAGGCAAATCAAGCCTTGCGTGATGACAATTCACTCCTTCACGCCAGTATTCAAGGGGGTGATGCGCGATGTCGATATCGGGCTACTGCATGACAAGGATGCGCGTTTTGCTAAAACCATGTTGTCACTTGGGCAGGATCAGACCGGCCTGGTTTTTGGTCTTAACACCCCCTATGGCCCTGAAGACGGGGTCACGCATACATTAAAAGAGCATGCCATCAAACACGGATTGCTGAATGTGATGATTGAAGTTCGCAATGATCTGATTGAAGATGAAGCGGCGCAGCAGGCCATGGCGGTCATGCTGGCCGGACTGGCGGTAACGGCTTTTGAAACGCTGACGGGGAATTTCAGATGATGCAAGAGATGCAAAAGAGCGCGGCCATGCCAAAGGCAATTTGCGTCTATGTACGTTATGTGGATTTGATAAACAAATATGTCGGTCTGTTTGCGATGTATCTGATTTTCGCCATGCTGGGCGTGCTGCTGTTTTCTTCTGTGTCCAAATCCTTTTTTACTCCTTCGTTATGGACGCTGGAAGTGGCCCAGTTCATCATGGTGGCCTATTATCTGCTCGGCGGCGGCCATTCCTTGCAGCTTGGCTCGCATGTGCGGATGGATTTGCTCTATGGCAACTGGAAACCCCGAACCCAGGCCCGGATGGATATGTTCACGGTCCTGTTTATGATCTTTTTTCTGGTGATTTTGCTTTATGGCGGCATCAACAGCACGATTTACGCTTTTAAATACGGTGAAACCAGCCGCTCGATCTGGGCGCCGCATATGGCGCCGGTCAAGGTGATCATGGATATCGGGATTTTTCTGACCCTGCTGCAATCCATCGCTATTTTGTTTAAAAATATCGCAAAAGCGACCGACAGGAGCCTTGCATGAGTTATGAAATGATTGCCCTTTTGATGTTTGCCAGCATGATGGCCATGCTGATCTCGGGGCAGCGTGTTTATGCGGCGATCGGGTTTGTCGCGGTTGTTTTCTCGCTTTTCCTGTGGGGCGAGGGCGGCGGGGAGATCGCATTCAGCGCCAATATGAAGCTGATGAAATGGTATCCGTTGCTCACCCTGCCGCTGTTTATTTTCATGGGCTATGTGTTGTCCGAATCCGGCATTGCCGAGGATTTGTACAAGATGTTTCATGTCTGGATGGGGCCGGTGAATGGCGGTCTGGCCATCGGTACCATTGGTCTGATGGTTGTCATATCGGCCATGAACGGGCTTTCGGTTGCCGGAATGGCGATCGGGGCCAGTATTGCCCTGCCCGAATTGCTCAGGCGCGGTTATGACAAGGTGATGGTGACCGGGGTGATACAGGCCGGCTCATCGCTGGGCATACTGGTGCCGCCAAGTGTCGTATTGGTGCTTTATGGCATGATCTCGCGCCAGCCGGTGGGGCAATTGTGGCTCGCCGGGGTAATCCCCGGCCTGATGATGGCGGGGCTGTTTATTTTGTATATTGCCATTCGCTGCTATTTCAATCCCAAACTCGGACCGGCTCTGGGCCGGGAAGAGCGCAATGTCGGCTGGGCGGAAAAATTCAAACTGCTGAGCGCCGGTATTATTCCACTGTTTATTTTCTTTTCCATGACCGGTCTGTTCCTTATGGGCAAGACTTCGCTGGTTGAGAGCGCCGGGGTTGGCGCGATCGCCTCGCTCATCGCGGCGTTTGTGCGCGGCAAGCTGAGCTTTAAAATCATTCATACCTGTGTGGAAAAAACCCTCTCCATATCGTGCATGTTCATGTGGATCATTCTGGCGGCGCTTGCCTTTGGCGCCGTTTTTGACGGTCTGGGCGCGGTGCGGGCGATTGAAACCCTGTTCCTGAAAAATCTTGGACTGGAGCCATGGACGGTTTTGATCCTGATGCAATTGTCTTTCATCGTGATGGGGACTTTCCTGGACGATACGGCGATGCTGGTGATTGTGGCGCCGCTCTATGTGCCGCTGGTGCACCATCTGGGCTTTGACCTGATCTGGTACGGGGTGCTTTATACCATTACCTGCCAGATCGCCTATATGACGCCGCCCTTTGGCTATAATCTGTTTTTAATGAAGGCCATGGCGCCAAGGGAGGTCTCGCTGATGGATATCTACCGCTCGGTGACACCTTTCGTTGCCATCATGATGCTGGGGCTGGCGCTGGTAATGATTTTTCCGCAACTGGCATTGTGGATGCCGCAGAATGTGACTCTTGGCCGCTAAAGGAAACGAGGATAACGAAATTCAGCAGTAACAAGATGATCCGTCTCAGGCAAGACTGCTGGCGTTTGATTGAAAAATGAGACGGAAAACCCCAAGGGAGTAAGACGATGACCAACAGACGAGAATTTATCAAAACCGCCGGTATGGCCGCTGCTGCTGCCACCCTTGCCGCGCCTGCCGTTCACGGCGCCACATCGGGTAAAACCATCAAATGGCGCTTGCAGACCTATGCCGGGGCGGCGCTGGCTGAACATGTGATCAAACCGGCGATCGATTCGTTCAACAAGGTGGCCGGCGGCGATATGGTAATCGAGCTTTATACCGCCGATCAGCTGGTGCCCACGGGCGAGTTGTTCCGCGCCATGCAAAGAGGCACCATCGATGCGGTGCAGTCGGATGAAGATTCCATGTCAGCGCCGGTGGATATCTCGGTGTTTGGCGGCTATTTCCCCTTCGCCACAAGGTATAGCCTCGATGTGCCGGTCTTGTTCAACGAGTATGGGCTGAAAGAGATCTGGGAAGAGGCCTATAGCGAGATTGACAATGTGACATGGCTCAGCGCCGGCTCATGGGATCCTTGCCATATCAACACCAAGAAACCCATCCGCTCACTGGCCGATCTCAAGGGCCTGCGGGTTTATACCTTCCCGACAGCGGGCCGGTTCCTGTCTCAGTTCGGTGTCATTCCGGTGGAAATTCCCTATGAGGACGCCGAGGTCGCAGTGCAGACCGGTGAGCTTGACGGCATGGCCTGGTCGGGCATTACCGAGGATTACACCGTCGGCTGGGCCAATGTGACCAATTATTTCCTCACCAACAATATCACCGGGGCGTGGATCGGCTCGTTCTTCGCCAACAGCAAAAGCTGGGACGCGGTGCCGCCGCATCTTCAGGAACTGTTCCGCCTGTGCATGGATTCGTCGCATTATTACCGGCAATACTGGTATTGGGGCGGCGAGGCGCGGCTGCGCGTTAACGGAACCAAGCTGAAACTCACGTCAATTCCGGATGAGGAATGGGCCCAGGTGGAAACCGCGGCACTTAAATTCTGGGATCAGATCGCCAAGAAATCGCCGCGCAGCGCCAAGGTGGTGAAGATTTTGAAAGAGTACAACGCCGTGATGGCCAAGGCGGGCAAACCCTACCGTTACGGTTGATTATCCCGCCGGCAACCAGCATGGCCGTCAAACCCCTTTCGGGTCAATAGATGCAGGGGGAGGGGAGGCAAAACGAAAAACCGCTTCCGGGGGATTGCGATCTTCCGGGGGCGGAACTTTTAAGTAGCAACAGGCGCGGCAATTGCGATAAAAGCGCCTGTTGAAGGGCTTCATGATTTACGGATGAAAGATCACTTTAATGCCGGGTAATTTATCTCTTGACGAGCTTAAGGATGCTGTTGAAAGCGGCAGGATCGACACGGTTCTGGTCTGCCTTGTGGATATGCAGGGGCGGTTGATGGGCAAGCGCTGCCGGGGGGAGTTTTTTCTCGAAAGCGCCGTGAGCGAGACCCATTGCTGCAATTACCTGCTGGCAACGGATATGGAAATGGCGACCCCGGACGGCTACGCGTCCACCTCTTGGCAGGCCGGTTACGGCGATTATACCATGAAACCGGATCTGGCCACCTTGCGCCTCATCCCCTGGCTTGAAGGTACGGCGATGGTGCTGTGCGATGTGCTGGATCATCACGGGTCACATGAGATCGCCCATTCGCCCCGCGCGGTGCTCAAGAAACAGATTGCAAGGCTTGCGGCCATGGGGCTGAAACCGATGATGGCGACGGAGCTTGAGTTTTTCCTGTTCAAGGAAAGCTATGAAGAGGCGCAAGCGCAAGGCTATCGCGATATCTCGCCGATAAGCGCCTATAACGAGGATTACCATATCTTCCAGACCACCAAGGAAGAAGATGTCATGCGCGCCATCCGCAATGGCTTGCAGGGTGCAGGGATCATGGTGGAAAACTCAAAAGGCGAGGCCGAGGCGGGGCAGGAAGAGATCAATGTCAAATATGCCGAGGCGCTGGAGACGGCGGATAATCACGCCATTATCAAGAATGGTTGCAAGGAAATTGCATGGGCGAAAGGGAGAGCGCTGAGCTTCCTCGCCAAATGGAATTACGAGCGGGCGGGTTCCTCCTCGCATATTCACCAGTCGCTGTGGAGCCGGGACGGTGAGCCGGTGTTTTTTGATGTGCGGGCCGAGTTCGGCATGTCGGAGGTAATGCGCCATTATGTGGCCGGATTGCTGCATAATTCGGCTGAAGTGACCTATTTCCTCGCGCCCCATATCAATTCCTATAAACGCTTTCGTGCCGGAACCTTCGCGCCGACAAAAGCCGTCTGGAGCCGGGATAACCGCACCGCCGGATACCGGCTTTGCGGCGAGGGGACAAAAGCGATCCGTATTGAATGCCGCGTCGGCGGCTCGGATCTCAACCCGCATCTGGCGCTGGCGGCGCAGATCGCAGCGGGGCTTGACGGCATTGAAAACAAGCGCGAATTGGCGCCGCCTTTCGTCGGCGATGCTTACGGCGCCTCGGATGTGGCGGAAATTCCGACAAATCTGCGCGATGCCGCCGCGGCCATGGACGGCTCGGAGATGTTGCGTTCGGCTTTTGGCGGGGAGGTGATCGACCATTACTGCCGCGCCGCAAACTGGGAAATTGAAGAATATGATCAACGGGTTACAGATTGGGAGGTGGCGCGCGGCTTTGAGCGTGCCTGATGGCATATGAACAAACAGATCAAATGCATATCGCCAGTTGACGGCTCGGTTTACGCGGCGCTTGACGTGATGGATCTTGCGCAGGCGCGCGCCATTATCGCAGCGGCGAAAGCGGCGGGGAAAGACTGGCGCAAGCGGCCGCTGGAGGAGCGTATTGCGCTTGTGAATGCGGGCGTTGCGCGCATCGGCGAGATGAATGATGAAATCGTGCCGGAGCTGGCCTGGATCATGGGGCGGCCGGTGCGCTATGGCGGCGAGTTCGGCGGTTTTAACGAGCGCGCCTCTTATATGGCGGGCATTGCCGCGGAGGCGTTAAAGCCCATTATCGTTGAGGACAGCGCCGGTTTCGAGCGCCGTATCGAGCATGAACCCCATGGGCTGGTGTTCATCATGGCGCCGTGGAATTACCCTTATATGACGGCGATCAACACCCTGGCCCCGGCGCTGATTGCGGGCAATGCGGTGGTGCTTAAACATTCCAGCCAGACGCTGCTGGTGGGCGAGCGCCTTGTTCGCGCCTTCAAAGAGGCCGGTTTGCCCGAGGGCTTGTTTTCCACCCTTGTCCTTGATCATGAAACGACGGAAAGACTGATCGGTGAAAAGGCGTTTGATTTTATCAATTTCACCGGTTCGGTGGGGGCGGGACGAAGGATCGAGCGCGCCGCGGCGGGCACGTTTACGCCGCTGGGGCTGGAGCTGGGCGGCAAGGATCCGGGCTATGTGATGGAGGATGCCGATCTTGAGCAGGCCGTGGACACGCTAATGGATGCGGCGATGTTCAATAGCGGCCAGTGCTGCTGCGGCATTGAGCGGATTTATGTAACGGCCGGCCTTTACGACGCCTTTGTGCAAAAGGCGGCGGCGATTGTCTCGGGTTACAAGCTGGGAAATCCGCTGGATGAGGAGACGACGATCGGCCCCATGGCGCAGGTGCGTTTTGCCGATGAGGTGCGCGCTCAGACAAAAGCGGCGCTTGAGGCGGGGGCAAAGGCGATGATTGATCCGGCGCTGTTTCCGCAAGATGACGGCGGCGCCTATCTGATGCCGCAAATCCTTACCAATGTCACCCATGAGATGGCGGTAATGCGCGAGGAAAGCTTTGGCCCGGTGGTCGGTATTATGAAGGTTGCCAGTGATGAAGAGGCGATTGCCCTGATGAATGACAGCCACTACGGCCTGACTGCCTCGCTATGGACGGCGGATGCGGCGCGGGCGGCGCGGATCGGGGCGCAGATCGAAACCGGCACGGTGTTCATGAACAGGGCCGATTACCTTGATCCGGGATTGTGCTGGACCGGGTGCAAGGATACCGGGCGCGGCGGCGCGCTTTCCATCATCGGCTATCAGAACCTGACGCGGCCGAAATCCTACCACCTGAAAAAGACGTGAAGGCGGTAAAGCTGGACGGGCCGGTGCCGGTTGAACAGGAAAGATTTTATTCCGCCGCCAGTTGTTCACGGATGGCTTTTACGATCTGTGAGGCGGGGGTGCCATAGCCGAAGCGGCGGATATACTGGTTGTTCCGGTCCATCAGGATCATGGAGGCGGTGTGATCCATGGTGTAATCGGGGTCGCCGGGCTTTTCCTCGATCTTGGCGAATTTGATGCGGTATTTCTTGGTGATCGATGCAATGGACGCCTTTGAACCGGTGAGGCCGACAATGCGGTCATCAAAAGCCTTGACGTATTCGCGCATCACCTTCACCGTATCGCGCTCCGGGTCAACGGTGATGAAAAACGGCTGCACCTGCTTGGCGTCATCGCCCAGTTGCTCCATGACTTCGGCCATTTCCTGCAAACCGGTGGGGCAGATATCGGGGCAGAAGGTATAGCCGAACAGCATCAGCAGATATTTGCCCTGATAGTCGGCATCCGTGACGATCCTCCCGTTGTGATCCATCATAATAAAGCGGCCGCCGGTTTCGGCCGATGCCGTAGCCGGAGCGGCAAAATTGAAGGAGATGGCGAGCGCCAGGGAAAAGATGGCAGACAGGACGTATTTCATCAAAACAGCCTCTCGATAGATTTTGTTTACAACCGCACCGGCGGCAGGATCCTAGTCCTGCCATATATACTGACCTTGATTTACGTCAAAATTGCGCCGGTTTCAGTAGGCGTTGCGGTAAGATTTGCGTGAGAACAAGGTCGCGAGAATGATATAGATATCAAACCAGATCGTCCAGTTATCGATATAGTGCAGGTCGTGCTCCACCCGGGCGCGGATTTTGATATCGGTATCGGTTTCGCCGCGCCAGCCATTGATCTGCGCCCAGCCGGTGATGCCCGGCTTCATATTGTGCCGCCGCGCATAGAGGCGCACTTTATGTTCCCATTCGCGGTTATGGACCAGCGCGTGGGGGCGCGGTCCGACAATGGACATCTCGCCTTTGAGCACATTCAGCAATTGCGGCAACTCGTCAATGTTCAGGCGACGCAAAATGCGGCCGATGCGGGTGACGCGCGCATCATCTCTGGTGGCCTGGGTGATTTTTGCCCCGCTTTCGGAGACATGCATGGTGCGGAATTTGTAAATGCTGAAAAGCTCATGATTGAAACCATGGCGCTTTTGCTTGAAAAATACCGGTCCCTTGCTGCTCCATTTGACCGCCAGGGCGATCAGGAGGAAAAGAGGCGAAAGCAGGATGAGACCGGTCAGGGACACGAATATATCCACGGCGCGTTTGAGCAGGGTATCGAGCGGTTTCAGGGGCGGGCGGGTCAGTTTCAGGCTGGCCATGGGTCCGAGTTTTTCAATGTGAATATCGCGAAAACCGTCCAGTATGCGCTCAGGGCCCAGATGGATGGAAACCGGCAGGCTCATGAAGGTTTCTATGCATTGCCCGAGAATGGCTTTTTCCGACCATGGGGCCAGAATATAGACATCATCAATATTCAACGCCCGGGCGCGGGCGGCGGCAAAATCCAGCTCGGCGGAGAGGCGTTGGCCGGGTGATTTTACCGTTTCAGGGGGCAGGGTCACCAGGGCCTTGATCTGTAAGCCCAGATTGAGAAGATTATAGCGGTTCTGGAATTCCATGATCCTGGCATCGGTTCCCACCAGCATGATCTGGCGTGAGGCGACAAGGCCGCTGTGCCAGCCTTCTCGTATTGCCCGCGCAAGAATACGCCGCAATACAAACAGCGCCGTAAAACCGGCCAGATAAAAAATGAGAACTGATCCGCGCGAATAAATATCGCTGAGCTTGC
Source organism: Alphaproteobacteria bacterium (assembly GCA_024275895.1). Classification (GTDB taxonomy): domain Bacteria; phylum Pseudomonadota; class Alphaproteobacteria; order Rhizobiales; family BM303; genus BM303. The sequence goes on along the minus strand of JAJRYE010000133.1, from coordinate 45,526 downwards.
TTAAAAACCCGATGGCCAGAACGCAGAAAAAAGCAAAATTCCAAGTGTAGAACAAATTCAGATATGGATGATCCTGATACAGAAAGCCGTTGATGGTGTATCTGCGCCGCAGGATATGCGGCAGGATAAAAAACAGCGAGACAAGGGCGCCAACCTTCAAAAAGTTCAGGGTATCACCGGTATCACCATAGGTGAAAATATGGTAAGTGACCCCGGCCAGAACGGATATTCCCAGAATTATGAGAATATCGCTCAATCCGGCCAGAATGGAGAACATCTGGTTCGAGACAGGTGCAAGATAGCGCGGCGGCGTGTATTCCTTTGAATTTTGCTGTTGAATATGGGCCATGAAGTTTAACAACCGCCTTCAAGGAAAAATCATCAATACCAGAGCTGTTTCAATTGCCTCTCAATTGTCGTGCCAGTTTTATCCGGGGGTTCTGCGCGCGCAAATGATCAAGGATGGGATTGATTTGCCGGATATGCGGTCTTTTGCGCCGCAAGGCCCGGTTTTATGTCCTGAAACGAAACGGCTGCGGTCCGGCAGGTTGTACTGAAGCGGGACAGGAAAGGCGCCTTGCCCGGCGCGGGAGCGCAGGCACAGCTCCGGCGCTGAAATCGGGTAAAAACCAAACCCGGTACAGGGCTGAGATATATAATATTTACAATATGTTAACCATGGTGGAAGGAATTCAGGCCTTTCCTTTGCCCTTTGCTGCTGGCGGTACGGGTCTTGCTCGAAAGGAGACGTATTTCATGAATTTACTATGCCTTCGGGCGGATTACTGGAAAAGCGCGGTCAGATCAGATGCAGATATTTCCCCAACATGCCCATTTTTCCGGGGACGGGCGTTATGCGCCGGTCTGGCCTGCGGCTATGCGAGGGGGCGGGAGTGACAACCGGCTGGATATTTATGGTCTTTATCTGATACTCAAACGCCGCGCGCCGCTTGTCGCCGCGATTACGGCTGTGAGTGTGGCGATTGCGGTTGCCTATCTGATGAGCGCCACGCGCATGTATTCGTCTTCCGTGCAGATCCTGATTGATCCGCGCCAGAAAATCATTGTCGGCTCCCAGATCAGGACCGGGGGGCTCGGGTTTGACAAGGCAATGATCGCATCGCAGGTTTCGATCATTGGTTCCGATACGGTTTTGCGCCGTGTGGTGAAGACATACAATCTGGCCGCCGATCCTGAATTTATCGGCAAGCCGGGGCTTTACGATCACCTGAAATCCAGGCTCGGACTGAGCAGGAAAGGGCCGGGCGGCGATCCTGAAGCCCGGGCGCTGAAGACATTGTATAAACACCTTTCCGTCAAGCGTGCCAATTTGACCTATGTTATCGAGGTTTCCGTTTCATCGGCGGTGCCGGAAAAAGCGGCAAAACTGGCGCAGGGGGTTGCGGAGGCCTATCTGGCGGATCAGTCCGACGCCAAAATTATCACCACGCGTCAGGCTTCCTCGCTGCTGGCCGAGCGTCTTGACGAGCTGCGCGACAAGGTGCGGGCGGTGGAAACGCAGATTGAAAAATTCAAGATCAGGTATAATATCGTCGCCGCCGAGGGCAAGCTGGTCAATGAGCAAAGGCTTAACCGGTTGAATGACCAGTTGATCGTGGCGCGATCCGAAACCGCGCAGGCCCGGGCGCGTTACAACAAGGTCAGGGGTTTTGTGCGTTCGGGTATTGATCTTGATTCAACCTATGAGGCGGTGAATTCGGCCCTGATTGCCCGGTTGCGGACCCAGTATGCCGAGATTGCGCGGCGGCACTCCAACCTGAAGGCATCGCTGGGCTCGTCCCATCCCGGCCTGATTTCGGTCCGCGCCCAGCTTGAGCAGACCAGACAGCTCATTCGCGACGAGCTCTCCCGGATCGCCAAAACGGCGCGTAATGAATATGATATTGCGCTGGTGCGCGAAAAGGCGATTTTGAAAAATCTCGAAGCCTCCAAAAATCAGGCCAGCCTTTCCAATGCGGCGCGCATCAAATTACGCGAATTGCAACGTGAGGCCATGGCGCGGCGGGCGATTTTTCAGTCCTTTCTGGTTCGTGAGCGAGAGACCAGGGAACAGGAAAACCTGCAAACCCCCGATGCGCGCATAATTTCGGCCGCCATTATTCCTGTCAACCCGTCATATCCACGCAAGAAACTGATCCTTGTCATGGCGCTCATCGCCGGGCTCGGGCTCGGCGTTCTTGCGGCGCTGTCGGTGGAGTTGTTCAGCCGGAAGGATGACGGCCCGCTCCGGGCTGAATTTGTCGGCGGGCCGGTGGCGGGTGCGAATGAGCCGCTTCAGTCATTGTCTGGCGCTGCTTCGGGGATGTCCGGTATTGCTGCCGCGAATTCTTGCGATGCGCCGCCGCCGCCCGGCATTTCCATCCCTCAGCCTTTCGCCGTTATTCCGCGGCTTGAACGGCTTTCCCCGAGTGGCTGGCCGGTTGCGGCCAATGATGTGGGCAGCTTGGGTTTGCGTGATTTTGCCACGGCGCTGGATGATCCGGGATATCTGCCCCCTTCGGCGTTTAATGTGGCTGTTTATGATCTCTTGCAAAAGCTTCATGTGCCGCGACCCGGGGAAACAAGCCGCAGGATATTGCTTTGCGCTCCGGGAACGGGAGAGGGGGTTTCGACAATTTCCTGTTCTTTGGCGATGGCGGCCTCCCTCAGCGGGGAGCGGGCCTTGCTGGTGGATGCCGATATGATGCGGCCGGACCTCTCCGGCCAGATCGCGGCTCACAGCCGCCTGAGTGTCGCGGATGTCGTGAATGAATATGTCTCTCTGGAACAGATTGTTGTCCGCGATGAGCATTTCGGCCTTGATTTACTCCCCCTCGTGCCGCCATACGGCCAGGAGTTGGACGCGGCCACCCAGGGGCTGCTGGCGCGGCGCATGGCGGGGCTGGGGGGTAAATACCGGTTTGTCTTTATTGATGGCGGCTGCGTATTTGATAATTTGGCCTTGCAAAGCCATCTGGAAAATGCCGATGATGTCCTGCTGGTGGTTCGAGAGGGAGCCCATAACCGGGCCGGGATTGCCCATGCCCTTAATGTGCTCGGGGTGGGACCGGACAAATTCCGCGGCATCGTGAGCGCCATCAGCGCCCGGCAGATGTCACGGGCGGGCTGAATATGACCAATCCGGTCCCCGGATCAACGCCTTCGCGGCAATCAGGCGTTTTCGAGCTTTTGACCGGGCTTGTTCTGGTATTGTTGTTTACGATCTCCGCCATGTTGCTGTTTCAACTCGGCATTCATTACGAATCGCCGGGCGGCTCCGCCCTGCACAAGATCCATCCGGCAACGTTTCTGGCGGTTTTCACCCTCGGGGTTTTCATCCTGCGCCATTCGCACCCGCTCGTATATGCCAATGATCTGATGAAGCAGCACAAGGGAACGCTGGTTTTTCTGTTGTGCTGGTGTTTGTTGCTGAGCTATTTGATTCTGGTGCAAAAACAGCCCTTTACGCCGCTGATCGACACATTTTTGATGCCGGTTTTTGTCTTTTTGATATTGCTTCAGGTGCAAGGCGGGAGCCGCCACAAGCTGGCTTTGCTGCTGCATGGCCTCATGTTTCTCAATGCGGCGATCGGCTATTATGAGTTTTTCAGCGGCGCGCGCCTCATTCCGCTCATGGCGGGCGAGCTGTTGCTTGCCGATGAATGGCGCTCATCGGCGCTTTTTGGCCATCCGCTGATGAACGCCTCGCTCACCGGCTCCTATCTGCTGATCCTCGCTTTTGGAGGGGGAAAGGATTTGCCGCCCCTGCTCCGGCCCCTGATGATGATCATGACCCTTGGCGCGCTGGTTGTTTTTGGCGGGCGTGTCTCGCTTGTGCTTTCACTGCTTGTTCTTGCCCTGCTTGGCATGGCCACTCTGGCGGCGCTGGCCGGCGGGTTGCGTTTCGGGCTTGGCGGCGCAATGCTTGTGGTGGCGGCGGTTCCGGTTCTGGCGCTTGCGGGCTTCTTCCTGCTGGAGGCGGGTTTTTTTGATCAGCTGATGCAGCGGTTTGCCGATGACAAGGGCTCGGCAGCAGCGCGGTTTGCCATGTTTGATCTGTTCCAAGTGCTCAATTGGCGCGATATTCTGCTTGGACCCGATCCGGGCATTATTGCCACGCAAATGAAGCTTCAGGGGCTGGTGGGGATTGAAAGTTTCTGGATTGCCTTTGTGCTCTCCTATGGCCTGATCATATCGGCGGTGTTTTTTACCGGACTGATTTTCTTTCTTGCCGATGTGGCCGGTGCGCTGCGCGCCGGCGGCGGCTTGATCATCCTCTATTATATGCTTGTGGCAAGCACATCGGTCAGCCTGTCGGCCAAGGTCACCAATTTTGGCATGTTCCTTGCCCTGCTTCTGGTGATGATGCGGCGCGAGAGGACGGCCGGGCCACAAATCCCTGTCCGCAGCCCTGCCAGCGCCCGCGCCGCGGACGGGCGCGGCTGCACCTGGGTGTGATCCTGTGGGAAATGGATGATGAGCAATCGGGACAATGACACCATGGGAGTGAAACCCTTTGAAAGGGGCGGGGCGCTCATGACCGGCCGGCGCATTTATGTCGATCACAGCCATCTGGGCCGCCGGGTCACGGGAATTGAGCGCATAACGCAGGAGCTGTTTTCGCCAGAAGCTCTGGCGCCGGTCCAGGTTCATGCCGTGCATGCGCGCGGACTTGCCTCCATGCTTGTTGCACAGAATATCAAACTTCCCGTAAAGGCAATGACGGATCGCGGTGCGCTCATCTTATGTCCGGGGTTTCCGCCGTCGTTTTTCCTCTCGATGTTCAGGGGGCAGGTTCTGCCCTATATCCATGATCTGTTTCTTCTTGAGCGTAATCAGGACCTTAATCTCAAGGCCCGGCTCTATATGGTCAAACCGTTTCGCCGCGCGGTGAAAACCCTGCCGCGCTTTGTGGTCAATTCCGAATATACCCGCGATTGTTTGCGCGGGTTTTGCCGTCCGGACGCCAAAATCATGCTGTACCGTCCGGCGGTGCGCAATGTGTTTTCGCTCACGCCTGACCGGGCGCGGGCGCGCAGGGAAGGCGAATTGCGCCTTGTGGCGCTGGGCACGCTCGAGCCGCGCAAAAACCTGCTGACGGCGGCCGCGATTGTCAGCGCCTTGCGGCAAAACGGATTTGCCGCCGCGCGGCTGGATATTCTGGGCCGCTTTGGCTGGGGCGACGAGATTCACGCCCTGCGCGCTGCCCCCGGGGTTCATCTGCATGGCTATCAGCCGGCCGGGGTCATCAGGGAGGTGATGGAAAACGCCGATCTGTTCATCAGCACCTCACATGATGAGGGGCTGGGATTGCCGCTGCTCGAAGCCCAGTTCGCCGGTCTGCCGGTAATTGCGCCGGAGCGTCCGGTATTCCGCGAGGTTCTTGGAAGCAGCGGGATATTGATTGATCCTGAAAATACCGGTGCGAGCGCAGCCAGAATTACGGCGCTGGTGAAAAGCCCGGGCTGGCGGGAGAAGAGCGCTACAAAGGCCAAAGCCAATCTTGAACGCTGGAACAGGCTGGCGGCGGGCGACAGGGCGGCATTTATCGCCTTTCTGGCGGCTTTTGTGCGGGAAGGCGCGCCCCTGTCATGTTGATCAGACAGACATTTTTATATCTTCCGGCGCAAATTCTGGGGCCTTTGTTCCAGTTTGCCGCCATTATTGTATGGACCTACTGGCTTGATCCCGAGGGCATGGGGGTCTTTGCGCTGGTAACGGCTATTCAGGAGTTAAGTTATCTGGTTCTGATATCGTGGTTTTCCTATTATGCGCTGCGCTATTTCTCCGCCGCCGATTCATCCGGGAAGAGGCGGGCTTTTTATATAGCCGAGAATGCGGTGCTGGCTGCGGCCTCGATCATCATCACGCTTGGTGCGCTGGGATATTACGCATTTGCGCGCGATGACGGGGTTACGCCGCGGCTTTTGCTGATTGTTGTTGTCTATGTCATAAGCCGCGGGTTGAATGTGCATTTTTCCGAGCGCGCCAGGGCGGATCACAAGATTTTCGCCTATTCGCTGTTGCAGATTATCGGCCCGGTTTTCGGGCTCGGCTTCGGGCTTCTGGCAGTTGCGGTTCACGAGCCCTCGCCGGCATCGGTTTTTGCCGGCTATGCTCTGGCGCAATGCGCGGCGCTGGCGATTGCTCTGCCCTTGATGGGCTCCGCGCTTCGTTTCGGCTTGCCGGGCCAGAACATTATCCGGCCGGCGCTGGCTTACGGATTGCCGCTTCTTGCCGCCGGGGCGCTGGTCTGGGCGGCCATGAACGGTATCCGCTTCGTGGTTCAGTTCGAGCACGGCGCGGCGGCGGTCGGGCTTTTGATGGTCGGTCTTGGACTGGGCCAGAGGGGGGCCTCTTTTGCCGCCATGTTTGTTACCGCCGCCGCCTTTCCGCTTGCGGTCAAGCGGGCGCGTGAGGAGGGCAAGGAGGGGGGCTTGCGTCAGCTTCGCGATTCAGGCGCGCTGCTCAGCGCCGTCCTGTTGCCGACGGTTGGCGGGATTGTGGTATTGGATCGCCATATCGTTGAAGTGCTGGTGGCGCCGGTTTTTCAGGACATGACCATCGCGGTTTTGCCCTTTGCCATTGCCGCCGGGGCGCTGCGCAATTTCAGAAGTCATTTTACCGATCAGGCCTATTTGTTGTTCGAGCGCCCCGGCATGATCGTCGTGATTGATGCGGTGGACGCCTTTTTCAGTATTCTGTTTTGCTGGATCGGGCTCATCCTTGGCGGGCTTGTGGGCGCGGTGGCCGGGGTTTTGATTGGCGCGGTGGCCGGAGTGGTTCTTTCCCTTGCCATGTCGGTGGCAAGCTACGGGTTGAGGCTGCCCTTTGGGCATATGGCGCGCATTCTTCTTGCCACGCTTTTCATGGTTGTTGTTCTTGAACTTGCCGCCCTTGACGGCGGCGCCTGGCTGCTGCTGGGCAAGATTGCCATTGGCGCGGCCGCCTACGGGCTTGCCATGGCGGCGATGTACCGCAAGCTGGTGTTCCGCGAATTAAAGGCGTTTCTGGCGTGAGGCAAAAGAGCCTGAATTGGCGTTATTTATAGCCCTTGAGGTAGTCGATATATTCAGGCAGGAACAAGGAGATTTGCGGAATATAGGTCACCATAACCAGGAACAGCAGCAAGATGCCCATCCAGGGCAGGGCGGCCTTTAGCACCCATGTCAGCGAATGCCCGGTTATCCCGGCGGTGACGAACAGATTGAGGCCGACAGGGGGCGTGACCATGCCGATCTCCATATTGACCACCATGACAATGCCCAGATGAATGGGGTCGATGCCAAGCTGCACCGCGATGGGGAATAAAATGGGAGCCATGATCAGGATGATCGCCGAGGGTTCCATAAAATCACCGGCCAGAATGAGCAGGATATTGACAATCAGGAAGAAGGACCAGGGCTCAAGCCCCATGCCGGTGATGAGCGAGGCAATGGCGTGCGGGATACGCTCGGTGGTGAGCACATGGGCGAACAGCATGGCGTTGGCGATGATGAACAGCAGCATGATGGACACCTTGACCGCGTCCATGATGGTTTTGCGAACTTCAGGGTCATTGATGGTTCTTGGCAGCGCCAGGCTCATTTGCGACAGGTTGCGGCTCATCATGCGGCCCGTGCTCTCGCCTTCATAGCGCCAGGGAACGGCTCTCATGGGACCGATATCGCGGTAGCCGAAAACGGCGATTGCAAAGGCGTAAACGGCGGAAACGGCGGCCGCCTCGGTCGGGCTGGCAATGCCGCCATAGATCGAGCCCATGACGATGATAATCAGCATCAAACCGCCAAGGGCGCTCCAGCTTGCCGAGAATACCTCCCGTACCCCGCCCCAGGGCTGACTGGGAAGCTTCTTTATCCGGGCGGCGATATAGATGCCGATCATCAGCATGCCGCCCATAATCAGGCCCGGAATCAGCCCGGCCATGAACATGCGGGCGGCGGAAACTTCCGTTGCGGCGGCATAAACCAGCATCACGATGGAGGGCGGGATTAAAATTCCCAGCGTGCCGGCATTGGTGATGACGCCGGCGGCAAAATCTTCCGGATAACCGGCCTTCACCATCCCGGCGATGACGATCGTGCCGATGGCGGCAACGGTTGCGGGCGATGAGCCCGATACGGCGGCAAACAGCATGCAGGCCAGCACCGAGGCCATGGCGATCCCGCCGCGGATATGCCCGACGACCGAGAGCGCAAAACGGATCAGGCGCTTGGCGACGCCGCCGGTGGAAAGAAAGGCGGAGGATAAAATAAAGAACGGAATGGCCAGAAGGGTGTAGTGCTCCGAGACGTTCTCAAACATTTTCAGAGCGATGGAGGCGAGCGAATCATTGGAGAAAAGAAGAATTGTCACAACGCTGGAAAGGCCGAGCGAAAACGCGATCGGCATGCCGATCATCATGCAGCCGAATAAAAGTACAAACAGAGCGAGAGTGGTCATGTCCGCAACCCCTTGTCGGCTTTAATGTCTTCAAGCGCCTTTTTGGCTTCATCGGCCATTTCAAAACCGGTCGCCTCGCCGCGTATGATTTGCAGCAACAAGGTCCCGAGGCGAAAGGCGAGCAGGATCATGCCAAACAGCAAAATCGAATGGGCAATCCATTTTGGCACCGGCAAGTCTTCCAGTTCGATGCCGATTGAGTGGATTTTGTCCAGATAAACCCAGGCCCCGTAGCCGATCAGGGCGCAATATAACATGGACAGGGAAACGGCGATGATGCCAAAGATGCGTTGCAAGGGGAGGCTGACATTCTTGACCAGGGCGTCAACACCGATATGGGCGCCGACGCGAACGCCGTAAGAGACGCCAAACAGGACCATCCAGGCGGAAATGTGAAGAGTGAGTTCCTCTATCCACATAAAGCCGGTATGAAAGCCAAAACGCAATATGACCTCGACAAACACGAGGAGCGTCATGCTCACCAGAAGCAGGGCGATTATGTTTTCTTCGAGTTTGTTGAAAAATTTCGCGTTCATGACACCCCCACCCCTTTTTATGATACCCGGCGCCTGGGCTTTCAGGCGCCGGGTATTTCCGAGTTTGCCGGCGGCCCCTAGTTGGAGGCGGCGGCCGCTGCAATCAGATCCTTGCCGATCTGGTCTTCAAATTTGGTCCAGACGGGCTTCATGGCGGCGCGCCATTTGGCAATTTCCTCAGGGGTCAGCGTGAGGACGGTGCTGCGGCCCGAATCGATAATTTTCTGACGGTCCTTGACCGATTTTTCAATCGCGACCTTGTTGCCCAGGGCCACCGCTTCATTGAGGGCTTTTTCAAGCTCGGCGCGGATATCGGCGGGCAGGCCATTCCAGAATTCGGCGGAGGTGATGATGAGATAATCAAGCGCGCCGTGATTGGTTTCGGAGATATAGGGCTGCACCTCGAAGAACTTCTTGGAATAGATGTTCGACCAGGTGTTTTCCTGACCGTCAATGGCCTTGGTCTGAAGCAGGGTAAAGACTTCCGAGAACGGTTTTTTCAGCGGCAGGGCGCCGACAGCCTGGAACTGGGCCGCCAGAACATCCGATGACATGATGCGGAATTTCAGGCCGTTGGCGTCGGCGGGAACCCGCAGCGGCTTGCTGGCCGACATCTGTTTCAGGCCGTTATGCAAATAGCCAAGGCCGATCAGGCCCTTGCTTTCCATCGAACGCAGCAGCCCCTTGCCGGCCGGGCTGTTCTGGAATTTTTCCACCGCATCCATGTTGTTGAACAAGAAGGGAAGATCGAAGACCTGCAATTTCTTGGTGTATTTCTTGAATTTGGACAGCGAGGGGGCGGCCAGTTGCACATCACCGAGCAAAATCGCCTCAAGCACCTTGTTGTCGCCAAAAAGCTGGGCATTGGGGAAAACCTCGACCTTGACCTTGCCGGCCAGGCGCTCGGCCACCAGATCGCGGAATTTATTGGCCATCTGCCCCTTGGGGGTGTTCTCGGCAACAACGTGCGAAAACTTGATGATAATCTCCTTGGCACTGAGCCCCGTGGAGGTGAGCATGACTGCGCTGAGCGCAACAGCCGAAAGCAGTTTTTTCATGGTGTTTTCCTTGTTTTTGTCCTGATATCCCGTATTCACGGCGGTGCGCCGCCATTTTATGTGAATGCAAGGTTAACAGCAAGCTCCGGGCCAAAGGCAAAAAAATCATGCAGCTATGTAAAATGTGGCTTATCTCGTTGAATTTGCGGATACAATAATTTTTCAGAAACTTGCGACCGGCCCCGGCCCGTTTGCGGGCCGGGTGGTGATTTACCCATCTGTTGTTTCCGGATGGGTGGAAAACTACCCATGGAAAGAGCGTCAGTTGCGGCCCAGACCGTATTTGCGCAGTTTGTCATAGAGGGTTTTGCGGCTGATCCCCAGGGTTTCATAGGTGGCCTTGAGATTGCCGTTCTGGCGTTGAAGCTCACGGGCCAGAAGCCGCTTTTCGAAGCTTTCCATCTGGCCGGAGAGGCTTGCGGGCGATGGCGTCTCGCGCTCTTCACCGGCCTGCTCGCGAAGCGCGTCCATGCCGGCCCCCAGAACAAATTGCAGCGCGGCGTTTTGCAACTCGCGCACATTGCCCGGCCAGGGGAAATTTGTCAGGGCGTCCAGCAGATGAGCCCGGATGCGGGGCATCTCGCGCCTGTACTGGGCGGCGTATTGGGCGGCAAAGTGATGGAACAGGAGGGGGATGTCCGCGGCCCGCTCGCGCAGGGGCGGAATCTCGATCGAGAGGATATTGAGGCGGTAAAACAGATCCTCGCGGAAGCCGCCTTCCCGGCTCATCCGGCGCAGGTTTTTCTTGGTGGCGGCCAGGACGCGGATATCGAGCATGATTTGCCGGTTGGAGCCCAGCCTTTCCACCACCCGTTCCTGCAAGACCCGCAGCAGCCTGATTTGCAATTCAAGCGGCATGCTCTCGATCTCGTCGAGAAAGATTGTGCCGCCGCCGGCATATTCAAACTTGCCGATGCGGGATTTGCTGGCGCCGGTAAAAGCGCCCGCCTCATGGCCGAATAACTCGCTTTCGATGATGTTTTCCGGCAGGGCGCCGCAATTGATGGCGACGAATTTATGGTTTTTGCGCGGGCTGGCGAAATGAAGGTTGCGGGCGATGAGTTCCTTGCCGGTGCCGGTCTCGCCGGAAATGAGGATATCGGCGTCGGTTTCGCCAAAGCTGATAATTTTTCGCCGCAGGCTTTCCATCGCAGCAGATTTGCCGATAATGGTTTGCCGCAGCCCGCGGCTTCTTTGCAACTCGGCCCGCAGGGCGCGGTTTTCCAGCACCAGACGGCGTTTTTCCATGCCGCGCCGGGCGGTCTCAACCAGAAGCTCCGATCCGAAGGGTTTTTCAAGAAACTCGTAAGCGCCGTCCTTTATCGCCTGTACCGCCATGGGCACATCGCCGTGGCCGGTAATCAGGATGACGGGAAGCTCCGGGTCGATCTCCAGCGCCCGGCGCATCAAGGTGAGCCCGTCGGTTCCGGGCATCTTGATGTCGGTGATCAAAACGCCGCCAAACTCTCTTGAGACCTGCTCCAGGGCGCCTTCGGCGCGGGCAAAGGCGATGACCCTGTATCCGGCCAGTTCGAGCGCCTGGGTGCAGGCGGTGCGCAAATGGCGCTCGTCATCGACAAGAATGACCTCGCAGACCCCGACGCTCATGAACGCGCGCCATTGCCGGTTTTTGCCAGTGGCAGCTTCAACGTGAAGCAGGCGCCGCCACCGGGGTGGTTGCCTGCCTCGATCGAGCCGCCGAACTGTTTGATAATCCCGTATGAAATCGACAATCCCAGCCCCATGCCTTTGCCCACTTCCCTGGTGGTGAAAAAAGGGTCAAACACCCTGGCGATATCTTCTTTGCCAATATTTTCGCCCGTATTGCGAAATTGCACCAGAACATTGTCCCCGTCTGTCCGCAACTTGACCTCAAGTCTTTTTGTAGGGGCTTTTTGCATGGCGTCAATGGCGTTGGAAACAAGATTGGCGAAAACCTGTTGCAGGCGGACCTCGCCGGCAAGGGCAAGGGGGTCGTGGGCGGGATAATCCCGGATCACCTCGATAGCCTTCTCCGTGATGCGCGGCTGGTGCAGGGACAAGGCCTCGTCGATCATGGCCGCCACCGGCGTTGGATAGGGTTTTACGCTGTCTTTGCGGGCATAGGTGCGCAAATGTTTGATGATACGGGCCATGCGGTCGGTCAACTCGGAGATATCGCTTAAGTTGGACAGCGCCTTTTGCGGCGCTTTTCGGGCCAGATAGGCGCGGGCGTTATCGGCATAGGAGCGGATCGCGGCCAGGGGCTGGTTAAGCTCATGGCTGAGCCCGGCCGAGACCTGCCCCAGGGCGGCCATGCGGCTGGCCTGTATCAGTTCCTGCTGGGCGCGGCGAAGCTCGGCCTCGGCGCGGCTGCGCTCGGCAATCTGGGTGCGCAGTTTGACATTGGCCCGGGCCAGATCGCCGGTGCGCAGCCGGACCTTTTTCTCCAGGGTTTCATGCGCCTGTTGTTGCAAGGATATCTGCTCGTGAATGCGGCGACGGCGCTCGAACATATAGGCGCTGACAAAGCCCAGCGAGATGAGCACAAAACCCATAATTGCCGCGGCAAGAAAGATTTGGGCGCGCACTGGATCGGTGCGCGCCAGGATTATGATGTCCCATTCGGCCTCGGCGATAACGGCCTTGCGCAGTAAAAATTTACGGCGATGCTGCGGCGCGGCGTTTGCATCTCCCGGACCGATGGAAATCAGATCCTCCGCGCCGCCAAAACTGTATCCGGGATTTGCATTCAGGGCCGTAATCCGGGTTCCGGCGTATTGGCGGCTGGCGCGGATCTTCTCTGTCTGGTCCTTGTTCAGCGCTTTGAGTGATTTGAAGACCCAGTCAGGATTGGTGCTGAGGAAGATAACGCCGTTCGTGTCGGTGATGAGGATGTCAAAATCATGTGACCACCACACGCTTTCCAGATGGCCCACATCCATCTTGATCACCAGCGCGCCGGTAATGGCCGTTCCGCTGCGTATGGGATAGGCGAAATAATAGCCGCGCTGGCCCGAGGTGGCGCCCATAGCGAAATAGCGCCCGAGCCGTCCTTGCATTGCGGCCTGGAAATAGGGCCGGTAGTAAAAATTGCGGCCAATGAAAGATTGCGGTGTATTCCAGTTGCTCGCGGCGACGGTGAGGCCGGTTTTATCCATGATGTAGATATCAAGAGCGCCGGTAAAGGCGTTCACTTTTTCCAGTGACAGATTGAGGGTGGCAATCTCGTCTTCCGACAAGGTTCCGTTCAACAGGTTTCTGAAGGTGGGATGCTGGGCGATCAGACGGGTCAGGGCGCGGAATTTATCCTGTTCGCCGCGCAGGTTCTTGACCACCAGATTGAGGTTCTGGGCTGCCGTGCGGCGGATGGCATCGAGGCTGAAACTCTCGGCCCATATTACCGTTTGCCATAGCGCCAGCGGGATCAGAACCAGGAAGGAAACGAGCAGAAGCTTGCGGATCGATGAGGTTTTCATTGGGCTTCTTCGCTGCAGGATTTCAGTTGATGGCGAAATACAGGGCTGCTGGTATTTTGATTTTGGCATTGATAGCGCTCGGGCTCAAGTTGCCCCCGCGCGAGTCCGGTGCTCCGGCGGTTTTTCATAAATGAAAGATCAGAATAAAATATTGCATTGATTATCAAGCTTAACTCACATACAAGCGATAGTAGAGTTGCGTTACTGCTCCTTTTGAGGCTGGCTGGACAGAATTCACAAGCAGAACCAATAAGCGGCGACCTCTTTTTCTGGTCAATTATGTTTTGCAGGATTCTTTAACCACCCTCAATAGCAGGACTATTCTGAAACTCTCAACTCTTCCGCCATGTGAGTGCGGGGGGTAAGTGCAATATGATTTTGAGGAGCTGAGCTCATGGCGACTGGCACTGTTAAATGGTTTAATGCCACCAAGGGATATGGATTTATTGCGCCGGATGAGGGGGGCAGTGATGTCTTTGTCCATATTACCGCTCTTGAGGAGGCCGGTATTCGTCAACTCGATGACGGGCAGAAAGTCAGTTTCGACGTCGTTCCGAGCCGGGGCAAGGAAGCGGCGGCCAATATCAAGCTGCTTGACAACGAATAATCATAAAAACCCGAAGAGTTGAAACACCCGGAGCCGGGCCTGTGGCGGGCCCGCCGGGCTGCATGCGTGTCCGGCGTTGCGGCAGGAAAAATGTCGCAGCCGCAATGTGCCATGTTGTAAAGGGTGCAAGAGGGCTATAACGTGTCCGTGGTTTTTTTGGCAACGGCGAATCACGGACAGGGCCGGGTATGTTCCAGATCAGAATTCACGGGCGCGGCGGACAAGGGGTTGTGACGGCGGCCGAGGTGCTCTCGATCGCCGCCTTTGAAGAAAAAAGGCATGCCCAGGCTTTTCCCAGTTTCGGTTCCGAGCGCATGGGAGCGCCGGTCACCGCCTTTTGCCGCATTGACGACAAGGAAATCCGGCTGCGTGAACCGGTGATGACGCCGGACGCCCTGATCGTTCAGGACACCACCTTGCTGCATCAGGTGGATTTGTTCCAGGGGCTTGATACAAGGATCGGTTATCTTATCATCAACACCAAACACCGCTGGGACCAGCTGGGGATTGATGAATATGTCAATAATTTTCTCCCGCATCATGTCTGCACCGTGGCGGCAAGCGAATGGGCACTCAAATTTACCGGGCGGCCGATGGCCAATATCGCGCTGGTGGAGGCGTTTTGCGCCCTGACCCGCCGGGTTGAGCTTGCCTCCTTGCAAAAGGCGGTCAAGGCGAAGTTTCCCGGCCCGGTGGGCGAGAAGAACGCCGCTGCCGCTGCTGCCGCCTATGATGCCATCCGGCTGAATTAAAAAGGACCCGCCCATGCTCAAGCAGATCGAAGGTTCAAGGGCTGTGGCCGAGGCGGTCGCGCTGGCGCGCCCGCAGGTGATCAGCGCCTATCCGATTACACCCCAGACCCATATTGTCGAGGACCTTTCTGCCATCGTCAAAAGGGGCGGGCTTGGCGCATGCGAGTTTGTCAATGTGGAGAGCGAATTTGCCGCCTTGAGCTGTGTGATCGGGGCTTCGGCCGCCGGCGCGCGCGCCTACACGGCAACCGCCTCGCAAGGCCTGCTGTTCATGGCGGAAGCGGTTTATAACGCCTCGGGTATGGGTTTTCCGATTGTAATGACGGTGGGAAACCGGGCGATCGGGGCGCCGATCAATATCTGGAATGATCATTCAGACTCCATGTCCATGGCCGATTCGGGCTGGATACAGCTTCACGCCGAGACCAATCAGGAAGCGGTCGATCTGCATATCATCGCCTTTCGCCTCGCCGAGCAGCTTTCGGTTCCGGTGATGGTGTGCATGGACGGGTTTATTCTTACTCATGCCTATGAGCGGGTGGATATCCACACCCAGGCGCAGGTTGACGCCTATCTGCCGCCTTTCGAGCCGGTGCAGATGCTTGATCCGGACGAGCCGGTGACCATGGGGGCCATGGTGGGACCCGAAGCTTTCATGGAGGTGCGTTATTTGTCGCATCACAAGCAGTTGCAGGCGCTTGAGGTCATCCCGCAGCTTGTGGATGAGTTCAGGGCGCAGTTTGGCCGCTCCAGCGGCGCGATGGTTGCCCCTTACAGGACGGATAACGCGCAAACGGTGGTTGTGGCGCTGGGCTCGGTCAATGGCACGATCAAGGATGTTGTCGATGACATGCGGGCGCAGGGCGCCTGCATCGGATCGGTGAAAATCGGCGCGTTTCGCCCCTTCCCGCTGGCGCAAATCCGTGAGGCGCTGGCCGGGGCTTCGCGGGTGATCGTGGTGGAAAAGGACCTGGCGCTGGGGCTGGGCGGGATCGTGGCGTCCAATGTGCGCATGGCGCTGCGCGGCCTGCCGACGCCGGTCTATACCATCATCGCCGGGCTTGGCGGGCGGCCGATACCCAAGGCCTCGCTGCATAAAGCCTTTGACGGCGCCATGCGGGACGAGATTGAAGACCCGCTGTTTCTTGATCTTGACCACAAGGTCATTGACCGCGAGCTGGCGCGCATGAAGGAAAAACGCCGAAGTGGCCCCATCGCCGAGAATATTTTGCGGGAAATGGGACTTGTCGGCCACAAGCTGGGATAGGAGTTTAAAGCAAGGGCATGACACAGCGCGTCAGGTTTTACCAGACCGGTACCTTTACCATTGGCAACCGGCTGCTTGATCCGGAAAAACGCACGGTTCAGGCGACGCAGGAGCGCAGCAATTCGCTGACCTCCGGCCACCGGGCCTGTCAGGGCTGCGGCGAGGCTTTGGGGGCGCGCTATGCGGTGGATGCGGCGATGCGGGCCTGCGGTGATAATCTGGTTTGCGTCAACGCCACGGGATGTCTGGAAGTTTTCTCCACCCCGTACCCGGAAAGCTCCTGGCAGGTGCCGTGGATACATTCGCTGTTCGGCAATGCGCCGGCGGTGGCGAGCGGGGTGGCGGCGGCGCTCAGGGCCAGGGGCAAGAGCGCTACAAGGGTGATCGCCCAGGGCGGCGATGGCGGCACGGTTGATATCGGCTTTGGCTGCCTGTCGGGCATGTTCGAGCGCAATGATGATGTGCTTTATATCTGCTATGACAATGAGGCCTATATGAATACCGGCGTGCAGCGCTCAAGCCGCACGCCGCCGGGGGCAAGGACCGCGACCACACAAGCCGTGGGTGAGCATCCGGGCAATTCGTTTAATCAGGGCAAGAACCCGGCGCTGATCGCCATGGCGCATGAAATCCCCTATGTGGCGACGGCAAGCGTTGCTGATCTGCATGACCTTGAAGATAAAATCACCAGGGCCATGTCGATCTCCGGCGCGCGCTATGTGCATATCCATGTGCCGTGCCCGCTGGGCTGGGGGGCGCAGCCTTGCGAGACCATCAAGCTGGCGCGGCTGGCGGTCGAGACCGGGCTGTTTCCGCTTTACGAGGCTGTTGACGGCGAGATTGTCAAGGCGACGCCCATCCGCAGCCAAAGGCCGGTTGCCGAGTATCTCGGCCCGCAAAGGCGCTTGGCCCATGTGATGAAGGATGAAGAGGCGCTTGCGGCCATACAGGCCATGGCGGATCGTAATATCCGGCGGTTCAATCTGCTCAAGACAGACGCGGAGGCGTGAAGATGGACAAGCCGTTTGCCATTACTCTTGATATCGGCACTTCCCTGGCCAATCATACCGGCTCGTGGCGTACCCAGCGGCCGGTTTATATCCATCGCCTGCCGCCGTGCAATGATGCCTGCCCGGCGGGTGAGAATGTTCAGGGCTGGCTGCAAAGGGCCGAAGAGGGCGATTATGAAGGCGCCTGGCGGGTGCTGGTGCGCGACAACCCGATGCCGGGAGTTCATGGCCGGGTGTGCTATCACCCTTGTGAGAATGCGTGCAACCGGGGGCAGATCGATACCACGGTGGGCATTCATGCGGTTGAACGCTTTTTGGGCGATGAGGCGCTTAAAAAGGGCTGGGTGACCGAGCCTGCGCCTGAAACCGGCAAGAGGATTGCGATTATCGGCGCCGGGCCGAGCGGGCTTTCGGCCGCCTGGCATTTGCGTCTGATGGGGCATGAGGTGGTAATCTTTGAGGCCGGGCCCATGGCCGGGGGGATGATGCGTTTCGGTATTCCGAAATACCGCTTGCCGCGGGATATTCTAGATGGCGAGATCAAGCGGATTACCGGTCTCGGGGTTGATATCCGGCTGAATGAAAAAATCGAAAATATTGAAAAGCTGCTCAAAAGCGATGGCTATAATGCGGTTTTCGTTGCCATCGGGGCGCATCTGGCGCGGCGCACGGAAATTCCGGCGCGTGACGCGGGACGTATTCTCGATGCGGTTTCGGTTTTGGAAGATGTCGAGGCCGGCGCACCGCCGCCGCTTCTGGGCCGCCGGGTGATCGTTTATGGCGGCGGCAACACGGCGCTCGATACCGCGCGCACCGCCAAGCGTCTGGGGGCCAAAGAGGCGCTGATCGTTTACCGGCGCAACCGCGAGCAGATGCCGGCGCATGAGTTTGAGATGGAAGAGGCGCTGGAAGAAGGCGTGATGGTGAAATGGCTCAGCACCATCAAGGAGATTGACCATGATACTTTCAAAATCGAGAAAATGCAGCTGGACGAGAAGGGCTGGCCGCAACCCACCGGCGAGTTTGAGGAAATTGAGGCTGATACGCTGATTCTGGCGCTGGGGCAGGTCACCGATAGCGGCTTTTTGCAAAAGCTCGACGGGGTTGAGTTCGACCGCAACGGCGTGGTCAAGGTGGATGAGCGCATGATGACCGGTTATCGCGGCGTTTTTGCCGGCGGCGATATGGTACCGGCCGAGCGCACGGTGACCAACGCCACCGGGCATGGCAAACAGGCGGCGCGGCACATCAATGCCTATGTCAATGGCGAGACCTGGCAGCCGGGCGAGCGCCATGAGCTGGCGGGGTTCGAGTATATCAACAAATGGTATTATACCGATGCGCCCCATTCGGTGCAGGGCGTACTGGATATGGCGCGGCGGCAGAGTTCCTTTCACGAAGTGGTGCAGGGACTCGATGAGACCAATGCGCTTTATGAGGCGCGGCGCTGCCTTTCCTGCGGCAACTGTTTTGAATGCGATAACTGCTACGGCATGTGCCCGGACAATGCGGTGAAAAAGCTCGGCCCCAGCAAGGGGTTCGCCTTTGACTATGATTTTTGCAAGGGCTGCGGGTTATGCGCTACTGAATGCCCCTGCGGCGCCATCAGGATGGAACCCGAGCCTGAGTGATTTTCTCCGGTGCCGATTAAATACGACACGCTCAAGCCAAAATGAAAACGCCGGTCCTGTCAAGGACCGGCGTCTTCCCCCTTCATCCCCTCCAGCTTGCGCCGGTGCAGATTTATGCAACAGGCATCAGAAGTGAATTTTGGCGCTGAGCGAGGCAATCGCGATGCTGTTCTTGAAAGTGGCGCTCAGATTGCCGCGGCCCAGATTGGTCGGGTCGGCGACGGAAAGACTGACCGGCGCTTTCTTGATGAAAATATAAGTCAGCCCCGCATTGACATCGAGCCAGCCATTGACCTTGTGGCTGGCGCCGGTGGACAGCCAGATGCGGTCATTATCGGGCAGGCGCGGTGTGCGGGTTGAATCGGGCACGCTTGAGAGCTCATAGGCCGCGCCGGCGCGCAGGGTCGTGCTTTCCGACCATTTATACTCACCGCCAAGAGCGAAATACCACGAGTCCTTCCAGTTTTCCACCGTGACCGAGCTTGCGCCGGTGCTGATATTGATGGTGAGATCCTTGAAGCGGCTCCAGTTGGCCCATTCGGCCGTGCCCAGAAGGGCGAATTTATCATTCAACTGCTGGCGGAAGCTGAGGGACACCGTCTCGGGCGTGGTAATTTTGCCGGTGATCCGGCCGGTTAACGCGGCCGCCACGGGTGCGATCGGGCCGGTCGTTCTGGATGTGCCCTTGAGGGTGTGCTTGACGGCCGAGCGATAGCCCAGACCGATGCGGGTCATCGGGGTCGGGGTGAAGAGGACGCCGGCGGTAAAGCCAAAACCGATATCATCGCCCTTTGTGGTGTTGAAGCCATCGAACGCGCCGTTCACCGGGCCGGGAATGCCCGCCGCAGTCTGCATGTCCACCGCGCTTGTGAGCTTGGCGTGCATGTATTGCATGGTCGGGCCGACGGCGACGGAGAATACGGGGCTGAACTTGTAGCCGAAGATCGGGTTCACGTTGAGCGTCTGAATGGCGGATTCGACGCCGTGATAGCGGCCGATCCAGTTGGAATCAGCCTTGGTGCTCAGTCCGAACGGGGCGTTGATGCTCAGGCCGAAATACATATTCTGGTTCAGTGAGTAACTGGCATAGGTGGAGGGGACACCGGCGATAACACCGATATTGCCGCTTTTTGAAATCCCCACACCCGTGGAGGTGTCCAGTATGGCGCCGCCCAGAGCCGAGGAGCCGGCGCCGTTGGTGGATTTTGAAAACGGAATGATCAATGAGCTGTCCAGCTGACCCTGAATGCCCTCATTCATGGTCACGGTCGCCGGGTTGTAGAACATGGAGCTCAGATCGCCATAGCCCGTTGCCGAACCGGCAAAGGCCGCGCCCAGACCCGCTGCGGACTGCTCGCGGATGGCAAAACCGGCCGCCATGGCCTGATTGCCGGTTACGGCAAGTGCACCGGCCAGCAACACTGCGGAAAGTCTCAATTTATGTGTGGTTCCCATTTCCAGCCCCTCATTTGACCTGTGCGCCTTTATTATCAAAGTACGCAACCCGAACATGCCCAGCCGGTTCATAGCATATCCGCCCTTTTATGGAAACGTGCGGAGCGGCAGGGTGAGTACGGGGCCGGGGAAAGTACAATGAGGTTTGCCGGATATGCATGTCCGGAGTCCTGTATTGCAGATTGTTGCAATTCATTATTTATTTTAACAGCTTAGGTTAAAACTGTAAAATGTCCATCGGCTGGTGGAGACCGCCGTGTCATCCGGGTTTGTGATACCGGGCGAGAGAGCAGGGTTTTGATTTTGATATCAGGCGTTGCATTTTGGTCACAGCAAAGGCGTGCGTTTTCAGCCGTATGTTCCGGCGCTTTGCAGCTTTCTTGTCCGGAGTCTGGCCCAGTCCGGGCGCTCGAACAAGAAGAGGCCGGTCCGGCTGCGCTTGACAAGAGCGTGCAGGATCAACGGGAAGATCACGCCCATGGCGGTGACGATCAGGGTTATGGTGCCGATATTGGAAATGAGGTCTGTCTTGAGAAAAAATGTTCGCGTTGCCGCCATGGGCAGGAAGAAGGCCAGATAGATCACGATCGAGTTTTGTCCCGCATAGCGCAAAAAGGACATCAGGCGCAGTTTTGCCAGCAAAGCCGAAAGCGCAACAACAGCCACGGCCCCGATAAGTCCCAGAGCAAGAGAAATGCCGGGAAGCTCCGATATGCCCGCCATGACAGCAAAGCCGTTGACCAGCGCCCAGAGGGCAAGGCCGGCAAGGGCAAGCCCGGCATGCTCCTGGGCCCATTTGGCAATGATGAAAATATGTCTGGCCGCCCGGTAACCAAGGAAGAAATAGACATATCTGGCGGCAAATTCGTCGATGAGCACCCAGCCGGTTTCAATCGGGGCGATTTCAAGCCCGGCGGCAAGAAAAAAGATCACAATGGCGGGAACGCGGCGCGCCAGCTTCGTGACGATAAAGAATATCGGCAGCAAATAGATGAACCACATGGTGCCGAAGGGCTGGATGAAGGCAAAAAGGTAATGATGTAAAATCAGGGAAGGGTCATTAATATAAAGCGGGCTTTTGACGGCAATCTGGATGCTTAGCCACAGAATGTAGAAATAGGCGAAATGAATGACTTTCTTGTCTGAATATTCGCGCCAGTTGCGGTCGATGACGCGGGCGAGGAACAGACCGGAAATCAAAAAGAAGTCCGGCATGCGGAACGGTTTGGCGAATTCCACGAAGGCGTGGGTCCAGCCTTCCTTGCCGAAGGCGGCCTCAACGCCAAGGGTGGAATGCATCATCACCACAAGGATGATGCAAAACCCCTTGGCGTAATCAACCCAGTCGATGCGCGGCGCGGCGGTGTCTGGCATGGGGAGACCTTTTATGCGCTTGTTTTTAAGTTTCCTGTTCTGCGGATGATATATTTATTCGATTAAAATATTTATAATGAGATTGTCGGCTTTGAAAGCAAACATTCCACCCAGCGCAATGTTATTTAGTGTATTGTGAAGTATATGTTTTTTATTTGATCGCAGAGGATGTGTCCTTATCGATGCCGGTGTTGCGATCATCACGTTTTTGTGATTTCGACCTGGCTTTACCTTCCAGTCACTGGAATAACCATCTTCGCCTCAACAGGGGGCGCTCCTGCCTGACCTGTCTATTGAAACAGAAGGAAAACCCGATGAAATCGACGATATCACTCCCCGTTCTGGCGGCAGCGGCATTCTTGTCAACAGCGACCCTGACACCGGTTCTGGCGGCGCAGAACAATACCGGGCAGATGGGCCAGGGCATGATGATGGGGCAGCAGGGCATGGCCGGGATGGGCGGGATGACCGGCATGATGGCTGGCGGCAAGGGCATGGGCATGAAGATGGGCGCTATGGGCCAAGGCCGGGGCATGATGATGGGGTCCATGATGCAAAAAATGCAAAAAATGCGCAAAAAGATGATGGGCCGCAAGTTCTTCGCCCGCGCCAAGCCCTATTCAAATGAAGATGTCAAACGCATTGTCGGCGGCCGGCTCGCCATGCATGGCTTTTCCGGCCTGAAGGCGGGGGCGGTGAAGGACGGCGGTGCCAATGCGGCGCTGGTGGATATTGTCTCACCCAAGGGCGAATTCCTGTTCCGGGTCAAATTCAACCGCAAATCCGGAATGGCGGCCATCGTGGAGTAAGCGTCATTTTGAACCGCTTCCGGCCGCAAGAGGCCCGGATGCGGGATCATCTCCAGAACGAAGCCGGGAGCGGTGGCCTTAAAATAGCCATACGAGGTTTTAAACCTTGACCTTCCGGTAACTGGAACGGTTATCCTCCGGCTCAACATCGTATTCAATACGGAAAAAGCAATTATGTCCCAGGCTCATCAACATAACCATCAAGACCATCATGCCCGTCATAGTGACGGCAATCAGGTTGTAACGCGTGATCCGGTTTGCGGCATGATCGTGGACCCGGCATCGGCAAGATACAGCCAGGAGCATGAAGCTCACGCCTATTACTTCTGCAATCCTAAATGCCAGGAGAAATTTGCCGCCGCCCCGGAAGATTTCATTACCGCAAAAGATCCGGTTTGCGGCATGTCCGTGGACAGGGCCGCAGCCAAATACATGGTCAAACATGGCGGCGAGCGGTTTTATTTCTGCTCGCCGGGATGCGAGGAAAAGTTCGAGGCCGGGCCGGAGGCATATCTGGACGGGCGTCCGGCGCCCGAGCCGATGCCGGAGGGCACGCTATATACCTGTCCGATGCATCCGGAAATTATCCGCGAGGGGCCCGATGACTGCCCGCTTTGCGGCATGGCGCTGGAGCCGAAGGGCGCTCCGGCGGCGGATGAAGGGCCAAATCCCGAGCTGGTCGATTTTAGCCGCCGCTTCTGGGTCGGGCTTGTGCTTTCACTTCCCGTTCTGGTTCTGGCCATGGGGCCCTTTGTCGGCCTGCCGGTCGAGGACTGGATTCCAAAGCGTATTTCGGTCTGGGTTGAGCTGGTTCTGGCCACCCCGGTTATCTTGTGGTCCGGCTGGCCGTTCTTCAAGCGCGGCTGGGCTTCGGTGGTGAATAAAAGCCCCAATATGTTTACCCTGATCGCGCTTGGCGTCGGCGCGGCCTGGTCCTATTCGGTGGTGGCCACTGTTTTCCCCGGTATTTTCCCGCCTGCTTTCCGGCAGGCCGACGGTACGGTTGATATCTATTTTGAGGCCGCGGCGGTGATTGTGGTTCTGGTTCTGCTGGGGCAGGTGCTGGAGCTGCGCGCCCGCGAGCGCACTGGCGGGGCGATCTGGGCCCTGCTTGATCTGGCGCCCAAAATGGCGCGCATCGTGCGCGAGGATGGCTCGGAAGAGGAGATTCCGCTGGAGCAGGTGGCTGTTGGCGATCTGCTGCGGGTGCGGCCCGGCGACAAGGTTCCGGTGGATGGAACCGTGACCGAGGGCCGCTCCAGCGTCGATGAATCGATGCTGACGGGTGAGCCGGTGCCGGTTGAAAAGGTGGCCGGTGAAAGCGTGACCGGCGGCACCATCAACGGCACGGGGAGTTTTATTTTCAGAGCCGAGCGGGTCGGCCGGGACACCATGTTGTCGCAGATCGTCGATATGGTGGCCGAGGCGCAGCGCTCGCGCGCGCCGATTCAAAAACTGGTGGATGTGGTCGCCGCCTATTTCGTTCCGGCGGTCATTCTTGTTGCCGTCATTGCCTTTATCAGCTGGTCCATATGGGGGCCGACCCCGCCCATGGCCTATGCCCTGATCGCCGCGGTTTCGGTGCTGATCATTGCCTGCCCTTGCGCCCTGGGACTGGCGACGCCCATGTCGATCATGGTTGCTACCGGCAAGGGAGCGCTGGCGGGGGTGCTGATCAAGAATGCCGAGGCTCTGGAACGTTTTGCCAAGGTTGACACTTTGATTGTCGACAAAACCGGCACCTTGACCATGGGGCGCCCTGCCCTGACCGATGTTGTTGCGGTGGAGGGTTTTGATAAAACGCAGCTTCTCAGCCTCGCCGCCTCGCTGGAGCGGGGCTCGGAGCACCCTCTTGCCGAGGCGATTGTCAAGGGCGCGCAAGAACGCGGGGCTGATCTCGTCAGGGCGGCCGATTTGGAAGCCGTTACCGGCAAGGGCGTCAAAGGCAAAGTATCGGGAAAAGAGGTTGCGCTGGGGAATGCAAAGCTGATGCAGGCTCTTGGTCTTGACCGCGGCGATCTGGCCGCAAAGGCCGATGAAATGCGGATGACGGGAAAAACGGTCATGTTTGTCGCCGTGGATAATGCGGTTGCCGGGCTTGTCGGCGTGTCGGATCCGGTCAAGGAGACGGCGGGCGAGGCGATTGACGCGCTTCACGCGGCGGGGTTGAAGATCATCATGGCGACCGGCGACAATGCGCGCACGGCGCAGGCGGTGGCTGACCGGCTTAACATTGACGAGGTGCGCGCCGATATGATGCCGCAAGGCAAGGCGGCGCTTATCAAGGAATTACAAGAAGGCGGCGCGGTGGTTGCCATGGCGGGCGACGGGGTCAATGACGCTCCGGCCCTGGCCCAGGCCGATGTCGGGATCGCCATGGGCACCGGCGCGGATGTGGCGGTGGAAAGCGCCGGGTTTACCCTCCTCAAGGGCGATCTGCGCGGTATTGTCCGGGCGCGGCGGCTTTCGGTCGCCACCATGCGCAATATTCGCCAGAACCTGTTTTTCGCCTTTTTCTACAACGCCCTCGGAGTGCCGATCGCGGCCGGTGTGCTCTATCCGGTGCTGGGGATTTTGCTCTCGCCGATCATAGCCGCCGCGGCCATGAGTTTCAGCTCCGTTTCGGTCATTACAAATGCCCTGCGTCTGCGCCGGGTCAGGCTTGAGGGGTAAACAAGGAGATGGGGGAGATGGCTAATTTGACCAAGAGCAAGGACCGGACCCTGACGGAGCCGCCGGCTGCACAAAATACGCCGGAGGAAAGGGAGTATTTTTTACGGCAAGCGCGTTCGCTGGGGTTTTCGGTCAAGGAGTGCGAGCGGCTTCTTTCGCTCTATTTCCGCCACCAGATGCTGCCGTTTCGCTGATGCGATGCGGGGCTTACCCCCCCGGCAGAAGAGATGAATTTAACGCAGGAGATCATAAATGAACATTGGAATCGTTGCCCGCAAAAGCGGCTTGCCGCCAAAAACCATCCGTTATTATGAGGATATTGGCCTCATTTTGCCCGACCGGCTCGATAACGGCTATCGCAGCTACAGCGAGGCGGATAGCGAAAAGCTGATCTTCTTGCAACGTGCCCGCTCCTTGGGGTTTTCCATTGAAGATTGCCGCCGCCTGCTTTCGCTTTATGAAGACAAGAACCGCGCCAGCGCCGATGTCAAGGCGGTGGCGGAAAATCATCTGGAAATCATTGACAAGAAAATCAGGGAACTTGAGAGCCTGAAAGCGACATTGAGCGTCCTTATCGACGAGTGCCGCGGCGACCACCGCCCGGATTGCCCGATCATTAATGATCTGGCGCATCACAAGAGTTAGAGACGCGGCGGGTTCATGAACAAACGCAATCAGATGCTTGTTATCATTGTACCGGTTCTTGCCGTCATTGGCGCGGGGCTGGGAGGCTGGTGGAAATCGGGCACGGCCGAGGCGGAAATAACGCTTCGTCCCGGTGACGCCGAACTGGTTTCGCTGGGGCGGCGGGTTTATGCCGAGAACTGCGCCTCTTGCCATGGCGACAAGTTGCAGGGGCAGCCGGATTGGCGAACCCCTCTGGCTTCGGGGCGCTATCCGGCACCGCCGCATAATGTGCAGGGCCACACCTGGCACCACACCGATGAGCTGTTGTTCCGGCTGACGAAATTTGGTCCCTCCGCCGTGATCGGAAACGGGCATGAGAGCGATATGGCGGGATATGAAGACACGCTTTCGGACCGCGAAATTCTGGCCGTTCTTTCTTTTATCAAGAGTACATGGCCGCATGAAGTGCGCCGCAACCATGACCGTCTCAATGAAGACGTCAGAAAACAACAAGGGAAGAATTCGTGATTTCAGACAGACGGCAATTCATCCAGGCGGCCGGGCTGGTGGCCGGGTATGCGCTTTTGCCCGGTCTTGCCTTTGCCGGCAAAGACAATGACGGCTTTATTAATCTGGAAGCGCGGCCCGGTAAAATGCCGCTGCTCGGGAAAGGCAAACCGCTCACCGGTGTCTGGGGCTATCAGGGCACCTCGCCGGGGCCGCAGATCCGGGTGCGCCAGGGCGATGAGGTCAAGGTGCGGCTGATCAACAAATTGCCGCAGCCCACAACCATCCACTGGCACGGCGTACGTATCGTGAACGCCATGGACGGGGTTCCGGGCCTGACGCAAGAAGCGGTGCAGCCGGGCAAGAGCTTTGAATATGTCTTTACCGCGCCGGATGCGGGCACCTACTGGTATCACAGCCATAGCCGCACCTGGGAACAGATGGCGCGCGGGCTTTACGGCGCGTTGATTGTCGAGGAAAAAGACAAACCGGCCTTTGATCGCGATATTACGCTGGTTGTGGATGACTGGCGGCTGACCCGCGAGGGCAAAATCCATGAAGAAAGCTTCGGGTTACTGCGCGAATGGGCTCATGGCGGCCGGGTGGGCAACTGGCTCACGGTCAACGGCCAGGAGCAGCCGGAAATCCCCCTGTATGAAGGCGAGCGGGTCAGGCTGCGCCTGATCAATGTCTGCAACGCCAGTATTTTGTCGCTGGGAATGACAGGGCTGGATCCGGTGGTGATCGCCTATGACGGCCAACCGGTGCAGCCGGCGGCGCTGGGCGGGAACCCGTTCGGGATTTCTCCGGCGCAGCGCATTGACCTTGTTGTTGATGTCCGCGCCAAAGCGGGCGGCGGCGCCTTGCTGGCGTTTGAAGATAATCAGGTGCTGGAACTGGCAAAGTTTACCATCAGGACGCCGTCTTCCCCGGTGGCGGGGTTTGGCGGAAAGATTGCCCGGCTGCCTGATAATCCGTTGCCGGATTTTGCACCTGCGGGCGCGATGGAGGTCGAACTGAAAATGGAAGGCGGCGCTATGGGGGCAATGCGTTCGGTCATCTACAAGGGCGAAAAACTGGCGATCGGCGATCTTGTCAAGGTGAAGCAGATCTGGGCCCTTGCCGGGACGGCGGGCCTGCCCGAAGCGCCGCTGTTCACAGCGCGGCGCGGTCAGAGCGTGATCATCAATATGATCAACGACACCGCATGGCCGCATCCGATGCATATTCACGGCTTTCACTACAAGGTGGTGGAGAGCAATGCAAAACCGGTCGAGGATGCACCGTGGCGCGATACCGAATTATTGCTGCCCAGAGACAGGATTTCTCTCGGCTTCGTGGCGGATAATCCGGGCAAATGGCTGCTGCATTGCCATAATCTGGAGCATACGGCGGCGGGAATGATAACATGGTTTGAGGTTGAAGCTTAAAAAACCTCCCGAATACATCCAATCCATATCCGGAGAGCCAAGACTGATGGAAAAACTGAAAGGCAAACTGATGCCGATACTTCTGAGCGTCGTCCTTATCGGCGGCGTGGTGATCGTCATCAACAACAATATGAGCGGCAAGGCGCAATTTTCAGTGAATGTGAGCGTGCCTGAATTGACCCCGGTGGCCAGCGAAGGGCGCGATTTATTCAATTCAAACTGCATCGCCTGCCATGGTAAAAATGCATCGGGGAGCGATAACGGACCGCCGCTGATCTACAGTTTCTACAAACCGGCTCACCATGCGGACGGAGCGTTTGTCAATGCGGCGCTCAAAGGCGTGCGGGCGCATCACTGGAAATTCGGCAATATGCCGCCGGTTGAGGGCATGACGACGCAAAAAGTGCTTAAAATCGTGCGCTATGTGCGCGAATTGCAGCGCGCCAACGGGATTATGTAAGCATGGCGCGAGCTTGTTTGTGTGCCGGGGCACAAAAGCTCCGAGCATGCCCCCTGGAGCCCGGCCGGGCGACGGCCGGTCAGGCCGCCTCGTCGGAGGCCGGGGCAAATCTCCGAATAGCCGCGGGATATGTAAACATGGCACAGCGCTGCGGCCTTAAAACGCCACAGAGCCTGATCCCGATGCGTTTTTTGCAGATACTTCTGCTGGCCTTTGTGCTGCTGGCCATTCAGGGTGCGGGCGATGCAAGCCCGGCTGCCCCGCTTCTACCCGGTCTTGCCGGGGCAAGTGCTCCCGCCTTCGCGTCAGCTTCGTACCGGACGGGCGCGGCAGAGCTGGGCCACCACGACCGGGCGCCGCATCACTGTGTTCATCCTTGCGAGTTATCCGCGCCGGTGCTGAGCAGTTTGAGTGCAAAAAGGGCAGCGGTCAAAACCCCGCCCCAGGAGCCGGCGTTTTATATCATATCCAACACGCTGGCCGTCATGCGGGTGCATGACGCTGTTGGAACGGGGCTGTCCGGACCCGTGCCGGACCGGGGTAAAAAACCCACTCTTTTTGCTCTCTCGGGCCGTCAGCGCCTTTGAGTTTCCGGCAGGCCTTGCGCCTGAAGTTTTCTCCTCATCTTTCGCAATTGTGCTGATCGGTTTGCGGGCGTAACGGCCTGTGTCCCGACCGGACTCAACAAAGCTGTCCCGCGGGTGAGAATATCCGCCGGGCCAGACAGGAAATACCGACTCATTTTTTGCAAACCCCAAAGAAAGGCTGTTCCACATGAACACTCCCGATATTTCTCTTTTCAAAATCTCCCGTTTTACCATTGCCGCTCTGGCCGGGCTGGGCATGAGCGTCTCGCTTGGCTTTGCCGGCGGGACGCATGGTGACGGCAAAGGCAGTAAAATCGGCAAGCCCGGCAAGGCGGCCTCGGTTACCCATACGATCAAGATCAACGCCTATGACACCGCCTTTTCTCCCGCCGCCATCAAGGTGCGCAAGGGCGAGACCGTCCGCTTCATCATCACCAATACCGGCGAGCTGGTGCATGAGTTCAATATCGGCACCGAAAAAATGCACAAGGCGCATCAGGGCGAAATGATGAAGATGATGGAAAGCGGTGTGCTCAGGGTTGATCATATCAATCGCAAGATGATGCAAACAGGCGGCAAGATGGACCATAGCGATCCCAATTCGGTGCTTCTGGAGCCCGGGGATAAAAAAGAAGTGATCTGGACCTTCACCCAAACCGGGACACTCAAATTCGCCTGCAATGTTCCGGGCCATTATGAAAGCGGCATGGTGGGCAACATCACGATTGTCAAAAACGCCGGTAAAACAAGTTAATACCGATCGGCTCTGCTTCATGTCTGGCGGGGCCGGTGGCCGGGCACAAGCCTGTTTTTTGTGCCCGGCGAAGCAAAATGCGCGAAATCACACGAATGTGATTTCGCTTTCATTATATTGATTCTCAATTTGTTAAGCCGAGCGTGTATTCTCAAGGCCTGATAAATCCTGATCGCGGTCCCGTCATGCCCCTTCGTTTAACCCAGCTTGTATCTTTTTTTATCGTTGCGTTGCTGGCGATGGTCGGGTTTTTGGCGCCCGGTGCGGCGGGTGTTATGCCGCAGGATATCCGGGCGGACGCTGAAGGGTATTCCCTCTCACGCGATGTGGCGCAGGCGGGGATCTCCAATGGTGCATCGTGCGGGCTGCATCATTTGTCCACCTGCCATACCAGATGCAAACAGCCCTTCACGCGCGAGCTTGGCCAACGGGTCGCCCCGCCGGTAAAAAAACGGATAATTACGGTTCAGGCCGCGATGGTCACGGAACTGGCTTATCCAGGCCGCGGGATACTGCGGCGTTCCGGGTGGCCGCCACGCCTTGCCTTTCTTGAGCCGGCCGGATCGCCTTATAAAGGCCACCGCGCCCGCACGGGACGGCAACTCAACTAGTTTCTTTCTCCATATGAATGATAGGCAGCGCGCCTCCGCCGGGCTGAATATCTCTCTTTAAAAGCTGACGGATCCGGGATTTTGCATTTTTTTCAAAGCGGAATTACCGGGCCGGTAAAGTGTGGAAAAGGAAAACAAGATGAAATCCTCATTCGCCGAGATCAGAATCACCGGACGAAAAATTATTATACCCGCTGTAACGGCAATGCTGGGCATTGTGTTTGCCGCAGGGAATGCAGATGTGCGCGCGGCGCAAAATTACAGCCAGTCGTTTTTTGGGCCGGTGGAAAACGGCATCGTCAAAAAAGTGCGCTCCAGAAGCAAGACCTATTCGCGCGGCGCGGCTTTGCGCAAAAGCATGGCGCGGCGCAACTTTGCGGCAAAAAAACAGGTTCAGAAGAAAAAGCCGAAAGTTTCGGCGCATCGCCTTGCGGCGCGCAACCTCAAAGGCATGAAACGCGCCTTTGTCGGAACTTATGCCCCTGGTTCGGTTGCCGCGGCGGCGCCGGTTTTCAGCCGCGCCACGATGGATTCAACCCGTAGCGCTGTTACCCGTTACGAGGCCATTGTCAGAGCCGGTGGCTGGAAGCGTATTTCCGGCCGCAAAGTGCTGAAACGCGGCGATGTGGGCGAGCGCACGGCACAGCTCAAACAGCGGCTCATGCGCAGCGGCGATTACCCCCTGGCGCAGACCATTACCAACGCCTTTGATGAGGAGACGGAAAAAGCCGTCAAACGCTTCCAGAAGCGCCACGGGCTCAAGGCCGATGGCACGGTCGGGGGCAAGACACTCAAGGCGATGAATGTCAGCGCCGTGCGCCGTCTTGCTCAGCTCAGGCTCAATCTGACCCGTCTTGAGGCCAAATTGCAGACCCGGCTCCCGGCCCGCTATGTGATGGTCAATATCCCCGATTACAAGGTCGAGGTGGTCGAGAACGGAAAGGTGCGCGCCAAACACAATGTTGTTGTGGGCCGCCCCTCGCGGCAGACCAATATCATCACCGCCAAGATCACCCAGACCAATTTTTATCCTTATTGGCATGTGCCGCAATCGATTGTGATCAAGGATTTGCTGCCGCGTTTGCGAAAGGGTGAAAACCTGCTGGCGAAAATGCGGATGCAGGTGTCCCATAAATGGGGCGGCAAACCGCTTGATCCGGCGCGAATTGACTGGAACTCGCCCAAGGCGGCGTCCTTGAAGTTCAGGCAGGATCCGGGCGTTGACAATGCGCTTGGCATGTTGCGGATCAATATGCCGAACCGGCATGCGATTTATCTGCATGATACGCCGACGCAAAATCTTCTGGCGCGGCAGGCACGGGCTTTCAGCTCCGGCTGTGTGCGGGTGAAGGATGTCTTCAAGCTGGCAAAATGGCTGCTGGAGAAAAACGAGGGCTGGGACCAGCAGCGCATCGAGGCCACCGTGCGGGCCGGCAAGCCCAAAACCGTGACCCTGAAATCGCCGGTTACGGTTTATTTCGACTATGTCACCGCCTGGGCGACGCCGGACGGCAAGGTGCAGTTCCGCCATGACATCTATTCGCGTGACGGCGGTTTGAAGATCGCCGCCAATATCTGAGCGTTAAAAAAATACCGGCCTCCGGCAGGCTATAAAACAATAACAAGGAGATCCTATCATCATGAAATTTGCAAAGCGCAGCGTAGCGGCCCTGATCGGGGGATTGATCATCCCTCTGGGCTTTATGATGCCGGCCCTGCCGGTTTTGGCGCAAGGGGCGGAATTTTCCGCCGCCCAGGAGCGCGTTCTGCGCGAGATGATATTGAAAACCATTCGCGAGCAGCCCGAGATCGTTATGGAGGCGTTGCAGATTTTAGAGTTGCGGCAAAAGATGGCGCAGCAAGGATCAGTGCAAAAAACTCTGAGCGGGCAGGCGGAGGCTATTTTCCGCCATGCGGATGATCCTGTCGGCGGTAACCCGGACGGGGATGTCACCCTGGTGGAGTTTTTTGACTATCGCTGCGGGTTTTGCAAGCGGGTGCATCCTACCGTTCAGCGCCTGCTCAAGGAGGATGGGAATATACGCTATGTTTACAAGGAATTCCCCATCCTTGGTCCCTCATCCCTGTTTGCCGCCCGCGCCGCTCTTGCGGCCTGGTCGCTGGGTGAATACGGCAAATTCAGCAAGGCGATGATGGAATCAAAAGGTGCGCTGAACAAAGCGCGGGTTTTCGCCATTGCGAAAAAAAGCGGTCTGGACACCGAAAAGCTGAAAAAGGCAATGGAGCAAAAGGCGGCCAAAATCCAGGCGACGATTCAGCGCAATTATAAACTGGCCGAGGCTCTGGGCATCAACGGGACGCCGGGCTTTGTGGTGGGCAATCAGGTGCTGCACGGCGCGGTTGACTATGAAACGCTCAAAGCCTCGATCAAAAAGGCGCGGCAGGCGCAGAAAAAAGGCTAGCACTTGCCGTGTGTTCTTTGATTCGGCACCAGTTCCCATCCGGCCACCCATGCCATCGTTAAATTATGGGTGGCCGGATGAATTGCAAAATCCGGACAAGTTACGACCGGGTTTATTAATAATTGTTAACATGTGACCCAGGTAGCAGCCAGATCCAGGTTGCGGAAATACTGTCTCCACAAGCCGTCACGGATTTTTCCGTGGTGAGCATAATCAATGGAGAACAATCATGACATCAAACAATAGCTGCGCGGCTGTGTATAACAGCCATCAGTTGGCGATCATCCGCGACGCTATTCTCAGGATCAGGGAAAATGTCAAGGAGCCTGCCAGCTATACCGAAGTGCGCACTCTGCTGGAGATTATGACAGACAATCCGAGAGAGTAATTTTGTGAGGAACCGGGTTGGCGGCTCATGAGTCTGCTCACCGGAACTGCGAATTCATGAGCTGCCGCTCCTTGCCGCTTTCCGATTCAATCAAAAGATGAATCAATCCCGCCAGAAAATGCCTTGACCTTCCAGTAACGGGATGGGGTATGGGTAAGGTTTCCGGCAATGCCGGAGATATCACGATTTTTCAGTTCCGGGACAAGGGCGGGGAGAGCCATGCCGAATTCTCACAACGGACATCCGGTAAGCAGAACCATAAAGGTCGGCGGCATATCCTGCTCCGGCTGCGAGCGGGGCATATCAGAGGCGCTGGCGGCGATGAACGGCGTATTTGAAGTCAGGCCCGATCATCAAAGGGGTGAGGTCGAGGTCGTTTATGATTTGCGCAAAATCCGCCTGGAATCGCTGGAACAAAAGCTCAATGAGCTTGGCTATCCGCTGAAGGGCGGGTTCTGGGCGCGCAAGAAACGCGGGTTCGCCCATTTCAAGGAGCAGAACGAGTTTGACGCTATCAGCCACAAGGGGCATTGCTGCTCAAAACCCCCGCCGGGTTCCTGAGCGCGCGGAGAAGGGCTCGAAAGAGGTTCAAAACCGTCAAATCCGCAATCTGCA
Source organism: Alphaproteobacteria bacterium (assembly GCA_024275895.1). Taxonomy (GTDB): domain Bacteria; phylum Pseudomonadota; class Alphaproteobacteria; order Rhizobiales; family BM303; genus BM303. The sequence goes on along the minus strand of JAJRYE010000133.1, from coordinate 12,052 downwards.
ATCTCCGGTCATGCCGGTTGACAATCCGCCCTGACTTACGATAACCCTTGAGGCGGATGGTCTTCCGCCGGATATTCCGCCGGGAGATAATAGGGAACACGGTGAAGCCTGATTGCAAAGGGCCGATGCCGGGGCTGCCCCCGCAACTGTAAGCGATGAGTTGTCTGTCCTGATTTAAGTGCCACTGGTTGCCATGTAACTTAATAAGGCGCCGGGAAGGCTGGACAGTCGATAATGATCCGCAAGCCAGGAGACCTGCCATCCTTGTCGCCGGAGCGATGAACCGGAACGGGGTGTTTCTAGGGTGTTTCAGGGGGTAAATCTGATTCGCCGTTTCCCAATCCGTCTCGCAATGGCATGGACCTTTGAACCAAAGAAGGAGCACCATGACCATGGTCAAGAGACTTATCCGAACAACCCTTACCGCCGCCCTGTTCGGCGGCCTTGCGGCAACGGGCGCCCTGGCGCTTGAGGCCCCTTATGATCACTATGTTTTCGTTCCCAACCGCAGCTCGGCGGATGTCGCCATTATTGATACCGATACCGACAAGCTGGTGGCCAATGTCAAGGTTGGCAATATCCCGCATCAGGTGGCGGTATCGGACACTTTGGGGAAGATGATTACCTCCAATACGCATGACAATACAATTTCAATCACGGATCTTAAAACGCTCACAACCGTTGCCACCATAACGCTGGGCAATGAGCCGGAGCATATGGAAATCGGCCCGGCGGGCAATATCGCCGCGATCGGCAATATCGGCGAGGGCACCGTCTCCTTGATCTCCATAACGCAAAACAGGGAGGTCAAACGCATTACCGGCCTTTACGAGCCCCATAACATGACCTTCAGCCCCGATGGCAAATTGCTGTTTGTCGGCAATCTGGGAGCAAATTTCGTCTCCGTTATCGATGTGGCCAGGGGCAAGGTGGTCAATGAGATCAGTGTCGGGGACGGCCAGGCCATGGCGGCCCTGCCGGGCGGGGAAGACGAGCATCAGGGCATTATCAATGTCACCCGCACGCCTGATGGACGCCTCGGTTTTGCCGCTTATGGCGACGGCGATGTCATGGCGGTGATCGATCTGCGCAGCCAGAAAAAACTCGCCACCTTGAAGCTCGGCGATGAGCCCTGGCGCGCCTATACTACAGCGGATGGCCGTTTCATGATCATTCCCAATAACGGCGATGAAACCGTCTCGGTGTTTTCAACCACGGCGCCTTACAAGGAAGTGGCGCGCCTGAAAGGCGCGGCGGATATGACCGGCGTCAATACCGGCTGGTTTGAAACCACCGCCTTTGTCATCAGCCGCGGCGATGACAAGGTGGTTATCCTTGATCTGGTGGATATGAAAAACGCCGGTGAGATCAAACTGCCCGGCGGCTCGCCGGAAACCGCGGTCACCTCGCCGGACGGAACCAGGCTTTATGTGGCGCTTTCGGGGAGCAACGAAGTGGCCGTGATTGACACGCGCGGGCGCAAATTGCTCCGCAAAATCAAGAATGTCGGAAAGGAGCCCTGGGGTGCGCATATGGTGGGTTCGCTCAACTATTGCCATTAGCCTTGGCGTATTCCTGAACCTTCTCCCGCCAGGGGCAGTTCTGGCGGGGGGCGGTATGGAGCGGCTGGCGGCGCGTGCGAGCGCGTTTGCCGGCGCTGCGCTTCCTCCGTTTGAGGCGCTGAGGGCGGCGTGCGGCGGCGATATGCTGTGCGCAGCGCGGCGGCTGGCAAAACGGCTTGGACCCAGAGCGCGGCTGGAGCGTGTCAGGCACCCGGATACCGACAGCATAAGGCGGGTGAGTTCTGCGCCGTCGCTTGCGGGCTGGAAAATGCTTCCCGGCCGGGGCCTGCGCCTTGATCTTGTGCGTTTTGGCAGAAAAGCCGTTCCGGAGATTGAGGCGGCCCTGTCCGCCGCCCGTGCACGGACCGGGCAGGATGTCGGCGCGCTTGAAATTGACCTGCGGCGCAATCGCGGCGGCAATCTTGACAAGATGCTGCGGGCGGCGTCCCTGTTTCTTGGAAACGTGCCGGAGGCCATCTGGCTGAGCCGCGCGCAAAAGGTCAAAACCCTTCCGGTTCCCCCCAATGCGCGGCGGTTGTCAGTGGCGAAAATCACCGTGCTGATCGGCTCCAAAACGGCCAGCAGTGCCGAAATCTTCACGGCGCTCCTGCGCGTGCACGCCAAAGCCAGGGTTGTAGGAACACGAAGTTTCGGCAAAAATTATCTGCTTCGCGCAATCCCGGTAAATCATGACTGGCGGCTTCTGGTTCCGGCGGAGACCGTGAGCGTGCCCGGGACCGGAATTTCAGGCGGAATTGTCCCGGACAGCGGTTTGAATGCGGGTTGATCCATATAATAAAATTGTAGTGGTTCCGACTTAACCTTGGCTTCCAGAGCCTTCAGGCGCTTTTTGAAGTTCTCCAGATCATGGCGCAGCCAGATGGAACGCACGCTTGAGGGCGAGACAAACACGCCCTGTTTGCGCAGTTCATTGGATGTGCGGGTCTGCCCGTGGGCCGGGTAGTCGGTGGATGACTTGATGACGGCCTGTTCTGTTGCCTCATCCACCCTGTTCGCCAGGTTGGGCTTGCGCCGGGTGCGTTCAAACAGGGCCTCAACCGCGCCATTTTCCACCGCCGATTTGTAACGGTAGAATGTATCGCGCGACAGGCTCATCACCTGGCAGGCTTTGGACTGAGCTGCTCCCCAATTGTTGGACGGGTTTGGCGGCGGTTTAACTTACTGTTTTGCCAGTTGGTTCTGTTTTTCTCACATTGGGTGTCATGCCTCCAGGCCCGTCGGCTGGAGGGTCGGGCTTAAGACCGCCATTGCCGGAAAACGCCCTATCTATGCCTGCCGTTAGGCGGACATAGATAAGCAACTCAATTCTGTCCACTTTGTCACTGATTATCATTCAGCCTAGGACCCCCATCTAAATTGCCGTCTTCGTGCAATCTCCCCCCTTCATGCCGGTGCATAGTCAGACAAAAGAGCACCCCGGCAGCGCCGCATGATATAGCGCATTGTAAAATGGCGAGCCGTCTCAGGCTCGCCATTGGCGTATTTGTTATGGGCGCGGAATGCGCGTGGCAATTTTGACCTGAATGTTTTTCAGGCAAGCCAGAGCGGCGCGGTGTTCGGCGCTGACGGGCCTGTAATTGGCAAGATCATTGAAGATTTTCCGGTAAAGACCTTTCAGCTCGTTTGTGCCGATGGATGCCAGATTAAATCGTGTGAAGAGTTGCATGTTCATTTCCTCCCGTTTTTCTTGAGAGGCCCCGACCGCCGGAGCCTTTCTGGCTCCGATCCCGCATTATCCCCATATGAAAGGCGCACGGCGGAAAAGCGGACACGAAAAAACGTGACAGAAGGAAACGGAAGAAAACTTGAAAATACACAGATTTACCCCTGTCATGCCCATAGCAAGCAGGGGGGATAAGGAAACGTCAGGAAAATATGAGTTGGAAAATCAGGCGCGGATAAGCATTACAGCGATGTCATGTTATGATGCAGAGCAAACCTTACAAGCCCTGATATCGTCACGGCCTGTTTGCTGGGCGATTAAGGCAATCTACGGCCACAAGCGCTGTGACCCGGAACAGGTCAAGCGGGATGGCCAGCGCCTGCCAACAAGGGGGGTGTGTCATGACCGATGATCGCTGGACACCGCTCAAGGTCGAGGCCCGGATGGAGGAAGTCGCCTCCGTCATGCGCCGCCTGCCGGAGGTCAGGGTGCGGGGTTACTTCAACACCTGGCCCACCATCTTGCCCGAATTCTCCGATCTGGTGGGCCGCGAGCCTCAGCGCATGAAGCTGCCACCACCATCGCCTGCCGCCATCACCCGCACCGAGAAGGCCATGGAGTGGCTGTGGTGGCTGGAGCCCGATGATGCCCGCATCGTCTGGATGCGGGCCGAGAACAAGCCATGGAAGATCGTCTGCCGCCATGTGGGACTTTCGTGCACCTGCGCCTGGGAGCACTGGGTGTTGGCGCTGTGTATCATCACCCTCAAGCTCAACAACCAGCGCATCCCGAAGCACTCCTGCCGCCTGAAAGCCATGGCGCGGGCCATGCGAAAGGGAGCGTAATGTGTCAGGCGAACATCTTCGGTGCTGACAGATCGGGGCGGATCGGCTATGTTTTGGCTCAAGCTCGCAAGAGATGCGCGGGAGGGGCAATGGTATGCAAATCCCACCCTGAACAAGACAATGCCTTGTCCTGACAATGTACGGATGCTATATTGTGTTCCAAGGAGAGCATCATGCCTGCAGCCGAACCCAAGACCGAACGCATCGACATCCGCACGACAACTGCCGTGAAGGAAACACTTCAGCATGCCGCAATGGCCTCACACAAGAATGTCAGTGAGTTCCTGCTGGATGCTGCCCTGATGGCTGCAACCGAGACATTGGCTGACCGCCGCATCTTCAAGCTGGATGATGAACAATGGAAAGCGTTTCAGGATGCCCTGGATCGTCCCGTTGAACACAAGCCCCGACTTGCGGCATTGCTCACCAGGCCAGGAGTTGCCGGGTGAGCGAGCAGGAATGGCGGGTTGAGAAACTCAATGCCTCTCATGACCTCTCCCGGTTTGATTGCGGCAAGGAGCCGTTGAACCGGTTTGTGCAACGCTACGCCCTGGTGGGCCAGAAAACCGGCAGCGCGCAGACCTATGTGATCCGGACTGGTGAAGAACCACCGGCAGGGTATTACAGTCTTGCGGTTGGCGGGGTGGAGCATGGAGAAGCGCCATCGCGCATCAAGAAGGGGCTGGCCCGGCATCCAGTGCCGGTCATGTTGCTGGCCCGTCTTGCCGTTGGTGGTTCATGGCAGGGAAAGGGATTGGGCAAGGCCCTGCTGAAAGATGCCCTGTACCGTACCGTGCAGGCTGCCGACATCGCAGGCATACGCGCCCTGCTGGTTCATGCCAAGGATGACGAAGCGAAGGCATGGTATGAGAGCTTTGATTTCGAACCGAGCCCGACCGACCCCTACCATCTGTTCCTTCTCATGAAGGATATCAGGGCGATTACGGGATGAGCGAAAAGAATAGAAAGATGTTCGGCGAACACATTCGGGCAAGACAGAGCAGTCAGGATTTGCTATATTGCGTGCATCGGATCAGGTGAGCCGGGAGGGAATTTTGGGTCCTTCCCGCGGGGAAACGGATGCGGGCGGGGGCAGCGCAGGGCTTTTCTAGCGACAGGGCAAAAAACTAAGTTGACAGTTACAGGCGACAAAACCGCCACCCCCCCCGGATTTGCGGGAAATTCCTGTCACCTTGCCCCATGACAGGTTGACAAACCACCCGGTTGACACCGACCCCTGAGTTGACAAACAACATTGATTGATGATTTGCCGCGCAAGATCAATCTCGATGACGTGTCCGATGAAGATTTGCAGGACATCGCCCTGATGCACAACCTGACCCCGAGAAAATACCTGCAATTCAAAACCCCCGTTCAGGCCATCTTGAGCCAACTTGGAATTATTGCCAGAACGTCGTTCAACCCAAATATTGCACTTCAGATTTGAATCTGCCGGCTGTCGGCAGGGCAATGCGGATGCGCGGCCAGTTCTTCCGGATGCGGGCGATGACATGGCGCAGGATCATCACCGCCTCTTTGCCCGAAGGCCGTTTACCCGGTCGCAGCAGGCAGCACACAGGCTTGCCCGTTGCCGCATCATAGATATGAACCGGCTGGTTCAATTTGAACGCGGTGTAGCGGCTCCCTGGTGAGGGTTCCTAGGATAAGTGTATGTGAAATCTCGATAAACGACTTGAAAATCCGCAAAATCAGGACCATAATCCAAACCAGTCAGGTTTACTGGTGAGAGAAAACTCCTATCAGCCATATGCGAAAGGAAACTTGGGCTTCTTTAGAGGTTCCCATAAATATTTATGGGATTATTCGCAGGAAAACTACATTTTTATACTCTCAAGAAATCAAGAAAAAACCATGCCACGTACCATTGCTGTTATTCCAGCCCGCGGGGGATCGAAAGGTATCCCGCGCAAGAATCTTGTTGATCTGGGCGGCAAACCGCTGATTGCTCATATGATCGGCCACGCTCTCAAGGTTGATGAAATTACAGATCTGGTAGTTTCAACGGAAGACGAAGAAATCGCGGAAGTTGCGCGGCACTATGGTGCCAAAGTTCCGTTCATGCGTCCCCGGGAACTTGCCGAAGACCATGTCCTGAGCCTGCCGGTGGTTCAACATGCTGTTGAGCAAATGGAGGCGCTGACCGGTGAACTCTATGACAATGTTGTATTATTGCAGGCCACGGTTCCGCTCAGCCGATCAGAAGACATTGCAGCCTGCCTGCAGCGGTTGAACACCGGCGATTGCGATAGTGTTGTTACGGTCAAGAAAATTGCCAATCACCACCCCTTTCGACTCAAAAGAATCATCGGTGATGATATCTTGATCAATTATATTGACCAGGGCTTTGACGACATGAGGCCGCGTCAGGTGCTTCCCCCCGTATACAAACGCACCGGGGCGGCTTATGCCAGCACCCGCGATACTGTCATGCATGACAACAAAATAGTTGGTGACAATAGTCGTGCCGTTGTTGTCCCTGAATATACGGGACTGGATATAGACAGTGAACTGGACCTGGCTCTGGTCCGGCTGTTATTCGATAGTCAATTCGATAAAGACTAGGCATATATCCGCTGTCCTGAATATTAAGGGTACCCTCATGAAAACCTCCCCCCGGCCCGTCAGCATCATCGCGGAATTTTGCCAGAATCACAATGGTGATTATGACCTCCTTGCCAGAATGGTGGAGAGTGCGGCACAAAACGGCGCCACCCATGGCAAGGTTCAGACCATTTATGCCTCAGATGTCACATTCCGGCCTGAATTCGAGGAAGGGCTGATCATTGATGGTATCGTCAAGGCCATCAAACGGCCCTACAAGTCCGAAATTGACCGTCTGTCAGGACTGGAATTAAGCGAGATGGAACTGGAGCAATTCATCCGGCTTTGCAACGATAACGGGCTAGTACCCATGACAACATGCTTTACTCGCGCCCATGTAAAGCCAATGGCGGAATTGGGATTCAGGGAAATCAAGGTGGCCAGTTACGATTGCGCCTCTCATGTTCTGCTGCGCGAACTGGCTGCCCTGTTTCCCAGGCTGATCGTCTCGACCGGGGCAACTTTTGATGATGAAATCGAACACACAGCATCAATTTTGAAGGGCCGGGATTTTGCCTTTTTGCATTGCGTCACCATCTACCCGACCCCTCTGGAAGAGATGCATATGGGCAGGATGTCCTATCTTTCCGAACTGGCGCCGGAAGTCGGGTTTTCAGACCATTCGCTGGTGGCCGATCATGGTGTTCTGGCAGCCAAGGCGGCGGTCTTTCTGGGGGCAAGCATAGTTGAACGCCATTTCACCATCTTGCCTCCTGATCAGACCAGGGACGGTCCTGTTTCAATGACACCGCAACTTTTGAATGAACTTGCAGGCTTTATCCACCTGTCTCCTGAAGAGCAGGAACAAGAACTGGATAGCGCAGATCCCAACTGGCGCCGCATGGTGGGAAAACTGCAGAGAAAACTGTCTCATACCGAGCTTCTAAACCGGGCTTACTACCGGGGACGATTCGCCAGTCGGAGGCCTGAAAGCGTTTCGGGAATGAACATGATTTATAACTGGGAAGAAACGCCAATCAAATGACAAATCTGAAGAAATTGGCCATCATTGTCGGTCCCGACTGCACTCTCGACAACGTTATTCGCCAAATGGCAAGGCAAACCGACAAACCGGTAAACCCCGGTATTGCCGTGGTTGTTGATCAGGACAATCATCTTATGGGCGTGCTTACTGATGGAGATATCCGGCGCTGTTACGCAAAAAATATAGATTTTTCAACATCAGTAAGCGAGGTTATGGAGACAAAGCCGGTAACCATACCGGCCGATTCTTCCAAATCCGTCGTGGTGTCGGAGATATTGAAATGCCTCAACAACAGCGAAGGCTACCGGCCTACCCGAACCGAGGTCCGGCATGTCATTGTTACCGACGCGGATAACCACCTTGTCAATATTTATGATTTTTTTGACCTGTTGAGTGAGGAGGCCTTCGCCTCCACCCAGATTGCTGTGATCGGACTTGGATTTGTCGGACTAACGCTGGCGGTCTCTCTTGCCAATCAGGGGCATATAGTTACCGGTGTGGATGTCAGGACGCAAACCATCGAGGATTTGAACCAGGGCCGATCGCATATTCACGAAGCCGGCCTGGATGATATGCTCCAGGTTGCCCTGAAACAGAGGCTTATCAAGTTCACTCATCCTGACAGGCTGGAGCGAAACAGGGTCTATATTGTTGCTGTCGGCACACCGCTCAAGACAGATGGTGGACCCGACCGGACGGCTATGAAACAGGTGGCTGAAACCATTGGCGCGCTGCTTAAACCCCATGATCTGGTTATGTTGCGCTCAACGGTCCCCGTTGGCATTACCCGGAATTTCTTTATTCCACTGCTTGAGGAAATCAGTGGTTTTAAGGCCGGAGGTGATTTTCACATGGCCTTTACCCCGGAGCGTACTGTGGAAGGTCAGGCCATCAAGGAACTGCGGTCCCTGCCGCAAATCGTCGGTGGCCTTACGCAGGAATGCCTGCGTCGTGCGGTCGATTTCTGGTCGGGTTTTGCCTCTTCCGTGGTCAAATGCGAATCTCTAGAGGCTGCCGAATTCGTAAAGCTTGCCAATAACTCGTTCCGGGATTTGTCATTTGCGTTTGCAAATGAACTGGCCATAGCCGCGGATAATTTCAATATTGATGCCTTCCGGCTCATCCGCGCCGCCAATGAGGGATACTGGCGAAACCTCATATCCTATCCAAGCCCAGGAGTAGGAGGGTATTGCCTGACCAAGGACCCGTTTTTGTATTCTCTCGCTCATACGGGCGGTTCCGCCACCACCTCCCTGAGCGTTTTGGGGCGGCAGGTCAATAAGCGGGCTGGCCTTTATGTTATTGATGTTCTGGAGCGTTTTGCCACCAGGCTGGAAAAGCCTCTCACCCGGTTATCGGTTCTTCTGATGGGCATTGCGTTCAAAGGAGAGCCGGAAACCAATGACCTGCGCGGCTCCGTTGCCATAGATATTGCCGACAACCTTCAAAAAAGGGGAAGTGATGTCAAATGTTGGGACTCCGTGGTTTCTCCGGAAGAATTAAAAGCGGCCGGCCTGCGACCGATATCAAACCTCAAACAGGGCGTTCAGGACGCGGATGCAGTCCTGATCCTGAATAATCACCGGGACAATGCCGCACCTGGAATATTTGTCAAGATCACCGGAAAAGAGCCCAAACTGATCTTCGACGGCTGGTCTTTGCTGGATCGTGATGAAATTGAGCGGGTGAACGGCCTGGTTTACGCAACCATGGGGTATATGAGTTCACATTAGTCATATGGCAAATATAGCTTTAATCGCCTGCGATAACGGCTTTGGTCATATCAGACGGCAATCGCTGACCGCACGGGCGCTTGCGGCGCGGGGCGCCGAAGTCACGCTGTTTGCACCCAAGACGGCGGCACAGCATTTTCTCGGTGCTGATATTGGCGAATCCAAGCAGATCAGGGTTGTCGATTTCAACACAAAGACCAGCTTAATCCGCCTGAAAAACCGCGCTGATGATGTCCATTGCTGGGTGGATTCACTGCCTGATCTTGATGTTTTTTCCCTTGTAGTGAGCGATAATCTGCCTGAAATACTTCTGTTGCGACCGGATGCGATTTTATCAGGACATTTTTTCTGGCATAAAATCCTTGATAATGCCGGAAATAGCTATAACCGGCTCTGTGACGAACTGTTATTAAAATACAGTCCACGCATGATTAGCAGCGGTTTTTTTTCCTCACCCTATATCAATCAGGATACCCGGCTTCACAAGGTTGGTCTCTACGGTCGACGCCATGGTTCCGGTTTAGGAAAACAAAACCTGCTGGTTTCTTGTGGAAGAACAGGAAATTTAAAAACTGAAATGGCAGATTTTGTCTTCCGGTTGCGCCAAATGGGAAACGGGCCGTATGAGCAGGTTTTTGTAGAGCCTGATCTGCTACCGTCCGATCCTCCGGGCTGGATGAAGGCCGCAGATTTCAGCAGCAGGATGTATGAGAGCCTGAGTGCGATTATCTGCCGTCCCGGAATAGGCACGCTTACCGATGGAATCCTGGCCGGAGCGCGTATTTTTTGCGTCTATGAAACGGAAAATTCGGAACTGGCCATGAATGCCGCAACTGTGGTACGGGCGGGCATTGGCGAGGATTGTCACAGACCGGGACGGGATGACCAGATGCAGGAAGCGTATCGGATTTCGGTCGTCCATTCAACTCTTCCGGCGGCCATCACAAGACATCTGGAGGCGGTTAACAAAATCGGGGATGGCGGTGAAATCTCGACGGCGAAACTGCTGCTCGACTGGGCGCATATACGGGATATCAAACATGATCTCTAATCCGGTTTTTGATGAACTTGCAGCCCTCGGTCTGGTATCCCGGGATAACCTTGTCAGGATTTGCGAGGCTACGCGGGATAAAAACATACCGGTTTACCGCGACAGGGAATCAGGCGTTATTCTTCTGGAACGGGTGGAAACGGACACGGCTTATTATGAATCGGATAAACCCGGGGACAGGGCAGATGGTCAGTTTATAGCCAAATTACGGAGCGGGAAAAATATCACCTCCTCCATGCTTGAGGATGTAAACCGTAGATTCGCCCAGTTTGAGGACGCCATATCAAACCGCAGAATTTGTGACTTCGGCACTGGCTATGGTTTTTTCCTCGATAAATGCCTGAAGGTTGCAAAAAAGGTTTGCGGCGTTGAATTGCGCAAGGATTGCCTGGAAGACATTTCAACCCGTCTGGGGAAACGTGTCAGGCTGGAAAAATCCATAGATGATTTTGAGGGTGAGTTTGACCTTGTCACCATGTTCCATGTGCTGGAGCATATTCCGCATCAGGTTCCGGTATTGAAAAGCATACGTCAAAAATTGCACCCCAATGGCCGGCTGATCGTGGAGGTTCCGCACGCCGAGGATTTTCTTATCAAGGATCTGGACCTGAAGGCCTTTCACAGATTTACATTCTGGAGTGAACATCTGGTGCTGCACACCCGAAAATCACTGGAGGCGGTTTTGTTCGCTGCAGGTTTTGATCGGGTTTCAGTCTTGCCCTACCAGCGCTACGGGTTTACCAACCACCTCCACTGGTTACGGGAGGGTAAACCGGGAGGCCATGAACACTATAGGCATTTATACGACGGGGAGCTGGATGGGACGTACCGGAAGTATCTTGAGAATAATTTCAAATGTGACACTTTGATCGCGGTCGCAATAATGTAATTCGCGATCTATGGCCGGGGCATTTTCAAGCCTGAAGTGAAGTGTGTATCGGGTGCATTTTCTGTAAAAAGACCTCACCGCGCAATCCGGCTTCCACGGCCTGGGTTTGCAAGTCGATCTGCTTCAACAAATGCACCCGTTTGCGAATAAGCGGCATGAACCGCTCCGGGTTTACCGGAGGCTCTGAAGATAGGATAAATTGGAGCCATGGAACAGAACAAGAGATCAAACCGATTTTCACCTGAAGTGCGGGTGCGAGCCGTACGGATGGTTTTTGAACACCAGGAGAATTATGCGAACCCGTCGGCAACGATTGCGGCCATTGCGCCCAAGATCGGATGCACGAACGAGACGCTGCGCCGCTGGGTTCGCCAGGCACAGACCGGCAGTGGCTTGCGCGATGGGGTAACTTCTGACGAGCGGGCCCGGATCAGGGCGCTTGAGCGTGAGAACAGGGAATTGCGTCAGGCCAATGAGATTCTGCGCAAGGCATCGGCTTATTTTGCCCGGGCGGAGCTCGACCGCCCACTGAAGCGATGAGCGTGTTAGCGATTTTACTTATGTTTCGACCTGGGCAGGCTTTGTTTATGTGGCCTTTGTCATTGACGTTGTTGCCCGGCGCATTGTTGGCTGGCGGGGTATCGCGATCACCCCGGACTGATTTTGTTCTCGATGCCCTGG
>JAJRYE010000132.1 GCA_024275895.1 Alphaproteobacteria bacterium | reverse complement strand
GCCACCAACGCATCGCGGTCAGCCCCCTTGATGGGCTCCTCCCCCGCCTCATAGACCGGCGCGACCACAACCTTGTCGGCGTCGTTGAAACAGGAGCAAAACTCGTCAAACAGATCATGCAGCCGTGAATAGCGATGCGGCTGCATCACCGCGATCACATTGCCGCGCGCCGATTCGCGCGCCGCTTTGAGGACATTGGCAATCTCGACCGGGTGATGGGCGTAATCATCAAAGATACTGATCCCGTTCCATGCCCCGGTGCGGGTAAAGCGCCGCTTGACACCGCCAAAGCCCGCCATGGCCTCACGGATGGCCGCCGCGCTCATGCCCAGTTGCTGCGCCACCGCAATCGCGGCGGATGCATTCAGAGCGTTATAGCGCCCCGGCATGGGCAGGCGGACATCTTCGATGGCCATCTCCTCGCCATTGACCCGCGCACTGACAATGACCGTGAAGACCTGCCCGCCCTCATCCGGCCGGATATCGACCAGACGGAAATCCGCCTGCCGGTTGGTGCCGTAAGTAAAGATACGCCGGTCCTCAATGCGCCCGATCAGGGACTGAACCTCTGGATGATCGGAACACATCACCGCAAAGCCGTAAAACGGGATTTGCTCGACAAAGCGGTAAAACGCCTCGCGCGCCTTCTCGAATGTGCCGTAATGGTCAAGATGTTCCGGATCGATATTGGTGACAATGGCGATCTCCACGGGAAGCTTGACGAATGTGCCGTCGGACTCGTCCGCCTCCACCACCATCCATTCACCGCCCCCGAGCCGCGCATTGGTGCCATAGGCATTGATAATGCCGCCATTGATCACGGTGGGGTCAATCCCGCCCGCATCGAGAAGGGCAGCCACCATGGAGGTGGTGGTGGTCTTGCCATGGGTGCCCGCCACCGCAATGCAGGATTTCAGGCGCATCAGCTCGGCCAGCATTTCGGCGCGCCGCACCACGGGCAAAAACCGCGCCCGTGCCTCAACCAATTCCGGATTATCGCGTTTGACCGCCGAGGAGACCACCAGAACCCTGGCACCGCCCAGATTATCCGCCCCGTGCCCCACGGCAACGGGGATCCCCATTTGGCGCAGGCGTTTGACATTGGCGCTTTCGGCCAGATCGGATCCCTGCACGCTATAGCCGAGATTGTTCATGATCTCGGCAATCCCGCTCATCCCGATCCCGCCGATCCCGACAAAATGAATGGGGCCGGTATCAAGCTGCATCTTCATTATAACGTTCTCCTTGCAAGGCGTGTTTCTCGACCAGATCGGCCAGACGCGCCGCGGCGTCGGGCTGTCCGGCCGATTTGGCGTTTGCCGCGGCCGCCTCAAGGGCGCTCGGCGAATTCATCAACTCGGTGAGCCGCCGCGCCAGCTCTGCCGGTTCGAGGTTTTTTTCTTCCCACATCCATCCCCCGCCCGCATCTTCAAGCTGTTTGGCATTGGCGCGCTGATCCTGATCTAGCGAATGGGGAAACGGCACCAGAATAGCGGGGCGGCCGATACAGGCAATTTCGCTCACCGTTGAAGCGCCCGAGCGTGAAATCACCAGATGCGCCCGGGCAATCCGTTCTGGCATATTGGTAAAAAAGCTGCCCAGCTCCACCTCAACACCGGCCTCTTTGTAGGCCTTCGCCACACGTTCAAGGTCTTCCGGGCGGCATTGTTGGACAACCCGCAACCGCGTTTTTTCCGTCGCATCAAGCGCCTTTACCGCCTCGGGCACGATATCGCTAAACGCCTTTGCCCCTTGCGAGCCGCCAAAGACCAGAAGTAAAAACGCCTCATGAACCTCCGGCGCGCCATACAGAGCCTCTCTTTGCGCCAGCACCGCCGCGCGCACCGGCATGCCGGTCAGGGTAAACCTGCTTTTTGCCTTTTCAGGCAGGTATTTCAACCCGGAAAAGCTGCCCGCCACCGCGCGGGCAAACCCTGCCGCCAGACGGTTGGCCCGTCCCATAACCGCATTGGCCTCGTGCAGAATAACCGGAATGGCGCGAAATCTCGCGGCAAAGAGCGGCGGCAGGGTCGGATAGCCGCCAAATCCGGTAATGGCGCAAATCTCCTTGCCGCTCATAATGCGCCAGGCTTTAAAACAGCCCTTCGCCAGCCTGAACAGGGCCGAAAACAGTTTTACCGGCGAGCGTCCCGAAATGCTGGCAGCAGGAATGATAAACACTTCATCCACCGGCATATCGTGATCATAGCCGCGCACCCTCTCATCGGAAAACAGAACCACATCATAGCCGCGGCTTTTCAGCACCCTTGCCATGGCCAGCGCCGGGAACAGATGCCCCCCGGTTCCCCCGGCGGCAAGCGCCATGACTTGCTTCTTGCTGCCTGACATGATCTACCCCCTTGCCTCACTCACCCGTTCACGCGTCAGTGCCAGTACCGCCCCGATGGTAAAGGCCGAGGCGATAAGCGACGAGCCGCCATAGGAAATAAACGGCAAGGTCATGCCCTTGGCGGGCAGCAAGGAGACATTGACCCCCATATTTATGATGGCCTGAATGCCGAACAAGATCACCAGCCCAGATACGCCGAGCCGCACGAAGGGATTGCCGTCACGCATGGCCCGGCGCAGCCCGCGCAAAACAATAAAGGCATAAAGGGCAAGCAGAACCAGACAGATCACAATGCCGAATTCCTCGCCGATCACCGCGAAGATGAAATCGGTATGGGCATCGGGCAGGATGCGTTTCACCGTCCCCTCGCCGGGCCCGACACCGAACCAGCCGCCGCGGGCAAAGGCCTGCAAGGCGGTGTCCACCTGAAATGTATCCCCGGTTCCCGGCTGCAAAAACCGGTCGATACGCGCTGTGACATGGGGCACGAACACATAGGCCAGCCCGAGACCGGCAACACTCATCCCGGCGATGACGCCGGTCCACATCCACGAAAGCCCGGCCATGAAAAACAGCGCCAGCCACACCAGGGTGGAAAGCGCCGTCTGGCCATAGTCCGGTTGCAGGACAAGCGCGACGACAAAAATGAGATAAAGCGCAAAGGCCAGCGCATTTACCGGCATATCGGGGTGGTTTTCGCGCTCGGAAAACAACCAGGCGGTGAGGATGATAAAGGCGGGTTTGACAAATTCGGACGGTTGCAGCGAGAACCCGGCAAAGGATATCCAGCGGGTTGCTCCCTTGACCTCCGCCCCGGTCATAATCGCCGCCGCCATCAGAGTCAGCCCGCCAAAGAACACAAAAAGCGCCACCCGGCGGATCATACGCTTGTCAAGCAGGGATGTTGCCAGCATGATCAGCATTGCCGGAACGATAAAGATCATGTGACGGACGATAAAGTGATGCCCGGGAAGCCCGAGCTTGTGGGCGACCGGCGGGCTGGCTGAAAACGAAAACAGCAATCCGGCCGCCATCAGAACCAGAACGGCGCTCATCATCGAGCGGTCAACCGTCCACCACCATTCGCCAAGCGCACTGTTATCGGTACGTGAAAACATCTCAGCCCGCCCCATTCTCAAGCTGTGCCACCAAAGCGCGGAACTCATCGCCACGCACGCCAAAAGACGGGTACTGATCAAACGAGGCGCAGGCCGGGGACAGCAGCACGACCGGCGCGCCGGGCGCGGCAGCCGCGTCCGCCGCCGCCACGCCCAGCGCCGTTTTCAAATCCCCGCATTTAACATAAGGAACCCGCCCCTCCAGCGTGGCAGCAAAATCATCCGCCGCTTCACCGATCAGATAGGCCTTGCGCAGTCTTGAAAACCACGGCTTCAGGGGCGCGATACCGCCAGCTTTCGAGCGTCCGCCGGCGATCCAGTAGATGTCCTCAAAACTTCCTAGCGCCTTTGACGCGGCCTGCGCATTGGTACCCTTGCTGTCATTGACAAACAGCACATTGCCGATCTTCCCCACCTCTTCCATCCGGTGCTCAAGGCCGGGAAAATCATTCAGCGCCGCGGCGATACCGCTGTTTTCCAGCCCCAGAGCATGGCAGGCGGCATAAACAGCCGCCGCGTTTTGCCCGTTATGGCCCCCGCGCAAAGCGCGCGCTTCCGAGATATCCGCCAACTCGCGCACATTACCGTCGGTACCGCCATATAAAATGCCATCAATGACCCCGTAGCCGTTTTCCGGCACCCGGGATTGCGAAATAGCGATCACAGGTGATTTGCGGGCCTGCAACGCATCGCATATTTGCAGGCCAAAGGCGTCATCAACACCGATAATAGCGGTATCATCGCCGTCCTGGAGCGCAAAAATCCTCGCCTTGACCCTGGCGTAATTCTCCATGGAGCCATGCCGGTCGAGATGATCGGCGGAAAAATTGAGGCAAATCGC
The DNA here is from genome assembly GCA_024275895.1 of Alphaproteobacteria bacterium. Classification (GTDB taxonomy): domain Bacteria; phylum Pseudomonadota; class Alphaproteobacteria; order Rhizobiales; family BM303; genus BM303. Next base: position 10,073 of record JAJRYE010000132.1, on the reverse strand, counting down.
GATATCGGGCTTCAGCGACGGGGTCAGATCAATCTGATAGGATGAAAACTCGATGACGTAGATGGTCTCTGCCAAAGGCGGGCCAAGCTCCAGTACCGCAAAGGTACCGATATTCCCCCCCACTTCGGCCTTTAACCCGTGGCTTTGCAAAACATGCCCCAGAAGTGCCGTAACGGTGGATTTGCCGTTCGTGCCGGTAACTGCCACCAGCTTCGCGCCGCTGGCGGCAATCTCGCGTATCATGATTTCGGCATCGCCGATAACCGGAACGCCGCAAGCTTGAGCCTGTTTGACAATGGCATGCGGCTCGGGATGGGTGAGCGGCACGCCAGGGCTCAGGACCAGATAATCAATCTGCGTCCAGTCCGCCTCGTAAACATTTTCCACCGGCAGCCCTTGCGCCCGCGCCTTCGCACATGTTTCGGGCGCATCATCCCACGCCAGCACCCGCGCCCCGCCGGCGAGCAAAGCCCGGGCAGCGCTCACCCCCGTCAGACCAAGCCCGAAAACGGCGCAGTTCGTATTGGCGAATGAAGCGGCAGAAATCATATGCTCTTTCCCGTCATATCGGCGAGAGCCGGTAGCCGTTGCAATGGCTGAAACGGACAGCAGGCCCCCGAACAGATCCCGGCTTCCGCCAGAATGACACCGTCTGGAACAGTGATCAGGAAAACCATGCCCTACCTCAGTTTCAGCGTTGCCAGACCGGCCAGGGAGAGCAGCACCGAGATAATCCAGAACCGGATGACAATAGTCGCCTCGGCCCAGCCCTTTTGCTCGAAATGATGATGCAGCGGCGCCATGCGGAAAACCCGTTTGCCGGTCAGCTTGAAAGAGGCGACCTGCACAATGACCGAAACCGTCTCCAGCACAAACAGCCCGCCGATAATGCCCAGTACAATCTCATGCTTGGTGGCGATGCTGATCGCCCCCAGCGCGCCGCCGAGCGCCAGAGAGCCGGTATCGCCCATGAAGATCATGGCGGGCGGTGCATTGAACCACAAGAACCCGAGCCCCGCGCCCAGCACCGCGCCGCAAAAAACTGCCAGCTCGCCGGTGCCGCTGACATAGTGAATTTGCAGATAACCGGAAAATATGGTGTTGCCCACCAGATAGGCGATCAAGCCCAGGGTTCCGGCAGCGATCATCACCGGCACAATTGCCAGCCCGTCCAGCCCGTCAGTGAGATTGACCGCATTGCCCATGCCGATAATGATAAAAACACCGAAAACCGAGAAAAACCACCCCAGATTAAGAACCAGATCCTTGAAAAACGGAAAGGTGATGGATTGCGACAGCGGCATTTTGCCCACATGCATAAACCCGATCACCGCAATCAGAGCGATGATTGATTCCAGCAGCAGCCTGACCCGGCCGGAAAAGGCATGGGTCGCCGAGCCGCCGGTGACTTTCAGATAATCATCATAAAACCCGATAGTGCCAAACCCCATGGTGACAAACAAAACCAGCCAGACATAGGGATTTGTCAGATCGGCCCACAGAAGCGTCGCCGCGCCGATGCCCAGCAGAATCACCAGCCCCCCCATGGTCGGCGTGCCCTGTTTTTCCAGGATATGCCGCATCGGCCCGTCCTCGCGGATCGGCTGCCCCTTGCCCTGGCGTTTGCGCAGGGCCTCGATGATCATGGGTCCGAATAAGAATATGATCAGCAGCGCCGTCACCACCGCGCCGCCGGAGCGGAAGGTAAGATAGCGGAAAACATTAAACGCCGGAATATGGTCGCTTAAACCGTAAAGCAGATGATAAAGCATGAATTAATCCTTTTCAGGCGCATACGTCTTGCCCGTACCTGCCTCCGGGTAGCGGTTTTTGAGCGCTTCGGCAAGCTGCCCCATGCAACTTGCCAGCGACCCCTTGATCATAACCACATCTCCGCCGCGAATTTCATCGACAAGTCTCTGCTTCAGCCCGCTCGCCTCTGCAGCGTAAGCCCCGCGCAGCGCCTGCGGGATTTTCGCCCATAAGAGCTTCATATTCGCCCCGCTGGCGAAAACCACATCAACCTGTGCCCCCAAAACGCTTGCCGCCAGCTCTGCATGAAGCACCGGGGCGTAATCCCCCAACTCCAGCATATCGCCCAGCACCGCGATCCGTCTGGCATTCGTGCCCTTTGCCGTCGTCGCCAGAAGCGACAATGCGGCGCGCATGGAGGCGGGATTGGCGTTGTAGCTTTCATCGATCAGCACCGCCTCACCGCCCGGCACCCTCAACCGCGTCCGGGCGCCGCGCCCCTCCGGCGCGCGGATATTGGCCAGGGCCAGCGCCCCCAGCGCCAGATCGGCGCCAAGCGCCTCCACTACCGCTAAAATACCGAGCGAGTTCAGCACCATATGCCGCCCCGGCGCGCCCATTTTATAAATCGCATCATGATCGCAGATTTTCGCCGCCACGCATGAATCATCTTCATGCATGGCGGCGTCCTTAAGCCTGACCCGTGCATCCTCATGAACACCGAAACTCAATATCCGCCCGGCGCCCTTTGCCCTTGCCTGCTGCTCAAGATAGGCAAAATGCGCATTATCGCGGTTCAGCACCGCTGTGCCGCCCGGCTCCAGCCCGTCAAAGATTTCCGCCTTGGCCCCGGCAATCGCCTCAAGCGATTTGAAAAAACCGATATGCACCGGCTCAACCGTGGTGATAAGCGCCACATGCGGGCGCACCAGCACCGCCAGCGGTGTAATCTCGCCCGGATGGTTCATGCCGATTTCAAAAACCGCATAATCCACATCCCGCGGCAGGCGCGCCAGAGAGAGCGGCACCCCCCATTGATTGTTATATGATTTTTCCGAGACATGAACCTGCCCCCCCGCCCCGAGCGCCAGCCGCAGCGCCTCCTTGGTGCCGGTTTTACCCACCGAGCCGGTTACTGCCGCGACCCTGGCCTTGCAGCGCGCCCGCGCCGCCCGGGCCAGCGCATTGAGCGCGCCGAGCGGTTCATCAACCCGCAGCAAGGCCCCCTCACCTTCATACTCATGCCGCACCACGGCGACAGATGCGCCTTTTTCCAGCGCCTGAGACACAAATTCATGCCCGTCATGCACATCGCCCTTGATGGCGAAATAAGCATCGCCGGGGTTTAATGTGCGGCTGTCGATGGATATCCCCGTCACATCGCCGCCGCAGGGCATTGCGCCCGCCGCTTCGGCAAACTCATCGCGTGTCCAGAGCGGCATCATGACACCGCCCCCTGTCCCAGCGCGGCGCGCACCGCCGCATGGTCACTGAACGGCAACACCTTGTCGCCCACAATCTGCCCCTCTTCATGCCCCTTGCCGGCAACGAGCAAAACATCACCCCTGCCAAGCCCGGCAACGCCCTTCTTTATTGCCGCGCCCCTCCCGTCAATCTCCAGCGCTCCGGGACAGGCACTGAGAATTTCAGCACGGATAGAGCCCGCTTCCTCGCCGCGCGGATTGTCATCCGTAACAATCACCTTGTCCGCCAGCCGCGCCGCTACTGCCGCCATCAGCGGCCGCTTGCCCCGGTCCCGGTCACCGCCGGCGCCAAAGACAACCACAAGATTTCCTGTTGCATAGGGCCGCAGCGCCGCAAGCGCATTTTCCAGCGCATCGGGCGTATGGGCATAATCAACAAAAACCGGCGCATCATCGCCGGTTTTTCCCACAAGCTCCAGCCGCCCGCGCGCCCCTTGCAGTTTTTCCAGAGCGGCAATAACCCGCGCCGCATCCGCGCCGCAGACAATGGCCAGCCCGGCGGCCACCAGCGCATTCGAGACCTGAAACCCCCCCGCCAGCGGCAAATTCACATGATGGGTTTTGCCGCCATATTCAAGGACCAGCTTCTGGCCGAACCCGTCCCTGAGCTTGCCCGCAAGCTTCAGATCATGCCCCTTGCCACCAACTGAAAAAACCCGCAAACCGCGCTTTTGCGCCGCGCTTTTGACCCGTCCCGCTCCGGCAGAATCAAGATCGATCACCACCGGCGCGCTTTCGGGCACAAGCTCTTCAAACAAACGCTGTTTCTGGGCAAAATAATCCTCAAACCCGTCATGATAATCCAGATGATCGCGGCTGATATTGGTGAAGGCGGCAGCTCTCAGGCGAACCCCGTCAAGCCGGTTTTGCTCCAGCCCGTGCGAGGAGGCCTCAAGCGCGGCATGGGTGACGCCCTGCGCGCTCAGATCGTGCAAAACCTCATGCAATTGCACCGGCCCTGGCGTCGTCAGGCCAAGATAGTGATGCCCCTGCGGCCCATATATGCCTGTTGTACCCAGATTGGCGGCGCAATAACCTGAATTTTCCCATATCTGCCGCAAAAAAGAGGCGACGGAGGTTTTGCCATTTGTCCCCGTCACCGCGGCGACAATTTTAGGCTGTTCGCCATAAAACCTTGCCGCAGCCAGCGCCAGTTCGCGGCGCGGATTTTCCGCCCTGATCAGCGGGGCACCGATATCGGCAACATCCATGCCCGCCAGAACCGCCACCGCGCCTTTTTCAAGCGCCTGCGGAATAAAGCGCGTCCCGTCAGCCGCGACCCCGGGAAGGGCGGCAAAAAGAAAACCGGGCCCGACCTGCCGGCTGTCGGCAGTGAGCCCTTTTATGTCCATCCCGGCCCATTCTCCGGGTAAATTCCGGCCAGAGCCGAAAAGCTTCTGCAATTGCATATCACCTTGGTTCTTTCTCAAAGGCCGCCAGCATGGCGCCGGATGATGGCTGCGCCGTGTTTGACACGGGCAAAACCCCCAGCATCGGCGCGATACGGGCAATAATCTTCGCGCTCACCGGCGCCGCGTTCCAGCCGGAAGTTGCATACCCATGGGTTTGTTCGATCCCCTTTGGCTCATCAAGCACCACAAGAATAACGTATTTGGGCGCATTCACCGGGAAGGTACCCATGAAACTTGTCAGCAATTTGTTTTTTGCATACCCGTAGCGGGTGGCTTTTTCCGCCGTGCCGGTTTTACCGCCCACCAGATAGCCCGGCACATCCGCCTTGCGCGCCGTGCCCTCGGTCACGTTGAGGCGCATGAGATAGCGCATTTTGGCGCTGGTTTCGGGTTTCAGGACCTGCCGGGCCGAAAACAGCGCCGCAGCTTCGGAGCGCTTCAGGAAAGTCGGCGTAATCAGCTTGCCGCCATTTACCAGCGCCGCGGCGGCGCTTGCCGCCTGCAGGGGAGAGACCGCGAGCCCGTGCCCGTAGCCGATGGTCATCACGTTTACCGGCCGCCAGATTTTGGGAAATATCGGCTGACGCGATTCAGGCAGTTCCGTTTGCAGACGGGTCAGCAGGCCAATGCGTTTCAAAAAAGCCTTTTGCTGCTCCATGCCCACATCAAGGGCGATTTTCGCCGCGCCGATATTGGAAGAGTAGATAAACACTTCCGGCACAGTAAGAATACGCCGCTTGGCGTGAAAATCATCAATCTTGAACGAGGCTGCCTTGATGGCGGTGCGCGCATCGTATTTACTCTTCAAGGTGGCGGCGCCCACATCAAGGGCCATGGCGACCGTAAAAGCCTTGAAGACCGAACCCAGTTCGTAAACCCCGGCTGTCATGCGGTTCAAGGTGTTTTTATTCAGCGATTTGGCCGGAGCGTTGGGGTCATAATCGGGCAGCGAGGACATCGCCAGAACCTCACCGGTATGCACATCCAGCACCACCGCGCTGATGGCCTTGGCCTTGTAGAGCTTCATGGCGGCGATCAGCTCTTCGCGCATGGCGTGCTGCGCCCGGAGATCAATCGAGAGCCTGACCGGCGCCAGCGTGTCCGTATTGCTCAGACCTATGGTGTCGATATATTTCTCAATTCCCGCCGTGCCCTTGTTATCAACATTCACATGCCCCAGAATATGGGCCGCAATCTGCCCTTTTGGATAAACCCGGCTGTTTTCACGCTCAAATTCCAGCCCCGGAAGACCAAGCTGGAAGATGCGCGCATGCTGGCGCGGCGTCAGCCCGCGCTTGATCCAGATAAATTTGCTCTTGTGGGCCAGCTTGGCCCGCAACCGGCGCGGGTCAATTTCCGGCAATATGGCGGTGAGCCTTTCCACCACCTCGTCAACGTCTATGATCTTGGTTGAATCGGCATAAAGCGAGGTCTTGTTGAGATCCTTCGCCATGATGATATCGTTACGGTCGGTCAGATCAGGACGTTTATAGCGAATTTTCTGCGCCGCGCCCGCGCTCTTGACCACTCCGGCCGGCTGAAGCGCTGTCACCCCGACGAGCCGCAGGGTAATCGCCCCGAAACACAGCGAACAGGCCGCCATGACAAAGACAAACCGCGCCCGGCTGCCCACCGGGGCAGTCATATTGCCACTCCCCTGCCCCGCCGGGGCGGCCTTTACCGGGGCCCTGCCATGACCGATCGGTGTAACAACGGGCTGACGCTTGAACATACTCATATTTATTGTATCCGGCTTGTAGCTGACCCAATCCCTGCATAGCCGCCAAGCGGGGCTGAAAGGTCAGGTGAAAAATCGCGCGTGCGCCCCGGCAGGTTTTCCATGGTGACAATTTGTTCCGCATGCACCGGCTCCAGCGCAAGATAGCGCCCGGCAAGCACTTTCAGACGTTCGGGACGGTTGAGATAGGACCATTCCGCATTAAGATCATTTATCGCCTCACCTTCGGCAACAACCTGATTTTCCAGCGTTTTCAGATGGGTACGGTAAGCCGCCACCTCATATTTGACATTGTAGAGATAAACCGCCCCGGCAAGGGTTGCCGTCACGAGCACCGTATTTACAACCTTCAGGAACATAAAACATTTCCCCCCCTCAGATTAAGCCCTGCTACGCCCAGCGCCGCCATATCCAGATCAAAAGCCTCTCCGGCAAGTCTGATCCCGGCCCGCAGCCGCGCCGAACGCGCCCTTGGATTGTGCGCCAGCTCCGCCTCCGACACCATTAACGCGCCCTTGTGAGCAAGCGCAAAGGAAAGCGCCTTTTCATTACCCGCCATGATTGGCGCATGGCGCGAGGGCTGCGGCGCGCGGCGCGAACGCTGATTGAAAAAACGCTTCACAATCCGGTCTTCAAGCGAATGAAACGTCACCACAACCAGCCGCCCGCCCTGCCTGAGAAGCGTTTCCGCCGCCCCCAGCCCGCGCGCCAGCTCCTCAAGCTCCTGATTGACGAAAATACGCAAGCCCTGAAAGGTCCTTGTGGCGGGATGAATGCGCGCTGGCTTGCCGCCCGCAACCGCCTTTTCAACAATAGCCGCCAGCTCCGAGGTGCGCCGGATCGACGCCTCAGCCCGCGCTTTCACGATGGCCCTCGCCACCCGGCGCGCCTTGCGCTCCTCGCCCAGCACGGCGATAATCCGCGCCAGATCGCGCTCGTCGGCCCTGTTGATAATATCGGCAGCGCTCGCCCCCTTGCGCTCCATCCGCATATCCAGCGGCCCGTCATTCATGAACGAAAAGCCGCGCCCGGCATCATCAAGCTGCATGGAAGAGACTCCGATATCCAGCACAACGCCGTCCACAAGGTCCAAATCATATGAGCGAAGCAATTGCGCCATCTGAGAAAAGCGTCCCTTTACAAGCGTGAATCTGCCGCCAAATTCATCTGCCATCCCGCCGCCGGCCTCCAGCGCCTGCTCATCGCGCTCGATGGCAAAAACGCGGCAATCCGCCGCCTTCAAAATGGCGCGGCTGTAACCGCCTGCGCCAAAAGTTCCATCGATATAAACCCCGCCATCGCGCGGCGAGAGGGCCTCGATCACCTCATCGAGAAGCACCGGAATATGACGAACCGGTCCGCCAGCGGTCCCCCGGCCGCAGCCCGTCATGTTCCAGCACCCCCGATAGCCCCCGTCTGCCCCCTCGCAGCATTGCGCAACAGCTTTTTCAACTCGACCACCCGCTTGCGCGCCCCCATGCGCCGCGCCTCAAAACGCTCCGGCGACCAGAGCTGAAACTTGTGTCCGACACCGACAAAAACGGCGCTGTCGGCAATTCCGGCATGTTCGCGCAGCCGTGGCGGCAGAACCACCCGTCCATCCTGATCGATTTTAAGAATTTCGCTCTCGCCGAACAGCGCCAGTGAAAGCTCGTCGCGCTCATCGGAATAAGGATCAAGCCCCTCAAGCAGGGCGTGGATTTCATCAATCAGCGAAGAGCCGCCCGCATCGAGCGTCTGGCTGTCAAGCGAGGGATAGCAGAAAACGCCGTCAAACCCGTCGCGCGCCAGTATAGAGCGAAAAGAAGCCGGAACCGAGACGCGCCCCTTGGCGTCCACCTTGTTCGTGTAAGACGACACGAACCGTTCCATTTGTTCCCCTCCCTTACGCTTCGCCGCATCATCGCAGCCGAAAAACCGCACGTATTTTTCGGCATGACGTTGTTAAAAACTCACAAGGGGCGGCCTGAAAGATCAGGACCGCCACCTCTAAAAACAATATTTCCCCAATTTCCAAACCCGGCTTCAGACAAAAACCGCAATCGCTCATGGAAAAAATACTGAATACCATGGTCTATCATGGAATTTTATGGGCGTCAATGGAAACAATATAAGGGCTGAGGTTGAGGCTTGGTAAATATTTACCTGATTTCAACAGGTTATGGTTAATATCCGGTTAGAAAATTTTATTGCCGAAGGGGCTTCACGCGGAGGTGTTTGCCTGACAGAATCGGGCCTGGTGCCCGCCTCGTCATTTCCCGGTTTCATTAAAAATACGCCAGATGGCCTGTAAGCCGGGTTCTGTACATGAAGGCGGGGCCTTCATGTGATGACCATTCATCTGGAGCATGTCTTGCGACATGCTTCATGCAACCAACCCGGGCGGCTGAGCCGGAAAACAGGCCCTGGACGTCAAGCCCGACACCGCCCCTATTTGGTTTTGCTCCCGGCGGGGTTTACCATGACCGCTTGCCGTTGCCGGCAGCGCGGTGCGCTCTTACCGCACCCTTTCACCCTTACCCCTGAACGAATTCAGGGGCGGTTTGCTTTCTGTGGCACTATCCCTGGGGTCGCCCCCGCCGGGCGTTACCCGGCGCCGTGTTTTCCTGGAGCCCGGACTTTCCTCCATGCCCGTCCCTTAAAGGACAGACACAGCAGTCATCCAGCCATCTGGCAAAGCGAATGTGGGCTCAAGCCCCGCCCTCGTCAAGACTTTGCAGCAGCGCGGCAAGAGTTTTTCGTGTCGAGATATCGGCAATGCCGTCAATTTTCGCCGTGCGGAAATGGCGCTGGAAAGCCTGCACCACATGAAAGGTTGCCTCGCAGTAAACCCCGCTCGCCTCAAGGCCATAGCCATAGCGCCGCAAACCGGCCTGCAATTCACGCACCCCGGCGCCGCGATCGCCCGGGCTGAGCACGGGGCCTGAGACAACCGGCACAGACTCCACCATCAGACCGACCCCGGCCCCGTGCAGCTTCCGCCAGTCGAAATAGCGCCCCGGATCACTCTTGCGCCCCGGCGCCACATCGCTATGGCCCAGCACCCTGCGGGGCGCGATATGGCGGCGCGCCGCAATGTCGCGGCAAAGCGCGATCACCGCTTCCATCTGCGGCGGCGCAAATTCGGGCCTGGCGCTGTCCGGCCCGCCATTGGCGATCTCGATGCCGATCGAGCAGCCATTGATATCGCGCCGCCCCGCCCAGCACGAAGCCCCCGCATGCCAAGCGCGGCGTGCTTCGGGCACCATCTGCACAATGCGCCCATCCTCAAAGATAAAATAATGCGCGCTGACCTGGCTTTCTTCCCGGCACAGCCAGTCAAGCGCCCCGTCCGCCCCGGGCATGCCGGTATAGTGCAGCAGCAAAAGATCAATATCCAGACGCCGGTCTCGTTCACCGTGATTGGGCGAAGGACAGATATCAACGTCAAGGGAAGTATCAGGCGTCATGGATCGTTATACCACCCGGTCTCCTCCCGTCATCACATCCCGCGTTCTTTCTCGATCCGGTCATAGGCGGTGTTGATGGCCGAAAGCTTTGCATTTGCCAGTTCAACAAACTCTTCCGGCATACCCGCCGCGATATGCCGGTCCGGATGATTCTCCTTCACCAGCCGATGATAGGCCTTCTTGATCTGCGCATCGGTATCATCGCGGCTCACCCCTAGAATCACATAAGGATCCTCTT
>JAJRYE010000131.1 GCA_024275895.1 Alphaproteobacteria bacterium | reverse complement strand
GCACAGACAGTGTGCCATTAAAATATCACCGGGACGGGGACAGCCGCAGTTATACTGCCCTGGTCGACGACAGCAAAAACGCCCATCCGCGTAAGTGGAATTTGAAATCGCTCCTTTCGTCTCATGAAAACGCGCATATCATTTTCACCCTCTCGACCCAGGCCGTAATGGGCGCATTCATGCTCTTGATGTTCGGAGAGTATATCGGGCTCAGCGGCATTGCTTCGGCAAAATCCACCGCCTTCTGGCCGCTGATGATTGTCATGCTGACCGTCCTCACCTTCGGGCTCGTCCGGCTTAATCTCCATCTCGGCAAGCCGCAGTTTTTCTATCGCGGTTTCAATAATTTACGCCACTCGCCCGTCAGCCGCGAAATCGCCGGTGTCTCGCTGTTTTTCGCAGGCCTCAGTGGCACAGCCTTTTTCTCCCTGTTTGATCATGGCTTTGCCCGCTTCATGGCTGGCTTAGCCGATCTCGGTGCGGTTCTGGGCGTCATTGCCGGGCTTTATTACATGTACCGGCTCTACCGCATTCCCGCACGTCCCTTCTGGGATCACCTCCAGACCGGCACAAGTTTTATCAGCGCCTCCCTCTCGCTTGGCGCACTTCTGATCGGCGCGGTCACTGTCGCCTATAGCGGATTCAATGCGCGTCTGGACGCGGAACTCGCCCTCCTACACGGCCTGGCTCTGGTCATCGCGTTCAGCCTCACCATTGAGGCCCTCGGCCTTATTGCCCATGCCCGTGACCTCAAGCGCAAGGGCGCTGAGGGCAGCGTGTCGCATTTCGTGCAGGTGACGAAATACGGCTATTCCTATTACTTCCGAAATATTCTCCTCGGGCTCAATCTCGGCCTGGCCCTGATGATTGCCTTTACTCCCTTGCCCACGATCTGGATTTGGTCGGTCAGCGCCGCATTGCTGATCTCGGTCCTTACCGCCACCATTATCGGCCGGGCTCTGTTCTATGTGCTCGTCATCCCGACCACCATGCCGGGGGCCTTTTTCTGGCGCAATAAGGGCTTTGAGGAACATGCACGGGCCACCGGCCTGGCCGACATGCCACAGGTTGGCGTTGCACCCAGACACTAGTGTCGGGACACTCGTGCCAAGGCACCAGAATGCTGCCGATTAGCCGCAGCAAACGACATTGACGCCCACACGCCAATCATCGAGAATATCAGCTCACACCTACCGGAGTTGCGTTATGAAGAGCGGTTACATGTTGCGGCTGGCTTCGCTTCTTGGCATTACGCTCGCCATCACATCACAGGTGGCATGGGCGGATCATTGCTACCGGACAAACCCCGCCGGCGGCAGGATCCCTGTCGATTGCGTTCATCCTGAGCGCGACAAATTAGTTGCGCCGGGCCTGGGGAAATCCAACCTGCCCGGCATCAACCAGGGCGAGATTGACATGATCAACAAGCTCCTGGACGGGGCCGGGAAGTCCGCCGTAAAACCGGCTAAGCCGGCGGTTAAACCGCAGATTCAGGTTTCGCCAAAGAATTAGCCCCGGCACTACCCCCCCGACATCCCCAATCGGTCCATAAAGCGCTGCAGATCAATCACCGCTCGTTTGTGAATGCCGCCGCCGATCTTGCCCGCCTCGTCCTTCGCCTCGACCCGGAACTCAAGCTTCCTTCCGGTCATTTCAACCAGCTCAACATCAACCGTGACGCGGCGGCCAACCGGCGTCGGCGCAGTATGGTTGAGATCAAAATATATGCCGAGTGAGTGCTCTTCGTCCTCGAGATGATCTTTGATGCATTCAATACATGTCGCTTCAATAAACCCGATCATAAATGCAGACGCCAGCACCGGCGGCATATCGGCAAATATCGCAAATGGCGGTGTCACGCCGGGAACCGTATGCCCCGCTGTCACGAGCAACTCGGCGCTATGCGTAATCCCCAGCTTCAAACTGTCCTTCATTTCCCGCCCCTCTATTTTTCTATTCGAGCTAATGGTTAACCCGCATTTCTCACAGTCTCGCGAGGTTTCATCGCTTCTCAGCGCAGCGATTGGCAAGGCGTCTTCCGAAAAGCGGTACTGGTACCGGTTGAGGGAGATAACGCTGCCCAATAGCCGCAGAGAAGCGACCCTTTTTGGCGGGGTAAAAATGAAAATAGAGTGCGTCAAGGTCACATAGTGACCACTTATCCGATGAAGTCACTGAGTGACTACATCGCATTGCGTGTTTTTCCTGGACACTGGTGTCCTCTGTTTTCATTATTACCTCCGTGAAACCCGTGACACTGTGAGAAATGCGGGTTAGGCGCTATCCTAGCGCATGTTCATATGAATGCATGTAGAAGAAAAACCGGAAGGCACCACATGAGCGAGAACAGTCTGACCTCCGAGCTGATCCGGCTCATCCACGACCGCCCGGTCACTGACGGCGATCTTGAGGCCGCTGCGGATTTCGTTCTCGACGCCGTCGCCAATATTGCTGCTGCGCGCGGGTCCCGTCAGGGCCGCGTCATGATGGCATGGGCAGCTGAATCCTGCGGCGTTCCGGGCCAGGACGCCGGGCGAAACGCGCTCATTGGCGGCGCGCTCTGCCACATGCTGGAAAGCGACGACCTCCACCGCGCCTCGGTCGTTCATCCGGGATGTGCCATCATTCCCGCCGTTCTGGCCTTGGCCGACCGGATGCCGGAGGTCACCGGCGATCAGGCGCTCAAGGCGGTGCTCTGGGGCTATGAGGCGGCAACCCGCATCGGCATGGCGGTTGGGCCGGGGCATTACAAGCTCTGGCACAATACCTCAACCTGCGGCCCGTTTGGCTCGGCCATGGCGTCTGCCTGTCTGCTTGACCTCGACCATGCGCAGTCGATTGACGCGCTTGGCAATGCAGGAACCCAGGCGGCCGGGCTGTGGCAGTTTCTCAAAACGGGAGCGATGAGTAAGTTCCTCCATGCCGGCCGTGCCGCCGAGGCCGGTCTGGTCAGCGCCCAGCTTAGCGCCCATAGTTTCACAGGTGCCGCTCAAATTCTGGAAGGCGATCAGGGATTCTTTGCCGCCACCTGCCCGGACCCCGACCCCTCCGCCGTTCTCGCCCACCCGGACCAGCCATGGCAGCTTCGCCTGACTTCGATCAAGCCCTGGCCCTGTTGCCGCCACACCCATGGTCCGATTGCCGCCGGGCTTGAGTTGCATAGCCAGCTCAATGAGACGGAAGCCGGACCCGACGATATCGCCCGGATTGAGCTTGCGACCTACCGCGCCGCTCTTGATGTCTGCGACCGTCCCAACCCGGACAGTGAGTACAGTGCGAAGTTTTCCCTGCAACACACAATCGCCATGGCGGCTTCGCAGGGCGGTGTGGTATCGGGCAGTTTTGATGAGGCCGCCAGAAGTGATGTAGCTGAACTCGCCGCGAAGGTTGCACTTTCCACCGACGACGCGCTTAACGCTGCCTATCCCGAGCATTGGGGTTGCAAACTCACCGCGTGGATGAAGAACGGGGATAAAATCGAGATCGTCAAAAGTGACGCCAAGGGCGACCCGGAAGACCGCCTCAGCCGCTCCGAGCTGGCCGATAAGGCGTTCAGCCTTCTGGCCCGGGCCGAATATGATGCGCCCGGTCAATTGATCGATCAGATCTTTGCAATGGCGGAGGACGGTCCGCCTGTCTCATTGGCAAAGCTTCTGGCCTGAAAACCATCGTCAGCCGGACCACAACCGCTGCCCGGGTGACGATGCGTGTTCAGCTATTTCGTGCTGATACCGAGAAGTGAATAAAGCGGGCAAAGGCCGACAATGGCGGTAAAAAGCGGTACCACGCCAATCCAGCCAAGATAATTATAGGGTGTCTGCACGGGCAAAAGGTCTAATGCCAGGGCCACAAGTGCGGTGCCGACGATGATGCGGATTGCGCGATCTACCATTCCAACATTCATTTTAAATTTCTCCCTTTATACGACTGTAAAATTTTATACGACTTTAAACTTCTGTCTCTTCCTAACAGGTCCTGCCCGCTCAACTGATATTATCACGGCTCCAGATCGCTGTCCGCGTTTCAATGACGCAGTTCCTTTCAACAATTGTTACCCGTCAGCGAGACATGAGCCGGTCATTTCAGCCATGCCCTCAAAGATTGCGGGCGCGGAAGGTATCGCATTTCTGCACATCGCCGCTATCAAAGCCTTGCCGGAACCAGCGTACGCGCTGGCGCGACGAGCCATGGGTGAAGGCATCGGGGACAACGCGGCCCTGGGTCTGCTTCTGAATGCGGTCATCACCAATAGCACTGGCAGCATTCATCGCCTCTTCCACATCGCCGGGTTCCAGAATGTTTTTTGCCTGATCGGCATTGCGCGCCCAGACACCAGCCAGGCAATCGGCCTGCAATTCCATGCGCACCTGCAAGGCATTGCCGTCCTTTTTC
>JAJRYE010000130.1 GCA_024275895.1 Alphaproteobacteria bacterium | reverse complement strand
TCGGGCTATCTTTCGTCATGGTGATGTGTGGCTTTTGTTGTTGGTGCGTGATATTGTCTAAACACCAAAATCATACAACAATTCAACAGCTTGATCCACACTCGCCAGCCAAATCTGGCCGTGTCATGAATAATTCAGGCAAAATCAAAATGTTCATCCTTGAAACCGAGTTATTCGAAGATGCTGAAATGTTGCGCGAGACACTTGCCGGGCGGCCCGGAACGTTATCCGTAAGTCTTCAGGCAGATAAAATGAATGATGGTGACTGGGATCGTTTGCTTGCGAAAATTCTGGCTGCCGACATGATCATAACGATTTGAGATGAACAGGTATGGGCAGGGGGGGTACGGCTTTTTTACCGGTATGATGGCCGCCGGCTTTTTGCTGATATTTTGCAATACCTCCATGGCGCAGGGCGAACATACAAGGCGTGCCGGGGCGCAGTTGCAGGTTATATCGGGAGATGCCTCCAGGCTGGTGAGGGAACCGAACATGCTGCCGGCACAGCGCAAGGGGCTGGAAGACCGCTTGCGCGGCGCCTTTGCCGGACTTCCCGTCTTGTTGCGGCTGGCTGACCAGGAAAGAGGGCTCATGAATGAGATTCCCTCTTTGACGTTCAGGCAATTTGCGGCACGGCTGGCAAATGATCAGCCCGGGGGAGTTGTCCAGATGGCAGCGGAACTGATAAAAAAATATCCACTCCTTCTGCCGCGCGCCACCGGGTCGCCTGTCCGCGCCCGCACCATTCACAATGAATATTGCGCCGCCTGTCATGATGATCCTGATCTGAGCGTTGAGCGCCCGGCATTCAATCTGTTCAAACAGGCAAAGCGGCAACCCGTCAATGAATTTCTGGCCCGTATGATCATCGGTATTCGCGGCGATCGCGTAACCGGCTATGGCAACCCGCTCAATGATACCGAACTGTCTGCACTGGTGACGCTCTACCGGACAGCAAAAAACTGAACATTTCATTGTCTTGCGGGACTGCTGGTCCAGTCCAGCACTACTTTTCCGCTGGAACCGGACTTCATGGCAGCGAAGCCTTCCCTGAAATCAACGGCGTTGAAGCGGTGGGTGATAATTTTACCGACATCCAGACCGTTTTGCAGCATGGCGATCATTTTGTACCAGGTTTCAAAAATCTCGCGGCCATAGACGCCCTTGATGGTGAGGGCCTTGAAAATAATTCGCGACCAGTCCACCTCTGATTTCCCCGGCGGAATCCCCAGCATGGCAATCCGCCCGCCCATAATCATTTCCTCAACCATCTGATCAAACGCGACTTGCGTGCCGCTCATCTCCAGCCCGACATCAAAACCTTCGGTAATATCGAGGCTGGCCATAACGGATTTCAAATCCGTTGTTGTCACATTCACCGCCGTTACATCGGCAACCTTCAGCGCCAGATCAAGGCGATAGGGATTTACGTCGGTAATGACAACGTGGCGCGCTCCTACATGTTTGGCGACAGCGGCGGCCATAATGCCGATAGCCCCCGCCCCGGTTATCAGTACATCCTCGCCAACCAGATCAAATGAGAGTGCGGTGTGAACCGCATTGCCGAGCGGGTCAAGGATAGCGCCGATATCATCGCTGATATCATCGGGCAGCGGCACAACGTTAAAGGCGGGCAAGCACAGATACTCGGCAAAAGCCCCTGGTTCATTCACACCGATGCCGCGTGTTTCAGGATCAAGATGAAAGTGCCCCGAACGGCTGGCGCGGCTGTGCTTGCCGATCAGATGTCCTTCGCCGGAAACCCGTTGACCAATGAAAAGGTCTTTAACATGTTTGCCGGTCTCTACAATTTCGCCAGCAAATTCATGGCCCGTAATCAGCGGAACTGGCACGGTTTGTTGCGACCAGTCATCCCAGTTCCAGATATGGACATCGGTGCCGCAAATCCCTGTTTTGTTGATGCGTATCAGCACATCATCATCGCCGATTTCGGGAACGGGTTCTTGCCGCATCCACAGCCCTTGCTCCGGTTTGGCTTTGACCAGGGCTTTCATGCTGCCTTGCTTCATTGGATCACTCCCAGCGCTTTACCTGCTTTTTCGAACGCTTTGAGCGCGAATTCCAGATCATCTGTGCTGAGCGCCGCATTCATCTGCGTGCGGATACGCGCGGAGCCTTTGGGCACAACGGGAAAGAAAAACCCGGCGACGAACACGCCCTCGTCAAACAGCCGGGCTGCGAATTTCTGTGCCAGCGCGGCTTCGCCCAGCATTACCGGAACTATCGGGTGTTCGCCGGGGATCAGATCGAACCCCAGTTTTTCCAGGCCCGCCCGCCAGAAAACCGTATTCTCAAACAGTTTCAGGCGCAGATCATCGCTATTTTCGACCAGATCAACAGCCTCCAGACCAGCCGCGACAATTGCGGGGGGAAGCGAGTTTGAAAACAAATAGGGCCGGGCCCGTTGCCGCAACAAATCAACCACAGGCTGCGGTCCGGCAATATAGCCGCCAATCGCGCCGCCCAGCGCCTTGCCCAGAGTTCCGGTTAAAATATCCACCTCTTCGACAACATCGAAATGCGCATGGGTTCCGCGTCCGCATGGTCCCAGAATCCCCGTGGCATGGCAGTCATCCACCATGACAATGGCCCCGTAACGCTGCGCCAATGCGGTAATTTCAGGCAGTTTTGCCAGATGGCCATCCATCGAGAACACGCCATCAGTCGCGATCATCACGAAGCGCGCTCCGGCTTGCCTGGCCTCGATCAATCGGGCTTCAAGTTCGGATATATCGGAATTTGCATAGCGGTAGCGCCGGGCCTTGCATAGCCGTATCCCGTCAATAATGGAGGCATGGTTGAGCGCATCCGAGATAATTGCATCGCGGTCCGTCAGCAAGGGTTCAAACAAGCCGCCATTGGCATCAAAACAGGCGGCAAACAGGATTGCATCATCCTTGCCCAGAAAACCGGCCAGACGGCGTTCCAGTTTTACATGCCCGGCCTGGGTGCCGCAAATGAACCTTACACTCGCCATCCCAAAACCCCGGGCATCAAACCCCTCCCTGGCCGCCGCAATCAAGCGCGGGTGATCCGCCAGACCAAGATAGTTATTGGCGCATAGGTTTACGATGCGTTCATGCAGCTTACCTTCAAGCTGCACATCAATCCGGCCAGCCTGCCTTGAGACGATACGCCGTTCAGTTTTATATAAACCCGCCGATTTGATTTCGGACAGGCTTTGGGTGATATGGTCCAGAAATGCGTTTTTCACAGTGAGACTCCGTCTATGGTATCAGGGAAATACGTCTCCCATGCAGGGTAAAAGTTATTTGAAACTTTCAACCCAGATCGGATTTGACCATGCCCGTTTGCCGGCGCGATCAATGATCGTGATGCGAATCCATGGCGATTTGGCAATGCGGTGCAGTGAGAGGCGCCCTGTTGTCATCGCATTGCCATGCTGGGTTACGGTAGCCGGGCCCCGACCCTGAACAATCAGGGTTACAACCGAGGAGCAATCAATCTCCACCGCGCGTTCAGTGATGCGGATATCGCGAATTTCAGGACCCGTACTGGAAAAAAACCGGCCGGCCTTCAGGGCTTCAAGCAGGGCCTCGGGGGTGTTTTCGCCAGCCTTGACCATGACCCAGCCGCCAAAATGGTCCGGGGTGTTGAAATGGGCGTCATCGGTGGCGACCAGATTCAGGCGCCGGCCCTTGTTCAGCAGATGCTCCAGCGTCACAAAGCCTTCACCGCGATCATTGTCAACGACGCAGCCGTGAGTATAGACTTCAACCGCATGGGCCGCCGTGATGCTGAGGGCGTCGGCCTCACTCACACCGGACCAATGCGGGTGGACAATGACCACAAATGCACCGGCATCTCGGGCCCGTTGCGCCAGTTTCGAGGCCGGTTCCGAACCCTCGGCAGGCTTTAGATACGGGGCATGCGGCGGCTTGAAACCGGCCGGAAGGCCCACCGCCACAAGATGCCATAAATTGCCGTTTTCCATAGATCCGGTGTGCAATTCAGCGCCGGGAATGGTGGTAAAACCGACGCTGCGACAGCCGGAAGTATCGGTCAGCGGGTAGTTGAACTGGCCGACAAAATGATCTGTCAGGGCGATGAAATCATAACCTTCGGCCTGATAGCGGCGGCAGACCTCTTCGGGGGCAAGAGCGCCGTCTGAACGGGTGGAGTGGGTATGCAGATTACCGCGATAAAACTTACCGGGGGCGGTGAAAAAACGGGTCGTCATGGGGACAGGTTTCCATTTGGTTTATGAGCGCTCAGGCTGGTTGGAAAGATGTTTTATCCAGGAAAGGGAGCTGAATTGGCAGCTCCTTTTATCTGGTTAGTCAATTGGTGCAAAAAAGGCCTCATCCTGACCGGTTACCTCTGCCCACAGCTTGTCACCGTAAGAAAAATGCCACCATTCATCAGGGTAATTTATCATCCCGACGCGCCGCATCGCCGTGACGAGCATGTCGCGGTTTTTGCGGATTTCCGGCGAGACGGGCCAATTCGTTGGCGCCAGCCCTGAAAGCCCTTTCATCGGTCCGCCGAAATCCAGTTCAGTGCGATCCGCGCGGGCCAGTTTCACGTCAATCGCCGCCCCGGCCTGATGGCCGCTGCCAAAGCCGTCGGGCGGGGACACCCAGCGCGAAGATTCGGCATAAACCCGGGCCTCGCTCCAATCCGGGTTGTTTTTGGCAATGCGGGCTACAACCGGGTTCCACAGCTCCCACTGGCGCGCCCGTGACCGGAAGGCCTCGAATACCATCAGGCACAGCCCGTCGGGCAAGCTTTCGGAACACGCGACGACCTTGTCGCGCACAACCCGTCTGATGCGCCAGTCATCGGTTTCCAGCGGGTTAAGGAACAAGCGATCCGACTCAACAAACTTTACTATGTCAGCAGGGGTTTCGCGTTCGGTCACCTTGATCATTTTGCCTTATCCTCTAACTAGCAAATCGTGAGCGACGGGGGGTTACAAAATCTGGCTGAGAAACAGCTTGGTTCGTTCATGCCGGGGATTGTCGAAAAATGCGTTGGGTTCGTTTTCCTCGACGATATCGCCTTCATCCATAAAGATCACACGGTCGGCGATGGTTTTGGCAAAGCCCATCTCGTGGGTCACCACGATCATGGTCATTCCCGTGTCGGCCAGTTCGACCATGACATCGAGAACTTCCTTGATCATTTCCGGATCAAGCGCAGATGTGGGTTCGTCAAACAGCATGATCTTGGGGTTCATGCACAAGGAACGGGCAATAGCCACGCGCTGCTGCTGTCCGCCTGAAAGCTGACCGGGAAATTTGTCGGCCTGTTCCGGGATCTTGACCCGTTCAAGATATTTCATCGCATTGGCCCGGGCCTCGGATTTGGGCATTTTGCGCACCCAGATCGGACCCAGGGTGAGATTTTCGAGAACAGAAAGATGGGGAAACAGATTAAAGCTCTGAAACACCATGCCCACTTCAGTGCGAATATGGTCAATATGCTTGAGGTTTTTATCCAGCGTTATGCCATCCACAATGATAGTGCCCTCCTGGTGTTCCTCAAGATGGTTGATACAGCGGATGAGGGTTGATTTTCCGGACCCCGAAGGGCCGCAGATAACGATCCGTTCGCCCTTGTGGACGATAAGGTCAATATCCTTGAGTACATGAAAATCGCCAAACCATTTATTGACCTTGTTGAGATCAATGATCACCTCACTCGAAGCGGCGGAGGCCAGTTGTTCTCTGGCTTTGAAAGCATCTTGTGTTTTTGTATCTGTCATTTTTCTTCCCCGGATTTTCCGGATCAATTCTTGTGTCCTGTCGAGAGTTTTGCTTCCAGATGGCGGCTGTATTTTGACATGGCGAAGCACAAGACGAAGAAAAGCATCGCCCCGAACACCAGCGCTTCCTGATGAAGCCCCAGCCAGGGTCCGTCCTTGCTGATTGATCGCAAAATGGTCAAGACATCGAACAAACCAATGATCGAGACCAGTGTGGTGTCTTTCAGCAGCCCGATAAAGGAGCCGACAATATTGGGAATCATATGCTTGAGGGCCTGAGGCATAATAATCAGCCCCATGGTTTTCCAATAGCCCAGGCCAATGGTGTGCGCGCCCTCATATTGTCCATTGGGAATGGCCTGCAGACCGGCGCGGACGGTTTCTGCCAGATAGCAGGCATTAAACAGGCAAACGGCGATAATGACCTGCACCAGCTTGTTGAGAACAAAGCCTTCAGGCATGAACAGGGGGAACATCGTGGTTGCCATGAACAGGACGGTGATCAGCGGCACCGAGCGGAAAACTTCTATAAACGAGGTGCTGAGCACCCGGATTACCGTCAGTTTTGAACGCCGGCCCAGGGCGAGAAGAATTCCGCCGGGCAGTGCCGAGGCGATCCCTATACCCGCAATAACGAAGGTCAAAAACAGCCCGCCCCATCTGGTCCAGGAGACGACCTCCACCGTCCAGTTCATCTGCCAGACAAAGACCGCGATGAAAAGGGCAGCAAGAATAGCAAGAAGGATATTGCGCTGGCGCGCTTCGGGAGCCTCGTTCTGGCGAATGCTGCGGATAATGAAATCAGGCAGGTTGCCGTTAATGAAAAATCCGATCGCCGCATTCGCGATATTGGCGGCAAGGGCGACAATTGCCGCCGTTACCATGATTTGCATGAAAACACCCTTGTCGCCGCCGGCAAAAAGATAACCGGCGAGGAACGGATACAGGGCGACCGTGGATAATCCGACAAGAATTTTACCCTGAACCCGTGGCAGCCAGAGCGGCGCCATCCAGATAAACAACATTATGCCGCCAAGGTTGATCCGCCATAATTCATCCCGGGGATAGCGGCCATAGAATATCCCGTCAAGCCAGGCAATGATCCCGGCCCAGCAAGCGCCGTTAATATTGATATTAAAGCATTCGCGCCTTGTATCCGCGACCCAGACGGCATCGGCAATCCCCCAGATCCACAAGGCTTTAACGGTGAAAAAGATAATGAACAGAACGAAAACCGTCAGAATGCTGTTGAAAACAGAAGCAAACAGGTTGAGCCTCAGCCAGCCAAGAAGCGTACCTTCACTCAGCGGTGCTTTTCGGGCCATGGACGGGGTTGTTTTTACGAAGGCCATGATCAGCGCTCCACCAGTTGGACACGTTTGTTGTAAATATTCAACAGGCCCGAAATCGTAAGGCTGATAATCATATAAAACGCCATGGTTATGCCGACGATTTCAATGGCGTGGCCAGCGGTGTTCAACGATGTTTGCATGAATACGGCAACCAGATCGGAATAGCCGATCGCTGTGGCCAGGGAGGAGTTTTTAACAATATTCATCCACAGGCTGATCATTGGCGGCACACCCGCCGGCATGGCCTGGGGGATGACAACCAGCGACATGACCTTGTTCGGCCGCAAACCGATTGCCAGAGCGGCTTCACTCTGCCCCTTGCTGACGGAGAGAACCCCCGCACGCACGGCTTCCGCCAGATAGGCGGAATGGTAAATAATCAAAGCCATCAGCAGTGATATAAATGCGCGCGGCAAGGACGCCCCGCCGGCGAAGTTAAACCCTTCCAGTCTGGGGATATCCCATGCCAACGGTGATCCGGTGATCAGAAAAACAAACGCGGGGAAAATAATGATAATGGCTGCCACGGGCAAAAATACCGGAAAACTCCGGCCCGTTATATCCTGACGCCTCCGGGCCCAGCGCCGGAAGAACCAGGCGCCGGCTAGCGCAACCAACATTGCGGCGATGGTCATCCAGAACGCATCTCCGGGCACCGGCCAGGGAATGTATAATCCACGAATATTTAAAAAAGCCAGTTCCGCGCCAAGCGAGAGGTCCAGGCTTTGCTTGACACGGGGCAGCACGGCGTAAATAACCGAATACCAGAAAATAATCTGTATCAGCAACGGAACATTTCGGGCGACTTCTACAAAGCTCAAGGCGACTTTCGAAACCAGCCAATTGCTGGAAAGCCTCATAATTCCAACGGAAAACCCTAAGAATGTGGTTCCGATAATTGTCAGAAACGAGACATAAAGCGTGTTGAGAATGCCGATCAGAAGAATACGGCCATAGGTATCAACGCCAACGGTAAAAGAGATAAGCTTGAAATCAGGATCAAAGGGCGCGACAAGACCAAGAAAGTCCAGGCCAAAACTCAAACCGCGTTTTTCAAGGTTATACGCCGTATTGGAAACCAGAAACCAGACAACCCAGCAAACAACCAAAACGGTCAGAAATTGAAAAAATATGGAACGGACACGCTCATCGTGAAAAAAATCAAATTTTTCAACGGGTTTAATATGCATTGATTCCTTGCCACTATCACCAACGGCCACGATACCCCCCATATTTGCTTTTATCTCAGGTAGAACTCGGTGCCAGGGCAAAATGTCAATGCCCTGGCGCCAGCTATTGCTTCAAGTGATTCAAATTGCCGGTTTTCGTCCTAGCGCATGGGAGGCGAATACATCAGACCGCCTTTGGTCCACAGAGCATTGAGTGATCCTTCACGGGGGATGCCGATACCTTCTTTGCCCTTGCCCATGAATCTTTCGTAATTTTCGCCGTAATTACCGACCAGCTTGATGATGTTGTAGGCCCAATCCTTGTTAAGCCCCAGGCCCTTTTGCAGATTGCCCTCAACGCCCAGCATACGGCGGATCGCCGGATCTTTTGAATTGGCGCGCATATCATCAACATTGGCGCTGGTCACGCCCATCTCCTCGGCGCCTATCATGACAAACTGTGTCCATCGGACAAGATCGGCCCACTGGTTGTCACCATGGCGCACTGCCGGGGACAAAGGCTCCTTGGAGAGCGTGTCAGGCAATATCATATGGTCGCTGGGGACAGGAAAGGCCGAGATGTTGCCGGCCATGGAGGACTTGTCGCCGGTCACCGCATCACAGCCGCCCTGAAGGTAGGTTTCATCGCGAACATTGTAATCCTCGAATGTGACAACGCTGATATTAAGATTATTGGTCCGGCTGAAATCGATTAGGTTCGATTCGGTGGTCGTGCCTGTGGTGACACAAACCTTGGCGCCTTTCAAATCCATACCGCTTTTAATGCCGCTGTTTTTGGGAACCGTAAATCCCTGCCCGTCATAAAAGGTGGGGTAGGTGAAATCGATGCCAAGCTGGGTATCACGGGACATGGTCCAGGTTGCCGTGCGGGACAACAGATCGGAATCACCATTGGCAAGCGAGGTAAAGCGCGCCTGGGAACTGACCGACTGAATTTCCAGCTTTGAAGTGTCGCCGAATATGGCCGCTGCTACGGCACGGCAAACAGAAACATCAAGCCCGCGCCATTCACCCTTGGCGGTAAGGAAATAATAACCCGGTGAGGCCGGTCCAACCTGGCAGCGCACATGGCCGCGTTTTTTGACAATATCAAGAGTGCTTTCTGCCAGGGCCGGAGCGGCGCCCGTAAAAACCATGGCCGCAACCGCGGCGGCCGATGTGAGTAATACTGTAAGTTTCATTGCGTGATCTCCCTTGTGGTTTTGATTTCTTTAAATGGTGGCAGAAAAGATGAGCTGTGTTGAAAGTTGACTTCACCCTGTTGTCTTAATCCAGACATTCTCCCTCTTCCCGTTTGAAACGGTAAGGGGAGTGGCCGGGATGGTCCAATACATATACCAGCACAAGCCATGCAATAATTGCATCACCCGCAATGTCCGGCATATCAACGTGGTCATGCCGTTTCAATATTACGAGTGTGTGACAAGGCGAATTCCGGTATGGAAAGGCTTTTCTGATTCAGGGTTGAAGAATTCGGCAAACCCGAATTTAACCAGCGTCCCTTTCCAGCAGGGCCTGCCAGAATTTTTCCGTTCTTGGCTCTGTATTTTGCTCATACCGGTAAATTTTTATGTCCAAGTGAATATCGTCGTCGTTTTTGCTGGCACGCACCAGACGTCCATTTGCAAGATCTTCAGCCACAATCGAATTTGGAATCCAGGCAACACCATAATCCTCCACGACCATGGCCCGCAATGCCGTGGCTATTGAGGCTTCATAGACAGATACGAATTCAAGATCCCCGTATCGCTTTTTCAGATGGTGATTGATTGGCCATATCGAAGGCCTGGAATTGGTATGCACATAGGGAATCCGGCTTCCGGGTTTGCAGGACGGAAGCCAGCAACGCGGGTTTCCCTCACTGTCCGGGCTGACGACCGGTACAAGCGTTTCGGTTCCCAATATGTGAGACTGGAATTTCTCGGTGTAATGGAAGATCGTGCCGGAGGGATCTTCATAGCAGATGAAAAAATCAACAACCCCTTCTTCCAGAGCCTCAAGATAGTCTTCGAAACTGTCAAAATCAGTTCTGACAATAAAGGATTCGGTCTCAATGATGGATTGAAGATCTTTCAACCAGCCCGGCATAAAATTTTGCGACAATGTGCTTACGGTCGAAAAACGGATTTTACTTTTATCCGCCCTGATTTGTGTCTTGATGTCGTTGCGCGTTTGACAGGCCAGTTGCACGATCTCAAGTGCCGCCGGCTTGAACATCTCTCCAGCGCCGGTTAGTTTCACCGGCTGGCCGGATCGGTCAAACAGCTTCGCCCCCACCCAGTTTTCAAGCGTTTTAATCCGCCGGCTGAAGGCGGGCTGAGAGACACAGCGGCGTTCAGAAGCAACACGAAAATTTCCTGTCTCACAAAGAGAAATAAAATCTTCCAGCCATTTAAGTTCCATTGCACTTGCCCGTTTGAAAAATCAGATCAGATATGAATCAGGATGCCTGAATCCTGTCTCAATATAAAAGAGTTGACGCGTGTTTGCAGCCTGGGAACCAAAATAAAACGGAGTGGCAAAGCCTTTTTCTCGCCGAATACAGGCCAAGAACGCTCTCCTGCCAGTAGAACAGCGTGTGATGTCCGGGGCGGGTTGGATCTGCCCTGTCTTGCAAAAGTCCAGGAAAAGCTGGCCGCGGTTGCAATGGTCAACCCAAACAACAGGGCGTGAAAACAGGCGGGGTGAGCGCCCGGTGAGCGCCAAACGAAAAAGCCGCCCGGAAACGGTTTTAAAGTGACGTTTAAGCCATTGAATTCTATGGTGAGCCCACCAGGATTCGAACCTGGGACCTACTGATTAAAAGTCAGTTGTTCCTATTTTTGGATATCGCTTATCATATTGTTATCTTTATCATTATCCAATATACAGCCTTCTTAATTTTCTAATATTATGCAGTTATTTTCCATAACATGGTAGCTATTTGGTAGCTAATTTGACCTGCCCCCAAATTTTGGTCCACTGACAAGTAGAATTTGTTCTCCTTGTGTTTTGCCACTATTTTGCGGCGGTAGCAATGGGCGGCT
>JAJRYE010000129.1 GCA_024275895.1 Alphaproteobacteria bacterium | reverse complement strand
CTTGGCAGCAAGATGATCAATGATGTGCGCGAAGTCATGCACGCCCGAAAATAGGTCAGCCTGCATTCAAGCGGTTCCACCCGATGGATAAACCGGACCGGGCCGAAACCTGTACAAGCGCCGACCGCTCTGCTATCGGTTATCGGCAAACGCCCGGAACAGGCGGTATACGGGGTGGCAAGCGGCAGGCGATTGTGAATATCTTAACGCGCAAAATATTAATGACGGCGCTGATTGCCGTTCTGCCTGCCGGCTCTGCGGCGTCAAAAAGTATCAAGCCCGCCGGTTTTGCCCGGATCATCGCCAAGAGCTGTCAAATCCGGACCGGCGATGTCTCCGAGCGGTTTTTTTCCAGAGACCTGAAGCTGACCGAAAAGAATATCCGAATCCGCAATGTGCAAAAGGGCTGGAAAGGCTGGGTGCGCGTGCATGCCATCTGCCAGGTGGAAGGCGGGGTGGCGTGGGGGTTTGTCGATATCAACCTGCGTTCAGGTAAAGCCGTTTGCGATGCGCGAAACTGGGAAGTTCGGGTGAAGGGCGCCCGCCCCCTCCAATAGAACCTGCCGTTCTTTTTCCGATTCAGCACCGGCCCGCCGGGAACCGGGGCCGGGGACGAATTGCGACTCGACAAGTCTCCTGATTTTGTGCAGCATCCCTTTTTCGTATTCCTGACGCATTGTTTGGTGCATTCAGGGGTTTTCTTGCCGCGCCGCCCGGTTGAAATCAGGCAGGGTTTTACCGGCGGTGTTCCAGGCCAGTCGTAAGCGTCGGCTGGCGTATCCAGTAAACGGGGGATCTGAAGACGATGAGCGATACAATCAAATATATACTTCCCGAAGAAAAAATGCCGGCGAACTGGTACAATATCCAGGCGGATTTGCCCAAGCCGCTGGCGCCGGTTCTCAACCCCGGCACGGGTGAGCCCATAGGTCCTGATGATCTGGCGCCGCTTTTCCCGATGGAACTGATCATGCAGGAGGTCTCTCAGGAGCGCGAGATCGAGATTCCTGCTCCGGTGCGCAATGTTTACCGGCAATGGCGCCCCTCGCCGCTGTTCCGCGCCCGCCGGCTCGAAGCCGCCCTCGATACGCCGGCGAAGATTTATTACAAAAATGAAGGGGTCAGCCCGGCCGGCTCTCACAAGCCCAATACGGCGGTGGCGCAGGCGTTTTACAATGCCGAAAGCGGCATCAAGAAGCTCAGCACCGAGACGGGGGCGGGGCAATGGGGCTCGTCGCTTGCCTTTGCCGGAGCGTTGTTTGACCTTGAGGTCAGGGTTTTCATGGTCAAGGTGTCCTATAACCAGAAACCCTATCGCCGCGCCCTGATGGAAACCTATGGCGGAAGCTGCATCCCCTCGCCATCCATGGAAACCGAAGCCGGGCGGCAAATTCTCAAATATGACCCGGACAGCCCCGGTTCTCTGGGAATCGCCATCTCCGAGGCTGTCGAGATCGCCGCCACGCATGATGACACCAAATACGCCCTTGGCTCGGTTCTCAATCATGTCCTGCTGCACCAGAGCATTATCGGCCTTGAGGCCATGTCGCAATTTGAAATGGCGGATGATTATCCCGATATCGTCATCGGCTGCGCCGGGGGCGGGAGCAATTTCGGCGGCATCGCCTTTCCGTTTATCGGCGAGGGGTTGAGGGGCGGCAGGAAAGTGCGCTCCATCGCGGTGGAGCCTTCCGCCTGCCCGACCATGACGCGGGGTAAATACGCCTATGATTTTGGCGATACCGGCCATCTCACCCCGCTGATGCTGTGCCATACGCTGGGCTCAACCTTCATGCCGCCGGCCTTTCATGCCGGGGGGCTGCGCTATCACGGCATGGCGCCGCTGGTGAGCCATCTGGTTGAGCTGGGCGAGATCGAACCGCGCGCGGTGCATCAAAATCCGAGCTTTGAGGCCGGGCTGATTTTCGCCCGCGCCGAAGGGATTGTGCCGGCGCCTGAATCAACCCATGCGGTTCGCACGGCGATCGACGAGGCGCTGCGCTGCAAGCAAGAGGGCAAGTCCGAGACCATTTTGTTCAATCTTTCCGGCCACGGGCATTTTGATATGTCGGCCTATAGCGATTATCTTGACGGCAAGCTGACCGATCAGGATTATGATCACGAGGCGCTCGCCAAATCGCTCTCGGAACTGCCGCAGGTCGGCTAGAGAAACGGGGGGCCCGTTCCGGCCCCCTGTTCCCTTGCATCTTTTTCCACCCTGTATTTTTCAGCACCCCTGCGCCTTTTATCGGCACCCCCTGCGCCTTTTATCATCACCCCTGCGAAGGCAGGGGGCCAAAGCGGGCCATCAAACACCCTGAACGCCTGGCTTGGATGCCGACCTTCGCAGGAATGACGAAGGAGGCGCAAGGGGTAACGGTACGGATCAGTCGGGGCTGTAATTCTCGTTAGCGAGAAACTCCTCATAATCAAGATAATGTGCGCCATCGCAGGAAAAATTCAGCCCGACCCGGCCGTTGATTACATTCAGGGAACCCGATCTGAGATAGACAATCGGGTCGGCCCCGCGCAGGCCGCGGAAACGGTCGAGGACGGGCCTGATCCTGTCTTTCGCCACCCTGGCATATTCGGGATAGGGATTTGGCGGATAAAGGTCAAACAGCTCGCCGCTCAGAACTTCCTCCTGCACCACGACGGAATAATTGAACGGGTCATTGAGCAGCCACAGATTGATCTGGCCGCTGGAGAAATGGATCTGGGCGTGGAAGACGCCGTGTTCGCTCATGAGCTTTTCAACCGTATCCAGCACCTTGTCCATATTGTCGTCAAAGGCGCTGGTCACCCGGGACTGCTCAAACAGGAAATCCCGGATTGAAGGATCACCCTGAATTTGCAGATAGCGGCTTGGTGATTTCACTTTCTCTTGCCTCCTTGCACCTTGTTTCCGTCCGGGTTTTGCGCCCCGCGGCAGATGCTCAACTTAACCTGTTCCATTTGACCGCGGCTTGTTTTAGGGTGCGCAAAATCTAAAAATTGTCTCTGCCGGGAATCCTTTCATGAGTATGGCTGCAAAACAAGACGCCGATGTGCCGGATCTGTCCTTTCAGGGGCTGATTCTCACCCTGCAATCCTATTGGGCCAAATATGGCTGCGTTATATTACAGCCCTATGACATGGAGGTGGGCGCAGGCACGTTTCACCCGGCCACCACCTTGCGCTCGCTGGGGCCCAGACACTGGCGCGCTGCCTATGTGCAGCCCTCGCGCCGCCCGACAGATGGACGCTACGGCGAAAACCCCAACCGTCTGCAACATTACTACCAGTTTCAAACCATCCTGAAACCCTCGCCGCCCGATATCCAGCAACTTTATCTTGATTCGCTAAAAGCGCTGGGTATCGATGCAATGAACCATGATATCCGTTTTGTCGAGGATGACTGGGAAAGCCCCACCTTGGGGGCGTGGGGGCTGGGCTGGGAGGTCTGGTGCGACGGCATGGAGGTGTCGCAATTCACTTACTTCCAGCAGGTGGGCGGCTTTGACTGCCGTCCGGTTTCGGGCGAGCTTACCTATGGTCTGGAGCGTCTGGCTATGTATGTGCAGGGGGTCGATAATGTCTATGATCTGGATTTCAATGGCGCCGGAGTGAAATACGGCGATATTTTCGCCCAGAACGAGCGCGAATATTCGGCCTATAATTTTGAATATGCCAATACTGAAGTTTTGCTGCGCCATTTTGAGGATGCCGAGGCTGAATGCTGGGCGCTGATTGAAAAGGCGCTGCCGCTGCCCGCCTATGATCAATGCATCAAGGCCTCGCATTTGTTCAATCTGCTTGATGCGCGCGGGGTGATCTCGGTGACCGAGCGGCAGTCCTATATTCTGCGGGTGCGCGATCTGTCGAAAGCCTGCGCCGGAGCATGGCTGAAGACCGAACAGGCGGGGGTTGAATAATGTCCGAACTTCTGCTTGAGCTTTTTTCCGAGGAAATCCCGGCCCGCATGCAGGCGCGCGCGGCGGAGGATTTAAAGCGCCTCATTACCGGGGCAATGGCCGAAGCGGGGCTGGCCTTCGAACATGCCGATTCTTACGCCACGCCGCGGCGGCTCACCCTGGTGGTGGCCGGGCTGCCAAAGCGCCAGTCCGATACCCGCGAGGAGCGCAAGGGGCCGCGGGTGGGCGCGCCGGAAAAGGCGTTGCAGGGCTTTTTGCGCGGCGCGGGGCTGACGAGCCTTGAGGAATGCGAAATCCGCGAGGATAAACGGGGCCGCTTTTATGTCGCCATCAAGGAGCAAAAAGGGCGCAGCGCCAAAGACGTACTGGCGGAAATCATCCCGGCGGTCATCGGCAAATTCCCCTGGCCCAAATCCATGCGCTGGGGCAGCGGCAATTTGCGCTGGGTGCGGCCGCTGCATTCGATTTTATGCGTGTTCGGCCCGTCAGAGAACAGCTCACACACCATCGAATTTGCAATTGAAGGCATCAAAAGCGGCGATACCACATATGGCCACCGCTTCCTTGCCCCCGGCCCGTTCAAAGTGCGCCATTTCAAGGATTACGAGAAAAAACTGGAACAGGCTTTTGTGGTGCTGGACCCCAAGCTGCGCCGTGAGCGGATCTGGAGCCGGGCGGTGGAGCTGGCCGAGGGGCAAGGGCTGGAAGCCGTTGAAGATAACGCCTTGCTGGATGAAGTCGCCGGGCTGGTGGAATGGCCGGCAGTGCTGCTGGGGCGCTTTGATGAAAACTTTCTCGATCTGCCCGCCGAAGTGCTGGAAAGCTCAATGCGCAAGCACCAGAAATATTTCTCCCTGCGCCGGGCCGGGACCGGCAAGGCGGCCAATGCCTTTATCGTGGTGGCCAATCTGGCCGCGAAAGACGGCGGCAAGGCGATCACGGCCGGCAATGAGCGGGTGCTCAATGCAAGGCTGGCCGATGCGCGCTTCTTCTGGGATCAGGATTTGAAAACCCCGCTTTCCCTGCGCACCCCGGAACTGGATGCAATTACCTTTCATGCCAAACTCGGCAGCCAGGGCGAGCGGGTGCGGCGGATTGCGGCGCTGGCGCGCGATATCGCGCCGTTTGTTGATGCCAATGAGGATGAAGCCGCCGAGGCCGCCAATTTATGTAAAACCGATCTGGTAACGCAAATGGTGGGCGAATTCCCCGATCTGCAAGGTCTGATGGGAAAATATTACGCGGAGAAGTGCTGCGTCAAACCTTACATCGCCAAAGCCATTGAGGACCATTACAAGCCGCAAGGGCCAAAAGACGCGGTCCCGAAAGATCCCATCCCAATCGCGGTCGCACTGGCCGACAAGATCGACACGTTGGTTGGCTTCTGGGCGATTGATGAAAAACCCACCGGCTCCAAAGATCCATATGCGCTAAGACGCGCGGCGCTGGGTATTATTCGGATTATTTTGGAGAATGAATTGCGCCTTAATCTTCAATCTCTTTTGGACAGTCATTATTTATTCTGGATGAGTAAAGTCGATACATACGAATTATCAACCGCATATTACAAAACAGTTGATCACGAATTGAATGAAGATTTGATCCGCTTAGCAAGAGCTGCACAGAAAACAGGCATTGCATCAAAACTAATCTCACCAAATACTCGTAGGCTCAAAGAAATCAACAATCTAAACCCCAAAGATTTTGACCCTCTTCCCGGAGAAGAATGGATTGCTCGAATAAATGAGTTTACAAAGTGGCAAGGATATATTGAGGAATATCAGGAAAATTTCCAAGATTGCGAAACCCTCGTGAATATAGACTTATATGGATCAAGAATTGCCAGCTTTTTTGTAGACATAAGAGATGATATGCTAACCTTCTTTGCGGACAGGTTAAAAGTGTATTTGCGTGATCAGGGCGCGCGGCATGATCTGATTGATGCTGTATTCGCGCTTGGGGATCAAGACGATCTCTTGATGATCGTGCGTCGGGTTGAGGCGTTGGGGGCGTTCCTTGAAACAGAAGACGGGGCCAATCTGCTGGCCGGGGTCAAACGGGCGTCGAATATTCTGCGCATTGAAGAGAAGAAGGACAAGCGGAGCTTCGAGGGCGCGCCGGAGCCGGCTCTTTTTGCGCAGAATGAGGAAAAGACGCTGTTTGAACGCATCTCACAGGCCAGCGCCGAGGCGAAAGCGGCGGTTGGAGGGGAAGATTTTGCGCGCGCCATGGCGGCCATGGCCACGCTGCGCGGGCCGGTGGATAACTTTTTCGATGCCGTTACGGTGAATACCGATGACCCGCTTTTACGCGAAAACCGTCTGAAACTGCTCTCCCAAATCCGCGCCGCAACCCGCGAAGTTGCTGATTTTTCAAGGATTTCTGGATAAAGCTCGTTCTCATTCCTGCGAAGGCAGGAATCCAGACAGGACCGTCAGCGGACTTGGAATCCGTCTTGGTTTCCTGCCCTAGCAGGAATGACGGCATGAGAGATTACTGTTGCCTGCACCCACCAGTCCGGGTTGGCGGCCTGAATGGCCTGCGCCGCATCTTTGGCGCTTTGTTTGCCGGTGTAAAGGCCAAAACAGGTTGCACCGGAGCCGCTCATGCGGGCAAAACGGCAATTTTTTGTGGCCTTTAAAGCTTCCAGCACGTTGCCGATTTGCGGCGAGAGGCGAAGGGCGGGGGCCATCAGATCGTTGCGAGTTTGGGCAAGCCAGTCGAGCAGAGTTTCTGCCGAGGTGAAAACGGGCGGTTTTGGCGCCGCGCGCGGGGCATTGGCGGGACTCCAGGCGAGCGCCCGGAACACCTCCGGGGTTGCGACATGCACGCCGGGATTGACCAGCACGGCGGACAGGGAGGGAAACGGACGGACGGGTTCGAGTTCTTCGCCAATACCGCGCATGAAGGCAGGGGTTTGGGCGAGACAGACCGGGACATCCGCGCCCAGCTTCAGAGCAAGATTTTGCAACTCATCCGCGGGCAGGGTTTTACCCCATATTGTTGGCAACAGTTGCAAGGCAGCGGCGGCGTCTGCCGATCCGCCGCCCATACCCGAAGCGGGGGGCAGGTTTTTTTCCAGATGCAGCGCCGCGCCCTGACCGGTTCCCAGCGCCTGCGCAAGCGCTTTGGCTGCCCTGATGACCAGATTATCGCGGCAGGAGAGCTTGCCGGCAAAGGGGCCGGACAAGGTGAGTGTGATCTCGCCGGCGGGGGCGGCGGTTAAATTATCGCCAAATCCGGCAAAAACCACCAACGAGTCCAGCAGATGATAGCCATCCTCGCGCTTGCCGGTGATATGCAGGGTGAGATTGATCTTGGCGCCGGCAAACGAGTGGAATTCAGCCGCCATTTGTAGCGCCGGTGGAAGCGTTCTTTTGTTTGGGTTCGGTGAGGCCGGATTTGAGCTTGGCCTCGATCTTTTTCAATACATCGGGCCGGGGCTTCATATCACGGGCATGGGACCACTGGAAGCGGGCTTCCAGCTCGCGCCCGGCACGCCAGTAGGCATCGCCCAGATGGTCATTGATCACCGGATCATCCGGCTCAAGCTCCACTGCGCGCTCAAGATTTTTAACCGCGTCTTCCCATTCGCCAAGCTGGAAATGGGCCCAGCCGAGCGAATCGATGATAAAGCCGTCATTGGGGCGCAAATCTACCGCCTTGCGGATCATATCCATGGCCTGTTTGAGGTTTTTCTTGCGCTCTATCCAGGAATACCCCAGATAATTAAGCACCAGCGGCTGCTCGGAGTTGAGCTTGAGGGCCATTTTCAGGTCTTTTTCCGCCAGATCCCATAATTTGATCCGCTCATTGCAAATACCGCGGTTATAAAACAGCCGCCAGTGGGATTTATCGGGCGTCTTGACCATCTGGATAGCGCGAGTATAGCTCAGCTTGGCCTCGGCGTATCTTTGCCGCCCGCGCAGCATATTGCCCAGCGCAATGCGGGGGCGAAGCTCGTTCGGGTGGGCGCGGATAATCTTTTTCAGCCGCCGCCGCGCTTCATTGGTGCGGTCCATGCGGTCAAGATTGAGCGCTGCCTGAATATCGGCTTCCATGCGCAGGGGCGAGTTGGCATCAATCTTGTTGTAGGCGCTCAGCGCCCGCGCCGGGTCCTTGCGGTTTTCATAGATATCGGCCAGCAAAAGCCGCGCCATCGGGAAATCCGGGTTCACGTAAAGCGCCAGTTGCAGATAGAGCACTGCCAGATCGGCCCCGGCGGTCGAGGAAAGCTGCGAGGCAATGCCGTAAAGCGCCTCGGCGGCGCCCTGTTGCGGCGTTTTGAGCAGCAGGGGCGGTTTTTTCACCTTGCCGGCATTTTTCAGCGCCGCCAGCATCAGCGGGTGGCGGCTGACGGTTTTGATAAACTCGTTATAGATTTTACGCGCGGTGGCAAGATTGCCGCGGCGTTCTTCAAAATTGCCGTAATTGAGCGCCACGCGCAGCGCGCCGCCGCTGGTTTCATAGGCGGCCTTGAAACGCTTTTCGGTTTCCGCCGTCTTGCCGGTGAAATTCAGCACCAGCGCCAGATGATAATTCTCGAAATAGGAAAACGCCCGCGTCATCTCAAGGCGTTTTAATGTCTTGATGGCCTTGTCCGTCTCGCCCTCGCCCTGCCAGGCCCAGGCGGTAAGAAGGGTCGAGGCCAGTTCATGCGAGGTTGCCTTTTCCACGACCAGCCATTTGCGGGCCTGCGCGTAGCGCCCGGCCCTGATCTCGCCAAGAGCCAGAACCAGCCGCGCGGCACGGTTGGCGGGGTCGTCCCTGATGACCTCCCTGGCCAGTTTCGCCGCCTTGGCCATATTTCCCGAAGTCACCGCAAGCAGGAACGAGCGCAGTCTTATGTTCTTGTTTTCCGGGTCCTTGTCCATGGCGCGGGCATAAAAGATCTCGGCGGCGGCGGCGTCGCGATTGCGGCTGGCATGGCGCGCTGCGAGATAATTGCCTGAAAGCGAGGAATTGGCGCGCCCTGAAGCCTTGGCCGCCGAGCCGGTGATCAGGTTGCCCGGATCGATGCTGGAGCAACTGGCAAAGCCGGTCAGCATTGCCGCCGAGATACCCAGACGCATCATGCGCCCCATACCCAGCCCTGGCAAAAAAGCTTTCAATGGACACCTCTAATCTCATCTTGCAACATTGCGCGGTAAAATGGCGCGTTTTCCCCTGATTTGCAAGCTCTGCGTCGGCGCAGCCCTGTTACATATTGGGGTAGTTCGGCCCGCCGCCGCCCTCGGGCGGGGTCCAGGTAATATTTTCCGAAGGGTCCTTGATGTCGCAGGTTTTGCAGTGCACGCAATTGGCGGCATTGATCTGGAAGCGTTTTTCTTCGCCCTCACCGATAATTTCATATACCCCGGCGGGGCAATAGCGCTGGGCCGGTTCATCATATTGGGGCAGATTGAACCGGATGGGAATATCCGGATCGGCCAGCTTTAAATGTATCGGCTGGTCTTCCTCATGGGCGGTGGCCGAAAGATATACCGAAGAGAGCCGGTCGAAGGTGAGAACCCCGTCGGGTTTATCGTATTTTACCGGGGCAAAATTCTTTGCCCTGCCCATGCATCGGGCATCGGTTTTGCCGTGGCCAAGGGTGCCGAAAAGCGAAAATCCGAGGACATTGCACCACATATCAAAGCCGCCAAGAGCAATGCCGAGCCAGGTTCCGAACCGACTCCACAGCGGTTTGACATTGCGGACTTTTTTCAAATCCGCGACGATGGCGCTGGTTTCATAGGCGCATTGATAGGCGTCCGGCTCGTCATGTTTGCGACCTTCCGATATAGCCGCGAACACCGCCTCACCCGCCAGAACACCGCTTAAAACCGCATTATGCGAGCCCTTGATGCGCGGCACATTCATGAAGCCCGCGCCGCAGCCCACCAGCGCACCGCCGGGAAAAACGAGTTTTGGCACCGATTGCAGACCGCCCTCGCTCAGTACCCGCGCGCCAAATGAAATGCGCTTTGCGCCTTCAAAAACAGGAGCGACGGTTTTATGCGTTTTAAAGCGCTGGAATTCTTCAAAGGGCGAGAGATGCGGATTGGCGTAATTCAAGTGCACCACAAAACCCACCGCCACCTGATTATTGCCGAAATGGTAGATGAAGGAGCCGCCGCCGGTGCGCTGGTCAAGCGGCCAGCCAAAGGAGTGGCATACCAGACCGGGGTGATGGTTTTGCGGTTTCACCTCCCAGAGTTCCTTTATGCCCAGCCCGAATTTTTGCGGCTGGGAATTCTTGTCGAGGCCGAATTCGGCAATCGCCTGTCTGGTGAGCGAACCGCGTGCGCCCTCGGCCAGCAAGGTGTATTTGCCGCGCAGTTCCATGCCGCGTTCGAAATTGGCCTTCGGCCTGCCGTCGCGGCCCACCCCCATATCGCCGGTGGCGATGCCGATGAGCGTTCCGTTATCGCTGTATAAAAGCTCGGTCGCGGCAAAGCCGGGGTAAATCTCAACCCCCAGATTTTCAGCCTGCTCGCCCAGCCAGCGGGTCAGATTGCCCAGCGAGGTGATATAGCAGCCATGATTGGACATGAAGGGGGGATTAAGAAAATTGGGGATGCGGAAGCTGGCGTTTCTGGTCAGGACAAAGAACCTGTCCTCCTTGACCTCTATGTCCAGCGGCGCGCCTTTTTGCTTCCAGTCAGGGAAGAGGGTTTCGATGCCGACAGGGTCGATGATTGCGCCGGAGAGAATATGCGCCCCCACTTCAGAACCTTTTTCCACCACAACGACGGAAACCTCTTTCTCCGCCTTTGCCGCCTGCTGTTTTATGCGGATGGCGGCGCTTAAACCGGCCGGGCCGGCGCCAACGATGACAACGTCAAAATCCATGGCCTCGCGGGACGGCAAATCCTGAGCTTGCTCATTCATAATGAATTATCCTGCATCTGTGACTCAATCGTTTGATTCCATGCTAGAATGGCTTTGGGTTTTGGGCAATGCGGCAAAGGTGAAATGATCGAAAAATGACGATGACGGATCTTGAAAACATCAGCGCCGACGAGGCGCTGGCCCTGCTGCGATGGCAGATCGGCATGGGGGCGGATGAGGCCATCGGCACGGATCCGGTGGATCGGTTTGCCTCTGCCGGGACGGCGTGGCACAAGGCGCCGGTGAACCCGTTGCGCGCAGAGCAACCCGCCGCGCCGGCGCCGGAACCGCGCGCCCTGCCGCCGCGCCCGGCCACGGCGTCCATGTCCACCGATGAGGCGGTGCTGGCGGCGCGCTATCTGGCGCATGAGGCCCGGACACTGGATGAGCTGCGACGCGCCATGGACGGGTTTGAGGGCTGCGGCCTGCGCTCGACCGCCAAGCAGCTTGTCTTTGCCGATGGCAACGCGCGAGCGCGGTTGATGCTGATCGGCGAGGCGCCGGGACGCGATGAGGATTTGCAGGGGCTGGCCTTTGTCGGCCGGGCCGGACAATTGCTTGACAAGATGCTGCACGCCATCGGCCTTGAGCGCCATGACGAGGCGCCGGAACGTTCCGCCTATATCACCAATGTGGTGCCGTGGCGGCCGCCGGGAAACCGCAACCCGACCCCGGCGGAAACCGCTATCTGCCGCCCGTTCATCGACCGGCATATCGAGCTGGCAAAACCTGATATTGTTCTTTTCCTTGGCGGAGTGGCAGCGAAGGAGATGTATCATACCCGGACCGGAATCATGCGCCTGCGCGGCAAATGGCGCCAGCTGAAAACCGATAATGGCGAGTTTAAAACCATGAGCAGCTTTCACCCTTCTTTCCTGCTGCGCTCACCGGCGCAAAAACATCTGGCCTGGCAGGACCTTCTCGCCGTGCAAGCGGCACTTGAGGCAAGCGACACTTGAGGCAAGCGGCACTTGAAGAGAACAGGCCTGGGCAATCGCATAATATTCTGGAGGCCTTAATAACGGTGTGTTTCGGCCATCGCTCAAAATATCACAATGTATTCATATAGATACAGCAAATCGAATTCGTCATTCCTGCGAAGGCAAGATTCCGGTAAAAGCTATCCACAAGCTGAAAGCCCGTTTTGGATTCCTGCCTTCGCAGGAAGGACGTCCGAAAACTACGGAAATACGCGGTTTCTTTCATGCGATTGCCCTGGAGAACAGGCCAGAATCGATTGACTTGAGGCTTTGCCCATCTATGATGGCCGTACAAGCCAATTGACCCATGCGGGAGAGATCGGGGCATGGCCCCGGCGCCGAAGGAGCAACCGCCCCGGAAACTCTCAGGCGAGCAGGACCGCATGGCGGATGGCACTCTGGAAAGCAGTTTTTGCGATTTGAACGCAAAGACTCACCGAAGGGGTAAGCCGGACCGCCCACCGGGCGCCAAGGCCAATCTCTCAGGTTCCGTGACAGAGGGGGCAGCGGGTCAAACGCATTTTGCGCCCCCGTTGTCAGTTTCGTTACGGGATGTGAAGGTTCAAGAGTGTGAGCGCTACAGCAACAAACGATCTCCAGACCACACCGCTGCACCAGCTTCATCTGGAGCTGGGGGCGAAAATGGTACCCTTTGCCGGTTATGATATGCCGGTGAGCTTTCCTCTGGGCGTGATGAAAGAGCACTTGTATGTGCGCGCAAAGGCAGGGCTGTTTGATGTCTCGCATATGGGGCAATGCCTGATCCATGCCCCCGAGGGGGTGGCTGCGGCCCTTGAAACGCTGGTGCCGGGCAATATCGCCGGGCTGGCCGACGGGCGCATGCGCTATACGCAACTGACCAATGATGCGGGCGGCATCCGTGATGATCTGATGGTCAGCCGGATTCATGAAAAAGACGGCGAGGAGTGGTATTTTCTCGTCGTCAACGGGGCCTGCAAGAAAGACGATTTTGCCCATATCAAGTCCAGCATCGGCGACAGGGTGACGATGGAGATACTGGCCGACAAGGCGCTTCTGGCCTTGCAGGGCCCGGCATCCGGCAGGGTTTTGAACACCATGCTGCCGGGGGTTGAAGACATGGCCTTCATGTCGATCCGCCATTTTGCCGATCCCGAATTTGGCTCTTTATGGGTGAGCCGCTGCGGCTATACCGGCGAGGACGGGTTTGAGCTTTCGGTGGACGGGGCGCAATCGCAAGCGCTGGCGCGGCGGTTGCTGGCATCTGATGAGGTGGAAATGATCGGTCTGGGCGCGCGCGATTCGCTGCGGCTTGAGGCCGGGCTTTGCCTTTACGGCCATGATATCGACACCGCAACCAGCCCGGTCGAGGCGGGGCTTTTATGGTCCATCGGCAAGGCGCGGCGCGAGGCGGGCGGGTTTCCCGGCGCGGCGCGGAT